>NZ_BAAASL010000003.1:0-440535 GCF_039532865.1 Streptomyces luteosporeus
CTTGATGGGGTAAGGCTCCCAGTAGACGACTGGGTTGATAGGCCAGATATGGAAGCCGGGTAACCGGTGGAGTTGACTGGTACTAATAGGCCGAGGGCTTGTCCATAGTTGCTCGCGTCCACTGTGTTGGTTCTGAAACCACGAACAACCAACACACACCCACCCGGTGTGGGGTGTGTTTCGGTTGATAGTTTCATAGTGTTTCGGTGGTCATAGCGTTAGGGAAACGCCCGGTTACATTCCGAACCCGGAAGCTAAGCCTTTCAGCGCCGATGGTACTGCAGGGGGGACCCTGTGGGAGAGTAGGACGCCGCCGAACTCCTTTTGTGAGAAGCCCCGTTGGGAACATGGTTCCCAACGGGGCTTCTCTGCGTTTATCGCCTGCCCTTCCACCCCTCCGTCCGGAGGCCGGACGTCTGGGGGTAAAGTCGTGGGACATCACATCGTTGGTACATATCCCCACAGGAGGCCCCCGGGTGGAGGTACAGGAGACGCGCGTGCAGACCGACCGCGTCCTCACCATCCCGAACATCCTCAGCATGGCGCGTCTGGTCGGCGTTCCGCTCTTCCTGTGGCTGATTCTCACGAAGCACGACGGCTGGGCGCTGCTCGTGCTGGCGCTCAGCGGCGTCAGTGACTACCTGGACGGAAAGCTCGCCCGGCGCTGGAACCAGATCAGCAGCCTCGGCCGGCTGCTCGACCCGGCCGCCGACCGGCTCTACGTGCTCTCCACCCTCTTCGGTCTGACGTGGCGTGAGATCCTTCCGCTCTGGCTGACCGTGGCGCTGCTGGCGCGGGAAGCGATGCTGCTGGTCATGGTGGGGATCCTCCGGCGCCACGGCTATCCGCCGCCGCAGGTGAACTTCCTGGGCAAGGCAGCGACCTTCAACCTGATGTATGCCTTCCCGTTGCTGCTTCTCAGTGACGGTTCGGGCTGGGTGGCGTCGCTCGCCGCGATTTTCGGATGGGCGTTCGCCGGATGGGGTACAACCCTCTATTGGTGGGCAGGGATCCTCTACGTGGTGCAGGTCCGCCGACTGGTCAGGGCGGACGCCACGGCCGACTGATTGCGCCGCCCCCAGGCGGCCCCCGCCCCGAGCCTTACCGGGCGTGAAGTCGGCATGACCGTCGTCTCGCAAGGAGGACGCTTCCGACATGAAGGCCGTCGTGATGGCCGGCGGTGAAGGCACCCGCCTTCGCCCGATGACCTCGAGCATGCCCAAGCCGCTCCTGCCGGTGGCCAACCGGCCGATCATGGAGCACGTGCTCCGTCTGCTCAAACGGCACGGGCTGACCGAGACCGTGGTGACCGTGCAGTTCCTCGCCTCACTGGTGCGCAATTACTTCGGTGACGGCGAAGAGCTGGGCATGGAGCTCACCTATGCCAACGAGGAGAAGCCCCTCGGCACGGCGGGCAGCGTCAAGAACGCGGAGGAGGCGCTCAAGGACGACGCCTTCCTCGTCATCTCCGGTGACGCCCTCACCGATTTCGACCTGACGGACCTGATCCGGTTCCACAAGGAAAAGGGCGCGCTGGTGACGGTGTGCCTGACGCGGGTGCCCAATCCGCTGGAGTTCGGCATCACCATCGTCGACGAGGCGGGCCGGGTCGAGCGCTTCCTGGAGAAGCCGACCTGGGGCCAGGTCTTCTCCGACACCGTCAACACCGGCATCTATGTCATGGAGCCGGAGGTCTTCGACTACGTCCAGCCCGATGTCCCGGTGGACTGGTCGGGCGACGTCTTTCCGAAGCTCATGAAGGAAGGCAAGCCCATCTACGGCTATGTCGCCGAGGGCTACTGGGAGGACGTCGGCACGCACGAGAGCTATGTCAAGGCGCAGGCCGATGTGCTCGAAGGGAAGGTCGACGTCGACCTCGACGGCTTCGAGATCTCGCCGGGCGTGTGGGTGGCGGAAGGCGCCGACGTGCATCCGGACGCCGTGCTGCGCGGGCCGCTGTACATCGGTGACTACGCGAAGGTGGAAGCCGGCGCCGAAATTCGCGAGCACACGGTGGTCGGCTCGAACGTCGTGGTGAAGTCCGGGGCATTCCTGCACAGGGCCGTGGTGCACGACAACGTGTACGTCGGGCAGCAGAGCAATCTGCGCGGCTGTGTCGTCGGAAAGAACACCGACATCATGCGCGCGGCCCGGATCGAGGACGGCGCCGTCATCGGCGACGAGTGCCTCATCGGTGAGGAATCGATTATCCAGGGCAACGTCCGCGTCTATCCCTTCAAGACCATCGAGGCGGGCGCCTTCGTCAACACCTCGGTGATCTGGGAGTCGCGCGGGCAGGCCCATCTCTTCGGCGCCCGGGGCGTCTCCGGCATCCTGAACGTGGAGATCACCCCGGAGGTCGCGGTGCGGCTGGCGGGTGCGTACGCCACGACGCTGAAGAAGGGCGCGACCGTCACCACGGCCCGTGACCACTCCCGGGGCGCGCGGGCGCTGAAGCGCGCGGTGATCTCCGCCCTGCAGGCCAGCGCCATCGACGTACGGGACCTGGAGAACGTGCCGTTGCCGGTGGCCCGGCAGCAGACGGCGCGGGGCAGCGCGGGCGGCATCATGATCCGTACGTCGCCGGGCGTGCCGGACTCGGTGGACATCATGTTCCTCGACGAGCGGGGGGCGGACCTGTCGCAGGCCGGCCAGCGCAAGCTGGACCGGGTCTACGCGCGCCAGGAGTACCGCAGGGCCTTCCCCGGGGAGATCGGCGACCTGTCCTTCCCCTCCAGCGTCTACGACTCCTACACCGGTTCGCTGCTGCGGTCGGTCGACACCACCGGGGTCGCCGAGGCGGGCCTGAAGGTGGTCGTGGACGCCTCCAACGGCAGCGCCGGTCTCGTTCTGCCGAGCCTGCTGGGCCGGCTCGGCGTGGACGCGCTGACCATCAATCCGGGTCTGGACGAGGCACGTCCGACGGAGACCGCGGACGCCCGGCGGTCCGGGCTGGTGCGGCTGGGGGAGATGGTGGCCTCGGCGCGGGCGGCGTTCGGCGTGCGCTTCGACCCGGTGGGCGAGCGGATCTCGCTGGTGGACGAGCGCGGGCGCATCGTGGAGGACGACCGAGCGCTGCTGGTGCTGCTGGACCTGGTCGCCGCCGAGCGGCGCAGCGGCCGGGTCGCGCTGCCGGTGACCACGACCCGTATCGCCGAGCAGGTGGCGGCGTACCACGGCACGCAGGTGGCGTGGACGACGACGTCGCCGGACGACCTGACGAGGGTCGGCCGGCAGGAGTCGACGATCTTCGGCGGTGACGGGCGCGGCGGCTTCATCGTGCCGGAGTTCAGCAGTGTCTTCGACGGTACTGCCGCCTTCGTCCGCCTGATCGGCCTGGTGGCCCGTACGCAGCTCACGCTCAGCCAGATAGACGCGCGCATCCCGCGGGCGCACGTCCTGCGGCGTGACCTGGCCACGCCGTGGGCCGTCAAGGGCCTGGTGATGCGGCGCGTGGTGGAGGCCGCCGGGGACCGCTCGGTGGACACCACGGACGGCGTGCGGGTGGTGGAGGCGGACGGGCGCTGGATCATGGTGCTGCCCGATCCGGCCGAGGCCGTGACCCACCTGTGGGCGGAGGGCCCCGACGACGCCTCCGCGCAGGCCCTGCTCGACGAGTGGTCGGCGGTGGTGGAGAGCGCCGGGCGCTGACGCCACGGCGACCTTCCGGGCGCCGTCTCCCGGGTTCCTGTCCGGCACGCCGGTGGGGCCATTGGGAGACGGCGCCCCCGACGTGCGACGATGTGCGGCATGTCGCAGCAGCCCCCCGTTCGGAGCACCTCGTCGCCGCCTCCGCGTCCCGACGCTTCCATGTCGCTGCTGACCAATGTGACGGACCACGCGCTGGACGACGGCTACGCCGAGGCGGCGGCCCGCCGGTCGGCGGGCGGCACGGGCCTGCCGGGCCGGCTGCGCGCCAGGCTGGGGCTGGCTGCGGCCCTGCTGCTGTCCGCCGCCGTGGTCACCCTGGGGGCGGTGCAGGCGCAGATATCGGCACCGACGCTCGCCAAGGAACGCGAGCAGCTCATCAACCGCATCCAGAGCGAGACGGCGGCCGCCGACAAGCTCCAGGAGAGCGTGGACGCGCTGCGCGACTCGGTGGGCAGCACGCAGCGCGAGGCGCTGCGGAAACAGGGCGGGGACCGGGCCGAGTTGGTCTCGCTGCTGGCCGGTGCCACGCCCGTGCAGGGTCCCGGGGTCAAGATCGTGGTCGACGACGCCAAGCAGGCCCGCACCAGTGGGGGCGGGCCGCGGGAGAGCAGCGGGTTCTCCGACACGGGCCGGGTGCGCGACCGTGACATGCAGCGGGTCGTCAACGGGCTGTGGCAGTCGGGGGCGGAGGCCATCGCCGTCAACGGCCAGCGGCTGACCTCGTTGTCGGCGATCAGGGCGGCGGGTGACGCCATACTGGTCGACAACAAACCGCTGGCGCCGCCGTACACGGTGCTGGCGGTCGGGGACGGTCAGCGGCTGAGCACCGCTTTCCAGGACAGTGCCGACGGACAGTACCTGCACGTGCTGCAGCAGAACTACGGGGTCCGCGCGAGCATTTCCGCCCAGGACGAGGTCCGGCTGCCGGCCGCCCCGAGTCTGATCGTACGAACCGCAAAGCCAGGGAAGGGCACATCGTGATCGCCGTATTGGGCCTCATCGTGGGAGTCGTGGTCGGGCTCGTCGTCCGTCCCGTGGTGCCGACGGCGGTCGAGCCCTACCTGCCCATCGCCGTGGTGGCGGCGCTGGACGCGGTGTTCGGCGGCCTGCGGGCGATGCTCGACGGGATCTTCGACGACAAGGTCTTCGTGGTGTCGTTCCTGTCCAACGTCGTGGTGGCGGCGCTGATCGTGTTCCTGGGCGACAAGCTCGGCGTGGGCGCGCAGTTGTCCACCGGCGTCGTGGTCGTCCTCGGCATTCGCATCTTCTCCAACGCCGCCGCCATCCGGCGGCACATCTTCCGGGCGTGAGGCACACCCATGAGCACTGAGGACACGCCGGACAAGCCGGAGAAGGAAGAAAAGCCCGGCAAGCCGGAAATGCCGGAGGGGCCCGAAAGGCCGCAGGAGCCGGCCGCGCCGAAGGCGGAGCCCGGACCGGAGCCCGAGGCGGGGGCGGACGCGGAGCCGGAGCCGGAGTCCGTACCGCCCGCGGAAGAGACCGGACGGCCCGCGCCGTTGACGGGGCGTCAACGGTTGCTGAACGGACTGTGGCCGCCGCGGTTGACGCGGGCCCAGCTGACCGTGGCACTGCTGCTGTGCGTGCTCGGGCTCGGCCTGGCCATCCAGGTGCGCACCACCAGCGACACCAGCGCCCTGCGCGGGGCCCGGCAGGAGGACCTCGTACGCATCCTGGACGAGCTGGACAACCGCACCAAGCGGCTGGACGACGAGAAGCGGCGGCTGGAGAACCAGAAGGCGCAGCTGGAGAGCAGCTCGAACCAGGCGGCCGAGGCGCGCAAGCAGACCGAGCAGAAGGAGGAGCAGCTCGGGGTGCTGGCGGGCACGGTGCCGGCCGAGGGGCCGGGCATCGAACTCACGGTGAGCGACCCCAAGGGCGCCGTGGAGGCCGACAAGCTGCTGGACGCCATCCAGGAGTTGAGGGCGGCCGGCGCCGAGGCGATCCAGATCAACGACGTGCGCATCGTGGCGGACACGTACTTCTCCGGTTCCGCGGGGAAGGTGGAGATCGATGGCAAGAAGGTCTCGCAGCCCTATAAGTTCAAGGTCATCGGCAAGCCCCAGGACCTCGAGCCGGCGCTGAACATCCCTGGTGGGGTGGTGCAGACTCTGGAGAAGGAGCAGGCCGTCGTGACCGTCTCCCGGTCTGAGAAGATCGTTGTGGACGCCTTGCGCCCGGCGAAGCGGCCTGACTACGCTCGGTCGTCATCGCAGTGAGGCGGGCGTTTCGACGGGGCCCGTGGGAGGGGCGGAAGGTTGCGGGGGGTCGGCGCACCGGGCTCGGTGCGCGTGGTGGAAACTGTCTGGTGACCGCGGACGTTGTTCGGATGTCCAGGTCGGACGGTGTGTGCAGCAAGGGTTCGTCCTGCCCCACGGGCGGGTCTGTTTCGGTCAAGGGGAATCGCCCGTGAAGTTGTTTGCGAAGTTGTTCGGCAAGAGCGCACGCCAGGAGGGCGGCACCGCCCGGCATCGCGCGGGGCGTCCCGCGGACGCCGGTGAGGGGGCCCAGGAGGGTCGCCCGCTGTTCCGGGACCAGGACGTCCCGGGGGCGCACGGAAGTGACATTCCGGGCGGTCCGGGCGCGTCCTCTGTTGACCCTGCCCAGGCGGGGCGCATAGGTTTCGGGGCACCAGCGACCTCAAGTGCGGGTGGAGGGTTTGCCTTGCCGGTATGTACGAGGTGTGGCCACCGGAACGCCGAGGCCAGTCGGTTCTGCTCCAACTGCGGTGCGCCGCTGCGGCCCGGTGCCGTGGCCGAGCGGGCCTCGGAGACGACCTCGACCATCTCCATCTCCGGTCTGGAGGCGTACGACTCGGAGACCACCGGCCAGACGCCGATCCCGGCCCTCTCGCCCGAGGCCCAGGCCGCGGTCGAGGCGCTGCCGATGGGCTCGGCGCTGCTGGTGGTGCGCCGCGGGCCGAACTCGGGCAGCCGCTTCCTGCTGGACGCCGACGTCACCACCGCCGGCCGGCACCCGCAGAGCGACATCTTCCTCGACGACGTCACCGTCTCCCGCCGGCACGTGGAGTTCCGCCGGCAGCCGGACGGCGGCTTCACCGTCACCGACGTCGGCAGCCTCAACGGCACGTACGTCAACCGTGAGCAGATCGAGTCCGTTCAGCTGTCGAACGGCGACGAGGTGCAGATCGGCAAGTACCGGCTGGTCTTCTTCGGCAGCCAGCGGGGCTACTGACAGCGGGCAGCGGACGACCCGCGAGGGGAAGGGCCATGCTGCGAACACCGTCGGGTGGCACCGGTTCGGCCGGTGCCACCGGTGCGGAGGGCCGGCTGGTGAGCATCGGCACGGTGCTCAACCTGCTGCGCGAGGAGTTCCCCGAGGTCACCATCTCCAAGATCCGTTTCCTGGAGGCGGAGGGCCTGGTGGAGCCGCAGCGCACCCCCTCGGGCTATCGCAAGTTCAGCACGCAGGACGTGGAGCGCCTCGCCCTCGTGCTGCGCATGCAGCGTGATCACTACCTGCCCCTGAAGGTCATCCGGGAGCACCTGGAGGCCCTGGCCCGCGGCGAGCGGGTCCAGCTGCCCGCCCCCGCCCAGCCGCGCGACGCGCTGGACCTCGCCGGCGACCCGGAGCCCGGTGAGGCCGCCGTCGCCGGTGCGGCGGGCCCGGGGGGCCCACAGGGCGCTCCCGCCGCCAGGATCGGCCGTGGGGAGCTGCTGGCGGGCGCCGGGGTCACCGAGGCCGAGCTCGTCGAGTGGGAGTCCTACGGGCTGCTGGTGCCCCACCCGGACGGCGGATTCGACGCCGACGCCGTCACCATCGCCAAGCTCGTCGCCGACCTGGGCCGCTACGGACTGGAGCCGAGGCACCTGCGGTCGGTGAAGGCCGCCGCCGACCGCGAGGCGGGCCTGGTCGAACAGGTGGTCGCACCCCTGCGCAGGCACCGCAATCCCCAGACCAGGGCGCACGCCGAGGCCACGGCCCGGGAGCTGGCCGCCCTGTCCGTACGGCTGCACGCCGCCCTCGTACGGGCCGCACTGCAGCCCAGGAGCCGGTGACGGCGGGTGCCCGACTACCCAAACCTGCCGACCACGGCCTAGGGTTGCTGTGTGAACGAGCTCGATGTCGTGGGTGTCCGGGTGGAAATGCCCTCAAACCAGCCGATCGTGCTCCTGCGGGAAGTGGGCGGCGACCGGTACCTGCCGATCTGGATCGGCCCCGGCGAGGCGACCGCCATCGCCTTCGCCCAGCAGGGCATGACGCCGGCCCGGCCGCTGACCCATGACCTCTTCAAGGACGTCCTGGACGCGGTGGGGCAGCAGCTCGCCGAGGTCCGCATCACCGACCTGCGCGAAGGCGTGTTCTACGCGGAGCTGGTCTTCGCCAGCGGGGTGGAGGTCAGCGCCCGGCCGTCCGACGCCATAGCGCTGGCCCTGCGCACCGGAACGCCGATCTACGGCAGCGACGGGGTGCTGGACGACGCGGGAATCGCCATCCCGGACGAGCAGGAGGACGAGGTGGAGAAGTTCCGCGAGTTCCTCGACCAGATCTCGCCCGAGGACTTCGGCAGCAGCAACCAGTAGGCGTCGCCGGGGCGCAGCACCTGGGCGGATTGCCGCATTCGAGCAGTTTTCCCGCTGCCCGGACACGTGAAACCACTCTCAAGGTGATTATCACTCGGCGTGCCGAGTGTGGCGATCGTTGACGCACCCCGGGCGACTGCCTACCGTCGAGAAGGCAGGTCAAGGACGGAGGTCGGCGTGAGAAGCACGGGCGACGGTACGGCGGTCGGCGGTCCGTATCCGCTGCATGGGGGAACGGTCGAACCAGTGCCCCGCTATTCAGCCACGACAGCGGTCACCACCCCGCGGGGGAGCGACACCGGCTCCAGTACCTCCCGCGGCACCGACGACATCGGATACCGCGGGCCCACGGCGTGCGCCGCCGCGGGCATCACTTATCGCCAGCTGGACTACTGGGCGCGCACCGGGCTCGTCGAGCCCAGCGTGCGGCCCGCGTACGGCTCGGGCAGCCAGCGGCTCTACAGCTTCCGGGACGTCGTCGTCCTGAAGATCGTCAAACGGCTCCTGGACACCGGGGTCTCGCTGCAGAACATCCGCACCGCGGTGCAGCACCTGCGCGAGCGCGGCGTGGCCGACCTGGCGCAGGTGACGCTCATGAGCGACGGCGCCACGGTCTACGAGTGCACCTCGCCCGACGAGGTCGTCGACCTCCTCCAGGGCGGTCAGGGCGTCTTCGGCATCGCCGTCGGCGTCGTCTGGCGCGACGTGGAGAACGCGCTGGCCCAGCTGCACGGGGAGCGCGTGGACACCGGCGAGACCCTCGTCGGCCACCACCCCGGCGACGAGCTGGCCCGGCGCCGCAGCAACCGGGCGGGCTGAGCAGGCAGGCAGGCCCCGCGCACCGGCCCCCGGCGGAGGAGGACCCTCCGCCGGGGGCCGCGGCGTGCGCGGATCACCATTGTCAGTGGCATGCGGCAGCATCTACTCCTGTGAGGGGTGCGCCGACGATCCTGCATCTGGACATGGATGCCTTCTACGCCTCGGTGGAGCAGGCATCCAAACCCAGCCTGCGCGGAAAGCCGGTGGTCGTGGGCGGCATCGGGCCGCGCGGCGTCGTGGCCACCGCCTCCTACGAGGCGCGGGTCTTCGGCGTCCGCTCCGCCATGGCCACCGCCCAGGCACGCCGGCTCTGTCCCAACGCCGCCTACCTCACCCCGCGCTTCGGCCTCTACCAGGAGGTCAGCCGCACGGTCATGCGGCTGCTGGGCGAGCTGTCGCCGCTGGTCGAGCCGCTCAGCCTGGACGAGGCGTTCGTCGACCTGGAGGCCGGCGGCACCGAGCCGACGGCGGACGCAGCACGCCGCGTGGGCGAGCGGCTGCGGCGCGACATCCGGGCCGCCACCGGCCTGACCGGCTCCGTCGGGCTCGCCGGCTCCAAGATGCTCGCCAAGATCGCCTCGGAGGAGGCCAAGCCGGACGGGCTCGTGCTCATCGCACCCGGCACCGAGCTGGAGGTCCTCGGGCCCATGTCGGTGCGAGCCATTCCCGGCGTCGGGCCCGCCACTGCCGAAACGTTGCGGCGCGCCGGGATCACCACTGTCGCGGAGACCGCCGAAGCGGGCGAGGCCGAGCTCGTCCGCCTCCTGGGCAAGGCCCACGGCGCCGGCCTGTACGCCCTGGCCACCGGCCACGACGACCGGCCCGTCGTCGCCGAGCGCGACGCGAAATCGGTCTCCGTGGAGGACACCTTCGCCGAGGACCTCACCGACCGCACCCGCGTCCAGTACGAGCTCGCCCGCCTCGCCGAGCGGTGCGTGCAGCGGCTGCGCGCTGCCGGGCGCTCCGGGCGCACGGTCGTCATCAAGGTCCGCAGCTACGACTTCTCCACGCTGACCCGCTCCGAGACCCTGCGCGGCCCGACGGACGACGTGGCCGTCGTGCGCGAGGCGGCGGCCCGGCTGCTCGACGGGGTCGACACCACGGCCGGCGTGCGCCTGCTCGGCGTCGGCGTCTCCGGGCTCGCCGACTACACGCAGGAGGACCTCTTCGCCCAGGCCGCGAGCGCCGCGCGGACGGCGCCGGAGACCCCCGCGGAGGCCGCGCCGCCCCCACCGGCGGAGGCGCCGCCGGCTCCGAGGCGCTGGTCGCCCGGCGTGGACGTGCACCACGCCGAGTACGGCCCCGGCTGGGTCCAGGGAAGCGGCCTGGGCCGCGTCACGGTCCGCTTCGAGACCCCCTGGTCCGCCCCCGGCCGGGTCCGCACGCTCAGTGTGGACGACCCCGCGCTGGAACCGGCCGAACCGCTTCCGCTGATCCCGCCCGCGCCGGACGCGCCCGAGGCCGGGGGGCCGGCGGCGGCCTAGCGCCCCGTAGGGGCGCGGGGAACTGCGCGACCAGCCACGACGTGCCCGCAGACGGAGTTGCCGTGCTGCGCCCGGCCCCCCGGGGTGGCGCGTTGGCTGCGGGCCGTCGGTGGCCGATCGCGCAGTTCCCCGCGCCCCTACGGGGCGCCGTGGTGCGGCGAGGAAGCCGGCGCCCAGGTCTACGGGGCCGTGGGCGAGCCGTTGGCCGGGGGGCCGGTGTCGGCGGGGCCCGGCCCCCGTCCGGGCTCCGGCCCCGGCTGAGGTAGGGGCAGGCCGTAGTGGCGGTAGAGCTGGAGCTCCTGTTGGGGCGACAGGTGGCGGCCCACGCCGAAGCCCGGCGACTGGCGGATCAGGGCGCGGTCGAAGGGGACGCGCAGGCCTTCCTCCTCGACCGAGCTGACTTCCAGGGGGACGAACGCGTCGCGGCCGAAGAAGCCCGTGCGCACCGCCGCCCACTCCGGTGCGCCGGTCACGTCGTCGAGGTACACCTCGTCGACGGTCCCGATGCGCGTGCCGGCCCGGTCGAAGGCCTTGCGGCCGATCAGGCTCCTGGGGTCGATGTCGGTCTGCACGGTTCCTCCCTGGCGTTCCACGGCCCCCAGACCCACGAAAAGCCACAAAGCAGGAACGGGCCACTCGGGAGATCCGCCCGGAAAGGCGCGCTGGTAGGCTGACGATTGGCCGCAGAACCCGTGCGGGAGAGTCCTCCGTCGCGAGCCGGCGGGGGCGCCGAAGGAGCAACTCCTCCCCGGAATCTCTCAGGCACCCGGTACCGCACGGAAGAGGTCACTCTGGAAAGCAGGGCGGGCCCAGGTCAGGCACCACGCCGAAGCCCCTCCTCACCGACGGTGAAAGCCGGTCCGTGTCCGCGGCCCGGTGAAGCTCTCAGGTTGAGATGACAGAGGGGGAGGCCGTCCGGGTACCCGCGCCGTGGTACCCCTCGCAGGTCGCAGTGACCAGGAGGCCTCCGCAGATGACAGCCCACCGCAGCTCCCTTTCCGACCTGGAGCGGAGCACCCCCTTCGAGCGCCGGCACATAGGGCCGGACGCCGAGGCCCAGGCCAAGATGCTCGCCCAGGTCGGCTACGGCTCCCTCGACGAGCTGACCGCCGCCGCCGTACCGGAAGTGATCAAGAGCGCCGGGGCGCTCGCGCTGCCCGCCGCCCGCAGCGAGGCGGAGGTGCTCGCCGAGCTGCGCGAGCTCGCCGGGCGCAACCAGGTCCTGGCGCCGATGATCGGCCTGGGCTACTACGGCACGTTCACCCCGCCGGTGATCCTTCGCAACGTCATGGAGAACCCCGCCTGGTACACGGCGTACACGCCGTACCAGCCGGAGATCTCGCAGGGCCGCCTGGAGGCGCTGCTCAACTTCCAGACCGTCGTCGCCGATCTGACGGGGCTGCCGACCTCCGGCGCCTCGCTCCTGGACGAGGGCACGGCCGCCGCCGAGGCCATGTCGCTGTCCCGGCGCGTGGGCAAGGTGAAGAACGGCGTCTACCTGGTCGACGCCGACACCCTCCCGCAGACGATCGCCGTCATCGAGACCCGCGCCGAGCCCACCGGCGTGGAGGTCGTGGTCGCCGACCTGTCGGCCGGCATCCCCGAGGAGATCGCCGAGCGCGGCGTCTTCGGCGTGCTGCTGCAGTACCCCGGCGCCTCCGGTGCCGTGCGCGACCTGCGCCCCGTCATCGAGCGGGCCCACGAGCTCGGCGCGATCGTCACCGTCGCCGCCGACCTGCTCGCCCTGACCCTGCTCACCCCGCCCGGTGAGCTCGGCGCCGACATCGCCGTCGGCACCACCCAGCGCTTCGGCGTGCCGATGGGCTTCGGCGGCCCGCACGCCGGCTTCATGGCGGTGCGCGACGCCTACGCCCGCAGCCTGCCCGGCCGCCTGGTCGGCGTCTCCGTCGACGCCGACGGCGCCAAGGCCTACCGCCTGGCCCTGCAGACCCGCGAGCAGCACATCCGGCGCGAGAAGGCCACCAGCAACATCTGCACCGCCCAGGTGCTGCTCGCCGTGATGGCCGGCATGTACGCGGTCTACCACGGCCCCGAGGGCCTGGCCGCGATCGCCCGCCGCACCCACCGCTACGCCGCGATCCTCGCCGAGGGCCTGCGGGCCGGCGGCGTCGAGCTGGAGCACGGCGCGTACTTCGACACGCTCACCGCGAAGGTGCCCGGCCGGGCCGCGGCCGTCGTCGAAGCCGCCCGCGAGCGCGGCGTCAACCTGCGCCTGACGGACGCCGACCGGGTCGGCATCGCCTGCGACGAGACCACCACCCGCGAGCAGCTCGCCGCCGTGTGGGCCGCGTTCGGCGTCGACGCCGACGTCGAGCAGCTGGACGCGGTCGTGGCGGACGCCCTGCCCGAGGGCCTGCTGCGCACCGACGAGTACCTCGCGCACCCCGTCTTCCACCAGCACCGCTCCGAGACCGCGATGCTGCGCTACCTGCGCCGCCTCGCCGACCGGGACTACGCGCTGGACCGCGGCATGATCCCGCTGGGCTCGTGCACCATGAAGCTCAACGCGACCACCGAGATGGAGCCGGTCACCTGGCCGGAGTTCGGCGCGCTGCACCCCTTCGCGCCCGTCGAGCAGGCCGCGGGCTACCGCACCCTGATCACCGAGCTCGAGGAGCGCCTGGCCGAGGTCACCGGCTACGACAAGGTCTCCCTCCAGCCCAACGCCGGCTCCCAGGGCGAGCTCGCGGGCCTGCTGGCCGTGCGCGCCTACCACCGCGCCAACGGCGACACGCAGCGCACCGTCTGCCTCATCCCGTCCTCCGCGCACGGCACCAACGCCGCCAGCGCCGTGATGGCCGGCATGAAGGTCGTGGTCGTCAGGACCGCCGACGACGGCGAGATCGACGTCGAGGACCTGCGCGCCAAGATCGAGCAGTACCGCGACGAGCTCGCCGTGCTGATGATCACCTACCCGTCCACGCACGGCGTCTTCGAGGAGCACGTCGCCGACATCTGCGCCGCCGTCCACGACGCCGGCGGCCAGGTCTACGTCGACGGAGCCAACCTCAACGCCCTGGTGGGCCTGGCCAAGCCGGGCCGCTTCGGCGGCGACGTCTCGCACCTGAACCTGCACAAGACCTTCTGCATCCCGCACGGCGGCGGCGGCCCCGGCGTCGGCCCGGTGGCGGTGCGCGCCCACCTCGCCCCGTACCTGCCCAACCACCCGCTGCAGCCCACCGCCGGGCCCGAGACCGGTGTCGGCCCGATCTCGGCGGCGCCCTGGGGCTCCGCGGGCATCCTGCCGATCTCCTGGTCGTACGTGCGCCTGATGGGCGGCGAGGGCCTCAAGCGCGCCACCCAGGTCGCGGTGCTGGGCGCCAACTACATCGCCAAGCGCCTGGAGCCGCACTTCCCGGTGCTCTACACCGGCCCGGGCGGTCTGGTCGCCCACGAGTGCATCATCGACCTGCGGCCGCTGACCAAGGCGACGGGCGTGAGCGTCGACGACGTCGCCAAGCGCCTGATCGACTACGGCTTCCACGCGCCGACCATGTCGTTCCCGGTGGCCGGCACGCTGATGATCGAGCCGACCGAGAGCGAGGACCTGGCCGAACTCGACCGGTTCTGCGAGGCGATGATCGCCATCCGCGCCGAGATCGAGAAGGTCGGCTCGGGGGAGTGGGACAAGGACGACAACCCGCTGCGCAACGCCCCCCACACCGCGGCCTGCGTCGCCGGTGCGTGGGAGCACCCGTACAGCCGCGAGGAGGCCGTCTTCCCGGCCGGTGTCGTCGCCGCCGACAAGTACTGGCCGCCGGTGCGCCGCATCGACGGTGCCTACGGCGACCGCAACCTGGTGTGCTCCTGCCCGCCGCTTGAGGAGTACGACGGCTGACGGGGCCCCGCCCCCGTACGCCTCGGGGCCGGTCCGGCGCGTGTGCGCCGGGCCGGCCCCGGTCCCTTTCCCCCTGCCGCCGGCCTCAGGCGGCGGTCACCACGTCCAGGGCCCGGTGCGGGGCGATGATCTGCCCGTCCGGCAGCAGCTCACCGGTGTCCTCGAAGCAGAGGACGCCGTTGCACAGGAGGCTCCACCCCTGTTCCGGGTAGGCGGCCACCAGGTGGGCGGCCTCCCGGTCGGCGGAGTCGGCTGACGGGCACGTGGGCTGATGCGGGCACATGGGAGTGATCTTTCGCTCTGAGGTGGCTGTGCTGCGGCTCGATGCGGTTGTCATGCCGCCCCCCGTTTACATCGATCGGTCGGTTCCAGTGTTCCCCCACGGGCCGGATTCCGCAGGGATTTCCGGATGACGCTCCTCTCAGGATGATGACGCATCACCCGAGCGGGCGGTTGCTCCCAACAGGACTGCCCCATCGGGTGGTTCGGGCATGGTCATCGGGGGCTAGTCCGTGAGGGTGAGGGCGGCCGGGCGTGCCACGGCGCCCCGTCTCCCCGGCTCGCCGGGGTACGGGGCGCCGTGGCGGTCCGCGGCGTGCGTCAGGCGGTCGCCTTCAGGGACGCGGCGGGGGCCAGCCGCAGGGCGAGCACGGGCAGCAGATCGGCGGCCCGGTACGGCCGGTGCGGGGCGAAGCCCGGCGGCGCCGGGGCGAGCGGCACCAGCAGGTCGCCCGGGGCGAACAGCTCGGTCGCGGCGTCGGCCGCCGCGTCCGCGTGCAGCCACAGCGTGAGCATGTACAGCTCCGGTACGGACAGCAGCCGCGGCTGGTACGGCGCGGTCAGCTGGCCGGCCTGGCGCAGTGCCACTTCCGTGGCCGCCAGGTACGGCCCTTCGAAGAAGTGGGAGAACGACCAGCCGTCGGCGGTGACGACGGCCTCGCCGGCCGCCACCGTCCGTTCGCCGTCGGTGATCGGGAACCGCCAGCCGGTCAACCGGGTGCGCGGCGCCCCGCCGCGGGCCGCCGCCCGCACCAGGACGTGGACGGGCAGGGCGGGTTCGGCCGGGATCGGGGCACGGGCGGACCGCAGCGAAGGGGTGCGGGCCTCACGGACGGCGGCGGGGGACGCGAGGGCCGTGCTGACGCTGTGCAGGGCAGGCGCGGGGGCAGGGGGAACGTGCAGCGGCATGGTGGGTCGCCTCTCGCTCAAGGAGACAACGGTGAAGCTGCGGCAGGTGCGAACGACGCCGTCGGCGTTGCGGGTCGGAGGGGGCCGGACCGACTCCAGGGCGCGTGCTCTCCGCCTCTGAGCGGAGTTTATACGACACATGTTCACGCAGTGTTTCGGCTAGCTGTCGCGCGCATTTCCGGCAAGGGGAATTCAGGTCCCATTCACGGGGCGATTTCGGTGAATTTGTCGCCCGCGCCCAGCGGCTGACCTCGGCCTCGGCGCCCCGCGCGGTAGGCCGGAACCCGTCGGTCTTTATCACCAGCGCCCGCCGCAGCGGCCGGACGCAGCCGCCATGCCGACGGAATGTGCCGGAGTGCGCTCGGTCGGAGCCTACCGGTTCCGCGGCCGCCGCGGGGCGTTATGGATCGCCTCGCCTGGGCATCATCGACCGTGACAAGGCGACCGGTGCCGCGGACGGCCCTGCCTGAGGAAGGACGCTTCAATGGGTGAGAAGGTCGTCGCCGTGGGGTTCGACCTCGCCGACCGGCGACGCCACCGGGACAAGCTCAGGCGGTGCCTCGAAGCGCTGGCGAGACTGCTGGAGGAGAAGCGGTTCGACCGCCCGCGCAATCTCATGGGGCTTGAGATCGAGCTGAATCTCGCGGGCTCCGACGGCATGCCGAGCATGGTGAATGCCGAGGTGCTGGAGCGCATCGCAAGCGGGGATTTCCAAACGGAACTCGGGCAGTTCAACCTGGAAGTCAACATCGTCCCGCACCGCCTCTCCGGGCGCGTTCTCGACCAGCTCGCCGAGGAGCTGCGCACCGGCTTGTCGTACGCCGACCGCCGGGCCCGGGAAGTCGATTCCGGAATTGTGATGATCGGGATTCTGCCCACGCTCACCGACGAGCACCTCGTGCACGGCAACCTCTCCGCCGGCGACCGCTACGTCCTGCTCAACGACCAGGTCGTCGCCGCCCGCGGCGAGGAGTTCACCATCGACATCGCCGGCGTGGAGCGGCTGACCTGCACCGCGCGGTCCATCGCCCCCGAGGCCGCCTGCACGTCGGTCCAGCTCCACCTGCAGGTCACCCCCGGCCGCTTCGCGGCGGTGTGGAACGCCGCCCAGGCGGTCGCGGCCGCGCAGATAGCCGTCGGCGCCAACTCCCCCTTCCTCTTCGGCCGGGAGCTGTGGCGCGAGTCGCGGCCGCCGCTGTTCGTGCAGTCCACCGACACCCGCCCGCCCGAGCTGCAGGCCCAGGGCGTGCGCCCGCGCACCTGGTTCGGCGAGCGCTGGATCTCCTCGGCCTACGAGCTGTTCGAGGAGAACGTCCGCTTCTTCCCGCCGCTGCTGCCCATCAGCGGCGACGAGGACCCGCTGCGCGTACTCGACGAGGGCGGCATACCGGCCCTGCAGGAGCTCACCCTGCACAACGGCACCGTCTACCGCTGGAACCGGCCCGTCTACGGCATCGCCGACGGTGTGCCCCACCTGCGCGTGGAGAACCGCGTCCTGCCCGCCGGGCCCACCGTCCCCGACGTGATCGCCAACACCGCCTTCTACTACGGGCTGATCAGGGCGCTGGCCGAGGAGCCCCGGCCGGTGTGGACGCGCATGCCGTTCGCGGTGGCCGCCGACAACTTCGACCTCGCCTGCCGGCACGGCATCGAGGCCCACCTGCGCTGGCCCCGCGCGGGCCGCGGCGGCGCCCCGGCGCGCGTCGAGGCCGTCCGGCTCGTCCTGGACGAGCTGCTGCCGCTCGCCGCGGCCGGCCTGGACGCCTGGGGCGTCGAGCCCGCCGACCGCGACCACTACCTCGGCATCATCGAAGGCCGCTGCCGGCGCCGGGTCAACGGCGCCTCCTGGCAGGCCGCCGCCTACCACCGCGCCCGGGAGCGGGGCCTGGACCGCGAGCAGGCACTGGCGGCCACCACCCGGGAGTACTGCGAGCTGATGCGCACCGGTGACCCCGTGCACACCTGGCCGGACGGCGCCGGCGGCTGACCCGCGCCCGCCCCGGTTCGTCCCCGGTGCCCGCGGTCGGGCAAGCTGTGACGACCTGACGGGCACGACATGGGCAGACGGAGGCGGCAGTGCGGCACAACGCTCCCGACGGCGGCGCGGGCACCGCGCCCGGCACCGCGCCGGGCGGCGCCGGCGGGCGGTGGCCCGGCGAGGCGCTGCCCCGGCCCGTCCTGCGGTCCGAGCTGCTGATCGTGCTGGCCCTCTCGCTCGGGGCCAGCGCCGTCGCGGCGCTGATCAGCTTCATCGGGGCGGCGACCCGGCCCGGCGGCCTGAAGGACCAGGCCGCCACCCTCAACGCCTCGCACGCCCCCGGCCGTCCGTGGCTCGACCTGGCCTGGCAGCTGTTCGGCATCGCCACCGCGCTCGTGCCCGTCCTCCTCGTCGCCCACCTGCTGCTGCGCGAGGGCGCCGGGCCGCGCGCCATCGGCCTCGACCGCACCCGCCCGGCCTTCGACCTGACCCGCGGCGCCGGCCTCGCGGCGGCGATCGGCGGCACCGGGCTGCTGTTCTACCTCGCCGTCCGGGCGGCCGGCCTGAACCTGACCGTGGTGCCCGAGCACCTGCCCCACGTGTGGTGGCGGATCCCCGTACTGATCCTGTCCGCCGTGCAGAACGCGGTGCTCGAAGAGGTCGTGGTCGTCGGCTACCTGCTGCGCCGGCTCGGGCAGCTGGGCTGGTCACCGGCGGCCGCGCTGGCCACCAGCGCCGTCCTGCGCGGCTCGTACCACCTCTACCAGGGCATCGGCGGCCTCGTCGGCAACATGGTGATGGGCGTCGTCTTCGTCTTTCTGTACCGGCGCTGGCGGCGCGTGGGGCCGCTGGTGGCCGCGCACGCGCTCATCGACGTCGTGGCCTTCGTCGGGTACGCCCTCCTGGCCGGCAAGGTCGGCTGGCTGCCCACCGCCTGACGCCGCCCGCTCAGGCCAGCAGCTCGCCGTCGACGACGGTCACCGCCGATCCGGTCAGCAGCGTCCGCTCGCCGCGCAGCGCCGTGCGGACCAGGCCGCCGCGGGCGGAGGCCTGGCGCCCCGTCAGGTCGGCGACCCCCAGCCGGCCGGACCACAGCGGCGCCAGGGCCGTGTGCGCGCTGCCGGTGACCGGGTCCTCGTCGATGCCCACGTTGGGGAAGAAGCAGCGCGAGACGTAGTCGTAGCCGCGCGAGGGGTCCTCGGCCGGCGCCGTGGCGATCACGCCCCGGCGCGCGTGGTGGCCGAGCGCGCGCAGATCGGGGGCCAGGGACAGCACGCTGTGCTCGTCGGGCAGTTCGACCAGCAGGTCGCCCACCTGCGGGCCGGTGTCGTGGGCGCCGAGCGGCACCGTGCCCAGCGCCTCGGCGATGTCCTCGGGCACCTCGACGGGGGTCAGGGGCGCGGTCGGGAAGTCCAGGGTGATCGTGCCGTCCGCGTGCGCCGTCGCGGTGAGCACCCCGCAGCGGGCGGCGAAGCGCACGGTGCCGGTGGCCGCGCCCGTGGTGCGCAGGACGTGCGCGGTGGCCAGCGTGGCGTGGCCGCACATGTCGACCTCGGTGACCGGGGTGAACCAGCGCAGCGCCCAGTCGGCCGGCCCCCCGTCCGGCAGGCGGTGGGCGAAGGCCGTCTCCGCGTGGTTGACCTCGGCCGCCACGCGCTGCATCCACGCGGCGTCGGGGAAGGAGCCGGAGTCCAGCAGCAGGACGCCGGCCGGATTGCCGGTGAAGGGACGGTCGGTGAAGGCGTCGACGATACGAATCCGCATGCCCGGACCGTACGGAGAACCGCGGGCGCCGGCCATGGCCAATCGGCGCGCAGTGGACCGGCTCCTCGGGTGCGGTGCGCCCCTGAGGGGACGCCAGGAGCGCAAGGGGTGACGGTCCTGTCGATCACTGGCATGATGCCGCGATGCAAGCGTCTGAGAGAAGAAGCGCCGGCCTGGGCCTCGCCCTGGTCTCCGCGCTGGCGTTCGGGGGTTCGGGGGTCGCGGCCAAGCCGCTCATCGAGGCGGGCCTGGACCCGCTGGAGGTGGTGTGGTTGCGCGTGGCCGGCGCGGCGCTGGTGCTCTCGCCCGTGGCCTGGCGCCACCGCGCCCTGCTCACGCGCCGCCCCGCGCTCCTGGCGGGGTTCGCGCTGCTCGCGGTGGCGGGCGTGCAGGCGTGCTACTTCGGGGCGATATCCCGCATCCCGGTCGGGGTCGCCATGCTCGTCGAGTACCTCGGTCCGGCGCTCCTGCTGGGCTGGGTGCGGTTCGTGCAGCGGCGGCCGGTGAGCCGGGCGGCCGTGATCGGCGTGGTGCTCGCCGCGGCCGGCCTGGCCTGTGTGGTGGAAGTGTGGTCCGG
Organism: Streptomyces luteosporeus; assembly: GCF_039532865.1. NCBI lineage: Bacteria > Bacillati > Actinomycetota > Actinomycetes > Kitasatosporales > Streptomycetaceae > Streptomyces > Streptomyces luteosporeus. The sequence continues at coordinate 19,883 of NZ_BAAASL010000003.1, forward strand.
GCTGGCCTTCGACACCCTCGGCCTGCTGCTGGGCCTGGGCTCGGCCTGCTGCCAGGTCGGCTACTTCGTCCTCGCCGACCACGGCGGCGAGGACGCGGACGGCGGCGCGGACCCCCTCGGCGTCGTGGCCTTCGGACTCCTCGGCGGCGCCGCCCTGCTGACGGTCCTCGCGCGGCCCTGGGCCATGGACTGGTCGGTGCTCGCGGGCAGCGCACGGATGAACGGTGCGGACGTGCCGGCCGTGGTGCTGCTGTGCTGGGTGGTCCTGGTGGCGACCGTCGCGGCGTACGTCACCGGTGTGCTCTCCGTACGCCGGCTCTCCCCGCAGGTCGCCGGGGTCGTCGCCTGCCTGGAGGCGGTCGTCGCCACCGTCCTGGCCTGGGTGCTGCTCGGCGAGCACCTCTCGGCCGCGCAGTCCGCGGGCGGCGCCATGGTGGTGCTCGGGGCCTTCGTCGCCCAGACCGCGACGCCCCGCAAGGCCCCGGCGCAGCCGGTGGCCCGGGGGAAGGGACCGGTCACCGGGGAGGTCGCCGCCGGACGGGAGTTGTCCGGCGACGCCGGCAGGGCCTAGGCTGCGCGATCATGCCCATGACTGTTCTGCCGCCTCCCGCCGCGTAGCGCGGGCGGCCGCTCCTCGCACATGAGGCCCGGGGCGCAAGAGTTCCCGGGCCGGTCGGTGCTGCCCGCAGACGGACCAGTTGATCTTTTTCGTCCCTCTTCGCGGGAGAACAGTCGTGCACGACTCCTCCGCCCCGGTGCGCCCTGCGGCGCTTCCGGCGGCTTCCGTCCCCCTTCCCTCCGTCCCCGGCCCGTCCGTCGGCCGGGGGCTGCTCTTCGTGACCGTGGCGGCCGCCACCTGGGGCACGACCGGTGCGACGGCCGCCCTGGTCTTCGCCGGCAGCGGCCTCGGCCCCCTCGCCCTGACCTTCTGGCGCACCGCCGGCGGGCTCGTCCTGCTGCTGGCGGTACGGGCCCTGCGCCCGCGCCGCGCCCCGCAACCGCGGGACGTGCGGGAGTCGTGGGGACGGCGGTTCGCGCGCGTGACGGTCACCGGCCTGGGGCTGACCCTCTTCCAGGCCGCCTACTTCGCCGCCGTCGACGGCACCGGTACGGCGGTGGGCACCGTCGTCACCCTCGGGGCCTGCCCGGTCCTGGTCGCCCTGGGCGGCCGGCTGACCTCGGGCGAGCGGCTCGGCGCCGGCGGCCGGACGGCCGTTGCGGGGGCGGTCGCCGGTCTCGCCGTGCTGATGCTGGGCGGTGACGCCGCGGGCGGTGTGCGCCCGGCCGGCGTCACGTGGGGCCTGGTCTCGGCAGCGGGCTATGCGGTGCTCACCCTGCACTCCCGGCATCTGGGCCGCGCGGGCCGGGGCACCGATCCGCTGACCACCACGGTGACGTCGTTCGCGGTGGGCACGGTGTGCCTGCTGCCGCCGGCCGTCGCCGAGGGCCTGTGGCCCTCGACGCACCACCTGGGGCGCACCCTGTGGCTGCTGGGCTACCTGGTGACGGTGCCGACGGCGCTGGCGTACGGGTTGTTCTTCGCCGGGCTCGCGGTCGTGCGGGCCACCACGGTCGCGGTGATCACGCTGCTGGAGCCGGTGACGGCAGCGGTCATCGCCGTCCTGCTCCTCGGCGAGCGGCTCTCCGTCACCACGGCGCTGGGCACGGCGGTGCTGCTGGGCGCGGTGGCGGCGCTGGCCGTCGCCGAGGCCCGCGGGGGCGCGGGCGCGGCGGTCAGCGGCCGGTGAGGTAGGCCGGCACGGGGGCGCCCGGGTCCTGGCCGGGGGCCGGGACGGGCGCCCCGTACACCGTGGTGACGGGCACGACGCCGCTCCAGTGCGGCAGGGCCGCGTCCGCGGCGTCGTCGGCCGGCGGGGCGTTGCGCACCTTGGCGGAGACCTCGGCCAGGTCCACGCGCAGCACCGCGGTCGCGGCCACCTCCTTGCGGGTGGCGGGCCGGCAGTCCGCCGAGCGCCCCGGCACCGCCTGGTCGACCAGGGCGTCGAGGGCCGTCGTGAGTTCCTCGGCGTCCGTCACGGGCCGGGCGGTGCCCTGGATCACCACCGAACGGTAGTTGAGGGTGTGGTTGAAGGCGGAGCGGGCGAGGACCAGCCCGTCGACGTGCGTGACGGTCACGCAGACCGGCATGCCGGGCTCGTGGGCCTCGCCGGCCGCGCGCAACGGCCGCGAGCCGGTGGAGCCGTGTATGTACAGGCGCTCGCCGACGCGCCCGTAGAGGGTGGGCAGGACGACGGGTGCGCCGTCGCGCACGAAGCCGAGGTGGCACACGTAGCCGTCGTCGAGGATCGCGTGGACGGTCGCGCGGTCGTAGGAGGCCCGCTCGCGGTAGCGGGTGGGGGTGGTGCGCTCCGTCTGCTCGTAACCACTGGACGACATTGCGGTCTCCATTGCACTAGTGCATACTGTGTTTTGTGCTAGGAGAGTATCGGATCGAGGGGCGGCGCGCAGCCGACATCTCGGCGAGCGTGGAGCGCGCCGTGGGCGAGGGGAAGCTCCCTCCGGGCGAACTGCTGCCGCCCATGCGGGAGTTGGCCGTCGAGCTGGGGGTCAACCCCAACACGGTGGCCGCCGCCTACCGCATGCTGCGCGACCGAGGCGTGATCGAGACCGCCGGCCGGCGTGGCAGCCGGGTGCGCCCCCGGCCGGCCAGCGCGCCCCGCGACGCCCTGCGCGTCGAGGTGCCCGACGGCGCGCGCGACCTCTCCGGGGGCAGCCCCGACCCCGCCCTGCTGCCGCCGCTCGGCGCGGCCCTGGCCGCCGCGGCCGAGCGCGCCCGCACCGACCCCGTCCTGTACGGCCGGCCCGCGGTGGACACCGGCTTCGAGCAGGCGGCCCGGGCGGCCCTCGCGCACGACGGCGTGCCTCAGGGGCCGCTCGCCGTCACCTCCGGCTCCCTCGACGGCATCGAGCGCGTGCTCGCCGCCCACCTGCGGCCCGGCGACGCCGTGGCCGTGGAGGACCCGGGCTGGGGCAGCGTCCTCGACCTCGTCCCCGCGCTCGGCATGCGGGCCGTGCCGGTGGCCGTCGACGACGACGGCCCGCTCGCCGACTCCGCCGACCGCGCCCTGGCCCAGGGCGCCCGCGCCCTGATCGTCACCTGCCGCGCGCAGAACCCCACGGGCGCCGCCATCGGCGCCGGCCGCGCCCGCGAGCTGCGCGCCGTCCTCGCCCGGCACCCGCACACCCTGCTCGTCGAGGACGACCACGCCCACGGCATCGTCGACCTGCCGCTGCACCCCCTGGCCGGCGCCACCACCCACTGGGCGCTCGTCCGCTCCGTCGCCAAGGCCTACGGGCCCGACCTGCGGCTCGCCGTGCTCACCGGGGACGCCGTCACCATGGACCGGGTGCGCGGGCGGCAGCGGCTCGGTTCGGGCTGGGTGAGCCACGTGCTGCAGGACGCCGTGCTGCACCTGTGGCGCACCGGTGCGGTGGACGCCGCCCAGGTGGCCGCCTCGTACGGGCGCCGGCGCGAGGCGCTGGTGGCGGCGCTGCGCGCGCGGGGCCTCGCGGCCCACGGCCGCAGCGGCATGAACGTCTGGGTGCCGGTGCCCGACGAGACGGCGGTCGTGACGCGGCTGCTGCAGGCCGGCTGGGGCGTGTCGCCCGGTGCCCGCTTCCGCCTCGCCTCGCCGCCCGGGATACGCCTGACCGTCTCGCCGCTGGCCGTCGCCGACACGGAAAAGGTCGCCGACGCGGTGGCGTCGGCGACCTTCTCCCTGCCCGGCGGGCGCTACGACTGAGCGGCCTTTTCCTCGCCCTCGTCGGCGTCCGCGGCGGACCGGGCCACCACGTTCCCGCGGCCGCCCGCCCGGCCGTCCGTGCCCTTGCTCTGCGTCAGCCAGGCACCGGCCAGCACGATCAGGGCACCGAGCGGCACATTCCAGGTGAGCCGCTCCCCGAGGACGAGCACCCCGGCGCCCGTCGCGACCACCGGGATCAGATACGTCGTCATGGTCGCCGTCGTCGGCCCCACCTCGGCGACCAGCCCGTACTGCAGCAGGAACGCGAGCCCCGTGCCGAGCGCGCCCAGCGCGAAGACCGCCAGCAGCGGCACCACCGGCAGCGCCGTCGGCAGCGGGCTGACCAGCGGGGCGACGACGGCCAGCTGCACGGCACCCAGGAACAGCTGCGTCGTCGACATCGACAGGTGGGAGTCGCCGGTGCCCGACAGGGTGCGCCGGACGTAGACCCAGCCCACCGCGTAGCTGGCGGAGGCGATCAGCGCCATCGCGGTGCCCTTGGGGTCCTGGCCGGAGAAGCCCTGCCAGATCCCCAGCACCACCAGCACGCCGACGAAGCCCAGCCCCAGGCCGGCGAAGCGGCGCCGCGTCGGGCGGTCCTCCGAGAGCGCCACCAGGGCGATCACCATGCCCCACAGCGGGGTCGTGGCGTTGCAGATCCCGGCGAGCGTCGAGGGGATGGTCAGCTCGGCGTAGGCGAAGAGCGTGAACGGGAAGGCGTTGCACAGGAAGGCGGCCACGGCCAGGTGCGCCCAGGTGCGCGGCGCCCGCGGCGGCCGGTCGCGCTTGACCAGGAGCACCACGGCGAGCACGACCGACCCGAAGAGCATCCGGCCGAACGACACGTACGGCGGCGCATAGCCGTCGGTGCCGACCTTGATGAACAGGAAGCTGAAGCCCCAGATCACCGAGAGCACGCCGAAGCGGATCCGCCAGTCGACAGCGGTGCGCCCCCGGCCGGTGGGGGCGGGGGCGCTGGAGGCGTCCGGGGTGGTGGAGGAGGTGGGGGAGGCGGCTGTGGAGGCGGAGGAACCGGTGGGCGTTCCGGGCGGTGCGACGGTGCTCATGACACCAACGATGACGGCCCACACCTCGTAGGACAAGCGAATTAATCTTGGGGTCTTCGCGTAGCATTGCTTACATGTTGAACCTGGAGCGCCTGCGCACCCTGCACGCCGTCGCCCGCCACGGATCCGTCAGCGGCGCGGCCGAGGGCCTGCACGTGACCACGTCCGCGGTCTCCCAGCAGCTCTCCAAGCTCGAACGGGAGGCCGGGCAGCAACTGCTGGTCAAGAACGGCCGCGGGGTGCGGCTGACGGACGCCGGACGGCTGCTCGCCGAGCACGCCTCGCGCATCCTGTCCCAGGTCGAGCTCGCCCAGTCCGACCTGGAGGCCCAGCGCGGGCAGGCCGTCGGGCAGGTGCTGCTCGGCGCCTTCCCCACCGCCGCCCGCGGCCTGTTCCCCGCCGTCCTCGCCGGACTGCGCACCGAGCACCCCCAGCTGCGCACGCGCCTGGTGGAGATGGAGCAGGACGAGGCCGTGCCCCGCGTGGTCAGCGGCGACATCGACCTCGCCGTCGTCCTCGACTGGTACAACAAGCCGCTGCCCGTGCCCGAGGAACTGATGCGCACCCCGATCCTCGACGACCCCGTCGACCTCGCGGTGCCCGCCGGCCACCCGCTGGCCGGCCGCCCCGACGTCGAGCTGGAGGACTTCGCCGACGAGGAGTGGATCTCCTGGCCCCGGGGCGAGTTCTGCCACGACTGGCTGCTGTCCACGCTGCGCGGCAAGGGCATCGAGCCCCGCATCTCGCACATGGCCGACGAACACCCCACCCAGCTCGCCCTCGTCGCGGCCGGGCTCGGCGTCGCCGTCGCCCCCCGGCTGGGCCGCGGCCCGGTGCCGCAGGGCGTGCGCACGGTGCCCGTGCGGCACACGATGTGCCGGCACGTCTTCGCCATCTGGCGCGCCGACGCCGACCGCCGGCCCTCCGTGCGGGCCGTCGTCGACGCCCTGCGCGCCGCGGGCCACCGCCACGGCGGCCGCTGCCCGGCCGACGCACCGGACGCCCCGCGCCCCTGACGGGCCGCTGCACCAGCCGCCGGATCCGGTCCGGGCCCGCAGGCGGTCAGCCGGAGAGCTTGCGGAAGTCCCACGAGACGACCGACCGCGGGGTCAGTCGCAGCCAGGCGTGCCGCCCGTCGTGGGGCATCGTGGCGAGCCCGAAGTACTTCGCCGCGAACAAACGCTCCGGCGTGTGCAGTTCCGGGCACGGCTCGCCCGTGCGCGGCGCCTCCCCGACCCGGACGGCGGTGCCCGACAGCTCCGCGCCACGCAGCTCCCCGTACTCCTGCCCGTCGTCGACCACGACGGCCACGCGCGCGTCCCGGCGCAGATCCGCCCAGCGCCGGCTGCGGGTCAGGGAGTACAGCCACAGCGCCGAGCCGTCCCAGACGAACCACAGCGGTCCCACGTGCGGCCGTCCGTCCGGGCCGGCCGTCGCCACCCGGCAGGTGCGGCTGCCGGTCAGGAAGGCGTCGAGCTCGGCCGGGGTCAGCATCGCCCGGCGTCCGCGCCGCTGGCCGGCCGGCATGGCCCACCCCCTGCTCCGGTCACCGTCCGGCCGTCCGCCGGATGTCCGTCACGAAGGATGGGCCCCTTTCCCGGTCCGCGCAATCACCCCAGCACGAGGGAATCCCCGCTGACCGACACCTTCTGCGCGGGCAGCGGCCGCTGCGCCGGGCCGCCGCGCACGCTGCCGTCGGTCGCCGAGAAGCGGCTGTGGTGGCAGGGGCAGTTGATGGTGCCGTCCACGACGTCCTGCACCAGGCAGCCCTGGTGCGTGCACACCGCGGAGAAGGCCTTGAACTCGCCCTTCGCCGGCTGCGTGACCACCACCTTGCGGTCGGCGAACACCTTCCCGCCGCCGACGGGGACGTCCGCCGCCTTGCCCAGCGCCTCGCCCGCGCCCGCCGGCCGGTCGCCGTCGCCACCGCCGGCCTTGCCACCGGTGGTGCTGCCGCCGCCCGCGGGGGAGCCGGTGGCGGGAGAGCCGGAGGTGCTGCCGCCGCCGCAGGCGGCGAGGACGGCGGCCAGGGAGGCGGCCGAGGCGGCCGCGACCACGCCGCGGCGGGTCGCACCGGCGGGGACGAGGGACGAATACGTCATGATCGTTTTCCTTCGCTGCTCTCGGGCCCGTGGGGCGCGAAGAGCCGTGCCCCACCGGTTCGACGACGGGTACGGCCGGACGGCCCCGGCTGTTCAACGACGCCATCACGTGCCGAGTAACCTGGGGCGATGCTCCCCGAAGTCACGGCCACCCGTTACGTCGCGCCGCTGCGCGAGGGCGGGTCGCTCCCCGGCATCGTCGAGGCCGACGATCTCGGCACGTACGTCATGAAGTTCACCGGCGCCGGACAGGGCCCCAAGACGCTGGTCGCCGAGGTGGTCTGCGGGCAGCTCGGCCGCCGCCTGGGCCTGCGGATCCCGGAGCTGGCGCAGATCCAGCTGGACCCGGTGATCGGCCGCGGCGAGCCCGACCACGAGGTCCAGGCGCTGCTCAAGGCCAGCGGCGGCCTCAACCTCGGCATGGACTTCCTGCCCGGCGCCCTCGGCTTCGACCCGCTCGCCTTCGAGCCCGACCCCGTCGAGGCCGGGCGCGTGATCTGGTTCGACGCGCTGATCAACAACGTCGACCGCTCCTGGCGCAACCCCAACCTGCTCGTCTGGCACGGGCGGATGTGGCTGATCGACCACGGCGCCACCATGATCTGGCACCACAACTGGCCCCGTGCCCGGGCCGCGGCCGCCAAGCCCTACGACGCCTCCGACCACGTGCTGGCGACCTTCCGCCCCGACCTGGCCGGGGCCGCCGCCGAGCTCGCCCCGCAGGTCACCGAGGAGCTGCTGACCGAGGTCGTCGCCGACGTCCCCGACGAGTGGCTCGCCGGCGAGCCGGGCTTCGAGGACCCCGACGCCGTGCGCCGCGCCTACGTCGAGGTGCTGCTGGAGCGCGCACCGGTCGTCGGCGCGGGCATCACCATCGGCGAACGCACCGCCGACCTGCCCTCCCAGGCGCCGGAGTGGGTACGTGTCAGGCTCGACGGAAAGGCCGCGAAGTGACGGGCCGCAGCACCACCGCACGTGACGCCGGCACCGCACGTGAGGTCTTCGAGTACGCGCTGCTGCGCGTCGTGCCGCGCGTGGAGCGCGGGGAGCAGATCAACGCCGGAGTCGTCGTCTACTGCCAGGCCAAGGCGTACGTCGCGGCCCGCGTCCACCTGGACGAGGCCCGGCTGCTGGCCCTGGACCCCACCGCCGACGTCGCGGGCGTGCGCGCCGCGCTGCACGCGGTGGAGGGCGTGTGCGCGGGCGGCGAGCGCGCCGGTCAGGCGGCGTGCGACGACGCGGGCCGGCGCTTCCGCTGGCTGATCGCCCCCCGCAGCACGGTCGTCCAGCCCGGGCCCGTGCACACCGGGCTGACCTGCGACCCGGAGCGGGAGTCCGAGCGCCTGCTCGACCTGCTGGTGAAGTAGCCGGGCCGGCCGGGGCCCGCCCCGGCCGGATCGGGCGTTGACAGTGCGTGGTGCGGCTTCTAGCGTCTGATCACCGACGCTACTGAGCGGTTGCTCACTCGCGGCTCCGTGGCGGGTGGGCCGCCCCCGACCTGAGGAGTACCCGCATGTCCACCACCGAGCAGCGCGTGGCCCTCGTCACGGGCGCCGCCCGCGGCATCGGCGCCGCCACCGCCGTGCGCCTGGCCGCGGACGGGTACGCCGTCGCCGTGCTCGACCTCGACGAGGCGGCCTGCGCGGACACCGTGGCGCGGATCACCGGCGCCGGGGGCAGGGCGATCGCCGTCGGCTGCGACGTCGCCGACGCCGCCGCGGTGGAGGCCGCCGTCGCCCGCGTCGCCGACGAGCTCGGCCCGCCCGTCGTCCTCGTCAACAACGCCGGCGTGCTGCGCGACAACCTCCTGTTCAAAATGAGCGAGAGCGACTGGGACACGGTGCTGAACGTGCACCTGCGCGGGGCGTTCCTGATGTCGCGAGCCTGCCAGAAGCACATGGTGGACGCCGGTTTCGGCCGCATCGTCAATCTCTCCAGCAGCTCGGCCCTCGGCAACCGCGGCCAGGCCAACTACGCCGCCGCCAAGGCGGGCATGCAGGGCCTGACCAAGACCCTCGCCAAGGAGCTGGGCAAGTTCGGCATCACCGCCAACTCGGTGGCACCCGGCTTCATCGCCACCCACATGACGGCCGCCACGGCCGAGCGCGTCGGCATGGGCTTCGACGACTTCAAGGCCGCGGCCGCGAGCCAGATCCCGGTGCAGCGCGTCGGCGAGCCCGAGGACGTCGCCAACGCCATCGCCTTCTTCGCCGGCGAGCAGGCCGGCTTCGTCTCCGGCCAGGTGCTCTACGTGGCCGGCGGCCCGCTCGACTGACCGACGTACCGACCCACGCACCGACCGACCCGGCCGAGGAACGGAAAGGACCATGAGCGAACCGCAGCAGGAGGGCACCGGACGGGTCGCCCTCGTCACCGGCGCCAGCCGGGGCATCGGCTACGGCATCGCCGAGGCGCTCGTCGCCCGCGGCGACCGGGTGGTGATCACCGGGCGCAGCGCGGACGCCCTGCAGGAGGCCACCGAGCGCCTCGGCGCCGACCGGGCGGTCGGCGTGCAGGGCAAGGCCCACGACGAGGCCCACCAGGCCGCCGCCGTCGAGCGGGCCATGGAGGCCTTCGGCCGGGTCGACTACCTGGTCAACAACGCCGGGACGAACCCGGTCTTCGGGCCGCTGGCCGAGGCCGACCTGGCGGTGGCCCGCAAGGTCTTCGAGACCAACGTCGTCTCGGCGCTCGGCTTCGCCCAGCAGACCTGGAAGGCCTGGCAGAAGGAGCACGGCGGCGCGATCCTCAACATCGCCTCCGTTGCCGGCCTCGCGCCCTCCCCGTTCGTCGGCGCGTACGGCATGAGCAAGGCCGCCATGGTCAACCTCACGCTGCAGCTGGCGCACGAGTTCGCGCCCGGCGTCCGGGTCAACGCCATCGCCCCGGCGGTGGTGAAGACGAAGTTCGCCGCCGCCCTGTACGAGGGGCGCGAGGAGGAGGCCGCGGCCGCCTACCCGCTGGGGCGGCTGGGCATGCCGCAGGACGTCGCCGGCGCCGCCGCCTTCCTGCTGTCCGACGCAGCGGGCTGGGTGACCGGGCAGACCCTCGTCGTGGACGGCGGTTTGTTCCTCAACGCCGGTTTCTGAGGCCCCGGGGACGGTCGCCGGAAGGACCGTGCGGACGGCGTTGTCAGTGGCCACCGGTAAGTTCTGGCACGAGAACGGAACGAACCTTCGGAGGTTGCGACGTGACCGTCACCGACGTGCTGCCCGAGTCCTGGCACGCTGTCCTCGCCGAGGAGCTGGAGAAGCCCTACTTCAAGGAGCTCACCGAGTTCGTCGAGGAGGAGCGGACGAAGGCCCCGGTGTACCCGCCCCGCGGGGAGGTCTTCGCCGCCCTGGAGGCCACGCCCTACGACCGGGTCAAGGTCCTCATCCTCGGCCAGGACCCCTACCACGGTCCCGGCCAGGGCCACGGCCTGTGCTTCTCGGTGCGCCCCGGCGTCCGCACGCCTCCGTCCCTGCGCAACATCTACAAGGAGATGTGCGACGAGCTCGGCCACGACGTGCCCGACAACGGCTACCTGATGCCGTGGGCCGAGCAGGGCGTGCTGCTGCTCAACGCGGTGCTGACGGTGCGCGGCGGGGAGCCCAACTCGCACAAGGGCAAGGGCTGGGAGAAGTTCACCGACGCGGTCATCCGCGCGGTGGCCGCCCGGCAGGACCCGGCGGTCTTCGTGCTGTGGGGCAACTACGCGCAGAAGAAGCTGCCCCTGATCGACCAGGAGCGCCACGTCGTCGTCAAGGGCGCCCACCCCTCGCCGCTGTCGGCGAAGAAGTTCCTCGGCAGCAAGCCCTTCACCCAGATCAACGAGGCCATCGCGGCCCAGGGCCACGAGCCCATCGACTGGCGGATCCCGGACCTGCAGGTCTGATCACCCCACCGCACCCCGTCCCACTACCGCTGTGCGTGCGCGGTGCTCAGCGCCCGTAGACCTGGCGGCAGATACGCGAGGCGTCGCCCCCCTGCTGCCAGCGGCCGTACGTCTCGCCGAGGGCGCACACCCCGGGGCCGCCCCGGCCGGGCGGGGCCACGGGCGGCGCCGCCCGCCGCGGCTCCGGCTCGTGCCCCTGGTCGTGCCCCTGGTCGTCCTCGTGCCGCTCCTGCCGGGAGCGCTCCGGGGCGGGTGCCGGAGCGGGGGCTCGCCAGGCGGGGGTCCGCGGTGGCCGGGCGGGGGCGGTGAGGAGCGGGGGAGCGGACAGCGTCGGGGGCGGCGCCGCGTCGTCCGAGGGGGCCGGGTCCGCGGAGCCGGGGGAGCCGCCGGCGGCGGGCGGCCGCACCGCGCCGCCGCTGTCGCCCGGGCCGCCGAGCGGCCGCGCGACGCGGCCGTCGGCCCCCACCGCGCCGGGTGCCGGCTCGGGTACGGGCGTTCCGCCGGCCGAGCCGGCGGAGCCGGCCGTGCCCGCCGTGGCCCCGGGCGCCGGCGGGTCGGAGGCGTCCGGCCCGGTGACGGCCAGGGACTCGCGGTCCGGGCCGTGGATCAGCCGGGGCGCGCCGGCCGCACCGGCCGGGCCCTGCGGGGGGAGGTGACGGGGGACGCAGACGCAGCCGGCGGCGGCCGCCATGGCCACCGCCACCCATACCGTCGCAGCGGACACTCGATGCACCCGCCCAACGCTGCTGCGCCGCAAGGGGCTTGGGAATGCCCCGCGCGGGCGAAGGCGGTGCGCGGGGTCGCCTCGCGCGCGGGTCAGTGGCCCGTCGCGCCGTCGATGCGCTCGCGCAACAGGTCCGCGTGGCCGTTGTGCCGCGCGTACTCCTCGATCATGTGCGTGAGGATCCAGCGCAGGGTGAGCGGGTCGGTGTGCGAGCGGTGCCGGCCCAGGCTCGCGTCGTCCAGCGAGCGGGTCGCGGCGCGCTCCCGGGCGACGGAGATCTCCTGCTGCCAGGTGGCGTACGCCTCGTCGCCGGAGTCCTCGGCGGTGACGAGGAAGTCCCGGTCGGGTTCGGCGTCGGTGTAGTAGATCGGCGGGGCGTCCTCGTCGTCCAGGACGCGGCGGAACCAGTGGCGTTCGACCTCGGCCATGTGCCGCATGAGCCCCATCAGCGACATGACGGAGGGCGGCACGGACGCCTCCCGCAGCTGCTCGTCGGTGAGGCCGGCGCACTTGTGGGCGAGGGTCGCCCGGTGGTGGTCGAGCCACCCTTCGAGCATGTCGCGCTCTCCGGCATGGGTCGACGGCTTGGGGCGTTCCGACGTGATCGTGATCATGCCGTCCATGATGGACGCCAATCGGGATGCGGCGCCACGGAATTGGGCCGGCGACTACGGCGCGGGCCGCAGCGCCCCGCGCAGCAGCTCGGTGACCCCCCGGCGCAGCTCCGCCCGGCCGGGCGCCTCTGCGTGGTACGAACCGGCGGCGCAGGCGAACATCATGCCTTCGCACCACGCCACGAGCGACAGCGCGTGCCGCTCGGGCTCGGTGGAGCCCGCCGCCGCCATCAGGGCCACCACCGGCTCGCGGAACCGCTCCTTGCCGGTGGCGTCGTAGATCGCGCGCAACTCCGGCCGGCGCGCGGCCTCCAGGGCCAGCTCGTAGCGGGCCAGCAGCAGTTCGCGCGGTCCGGTCAGCGAGCGGTGCAGCGCGAGGGCGATCGCCTCGGCCAGGGCGTCGAGCCCGGCCGCCGGATCCGGCATCTCCCGCGGCGTGAGCACCTCTTCCTCCCGCTCGCCCAGCCGGCGCACCGCCGCCTCCAGCAGGGCGGCACGGGTGCGGGCGAGGTTGGAGGTCGAGCCCGGCGGCAGCCCGGCGGCCTCGTCGACGGCGCGGTGGGTCAGCCCGCGCATCCCGCGCTCGGCGAGGAGCGCCAGCGCGGTGTCGGCGATCAGCTGGGCGCGGGGCGGGGTGGGAGTGGTGTGCCGGGTGGTGCCGGACTTCTCGGAACGCACGGCTTCAATCTACCGGCCGTCTACCGGGCTCACTACACCTGTAGTACCGTCGTTCAACGAAACTACACCTGTAGTGACCGGAGGTTCTCGTGCCCGTCCCCGCGTCCGCACCCCGCGCCGTCGTCATCGGCGGCGGGATCGGCGGCCTGACCGCCGCTGCCGCCCTGCACCACGACGGCTGGGCCGTCACCGTCCTCGAACGCGCCGCCGCCCTGGAGCCCGTCGGCGCCGGCATCGCCCTCGCCCCCAACGCCCAGCGCGCCCTGGACACCTTCGGCGCCGGCGACGCGGTCCGGGCCCTGTCCGCCTGGCAGTCCGACGGCGGACTGCGCCTGCCCGGCGGACGCTGGCTCTCCCGTACCGACGGCGAGGCCGCCGCCGCCCGCTTCGGCGGCCCCGTCGCGCTCGTCCACCGCGCCGACCTCGCCGCCCTGCTCGCCGCCCGGCTCCCCGACGGCTCGGTGCGCACCGGCGCCCCCGCCGCCCTCGCCGACCCCGGCGGTGCCGGCCGGCCCGCCCGCGTCACCACCCCCGGCGGCGACCTCGAAGCCGAACTCGTCGTCGCCGCCGACGGCATCCACTCCGCCACCCGCGCCGTCCTCTTCCCCGGCCACCCCGCGCCCCGCTACACCGGAGCCACCGTCTGGCGGTTCGTGGTGCCCGCCCCGGGCGCCCCCTTCACCCCGCACGAGACCTGGGGGCGGGGCCGCATATGGGGCACCGTCCCCCTGCCCGGCGGGCGCGTCTACGTCTACGCCCAGGCCAACGCGCCCCGGCGGGCCGCCTCGCCCGGCGGCGAACACGCCCAGCTCCGCCGCCTCTTCGGCGACTGGCACCACCCCGTACCCGACCTGCTCGACACCGTCGACCCCGCGGCGATCCTGCGCAACGACGTCCACGCCATGACCGCCCCGCTCCCGGCCCACCACCGCGGCCGCGTCGCCGTCGTCGGCGACGCCGCGCACGCCATGCCGCCCAACATCGGCCAGGGCGGCTGCCAGGCCGTCGAGGACGCCGTCGTCCTCGCCCACGTCCTCGCCGGCTGCGGCGACGACGTGACGGCGGCCCTGGAGGAGTACACCCGGCTCCGCCTGCCGCGCACGACGGCAGTCGTACGGCGCGCGGAGCGCGTGGCCCGGCTCACCCGGCTCTCCTCGCCCGCGGCCTGCGCCCTGCGCGCGGTCGCCGTGACCACGGCCGACCGCCTCGGCCCCCGTACGGTCCTGCGCAGCCTCGACGGCGTGGCCGACTGGTGCCCCCCGACCCGGCCGCCCCGCTCGACGCCGGTCGCGTGACGGTGCACGCCGGTGGCCGGTCGGGCAACGGCAGGGCCGCGCGAGGCGGCCGGGGCTCAGCCTCCTGCAGGGCCGCCGCCCCGCCGCGCGCCCCGGATCGCCGCCCAGCGGAAGAACTCCGCCGCACAGTGGACGGCGAGCACGGCGAGCGCCCCGTACACCGCCCAGTCCCCGGCCCGGACGTACGGGCTCTCGCCCCGCGCCAGCGGCACGTCGTAGACGGCGGCCGCGCTGCGGTCCGTGCCCAGCCGCTCGCCGGTGATCCGGCCGCGCGGGTCGGCCACCGTGCTCACCCCGGTGAGCGTGGCGTGGACCACGGGCCGCCACGTCTCGGCGGCCCGCAGCGCGGCCAGCGAGGCGTGCTGGGCCGGTGCCCAGCTGTCCTGGAAGGTGGACGTGGCCGACTGGGTCACCAGCACCTGCGCCCCGTCCCGCGTCAACTGCCGGGTCATGTCGGGGAACGCCGACTCGAAGCACACCAGCGGGCCGAGCCGCAGGCCGCTGCCGCGGGTGTCGGGCAGCCGCATGACGACCTGCCTCTCGCCACGCATCCGGTCCTCGCCCGCCGCCTTGCCCACCGAGGTGGCCCAGCCCAGCACCTCGCGGGCTGGAACGTACTCGCCGAAGGGCACCAGCCGCATCTTGTCGTAGCGGTCGCCGGTGGGGCCGTCGGGGCCGATGAGCACCGAACTCTTGAAGATGCCGGGCTTGTCCGAGCGGCGGGCGTCCACGTTGACCAGCAGGTCGGCGCCGACCGTGCGGGAGAGCGCGGCGAGGCGCGCGCTCAGGTCCGGCCGCCGCCCCAGGTCCTGGCCCACACTGCTCTCGCCCCACACCACCAGGTCCAGCCGCTGCCCGGCCAGACGGCGGGTGAGGTCCTCCTGCACGTCGAAACGGTGCTGCACACTGCCCGTCCCGTCGACGATCCCGGGCTGGACGACGGCGATGCGCGCGGTGCCGGTGAGGGCGGGCACCGGTGCGCACAGCCACACCCCGCACACCAGCACCGCGCAGCCGGTCAGGCCCGTCGCCGCGGCGGCCCGGCCGCGGGGCGCGCACAGCAGTGCTGCCAGCGCGGTGTTGACGGCCACCAGCACCAGGCCGACGAGCCACACCCCGCCCACGGACGCCAGCCGCAGGGCGGGGGCGACCTGCCACTGGCTGGCGCCCAGCAGGCCCCAGGGCCCGCCCAAGTACTCCCAGGAGCGGACGAGTTCGACCAGCAGCCAGCCGCACGGCACCACCAGCAGCGCCGCCGCCACCCGGCCGGGCCCGGGAGCGCCGCCCAGCAGCCGGTGGACGACCAGCCCCCACGGCAGCCACAACAGGCCCAGCAGGGCGGCCAGTACGAGGATGAAGACGTGCAGGCTCGGCAGCAGCCAGTGGTGCACCGCGAGCAGGAAGCCGGCCCCGCCCAGCCAGCCCTCCAGCGCCGCCCGCCGGGCGCTCGCGGCGGAGCGGAGCAGCAGCAGCCACGGCACGAGGGCCGCCCAGGCGAGCCACCACAGGGCGGGGGCCGGGAAGGCCAGGGCCGGCAGCGCCCCCGCCGCCAGGGCCGCAACGGCCCGCCACCACGGCGTGGCGAGGAGCCGGGCCGGTCGCTCCGCCCACGACCGCAGCGTCATGACGTCTCTCCCTCGTGCGCCCCCGTCACCAGTGTGGGGGATGCCCGGTGGCCTGTCCGCGTCACCACGCGGGGGCGAGATCCGGCCATGGGCGGGACGACTCCGCTTATGGCGGATCATGGGGAGAAATCCTCGACAACGGTGTGCAATATTCAACCGTTCCTACTCCCCTGGAAAATGCGTTTGGCTTGATGCGATCGAAAACGATCCGAACCGATCCTTGCGCTCCGCGCCGGAACCTCGTGCGCCGGTGGCGCATGCGGGTTATCCGCCCCTCGGCGTGGGCAGGTACCGCGCAAAAGCGGACAGGAACGCTGCAGTCGGCCTGGGGAGGCGGCGTGACACGCGTACGGGATCGGATCAAGGTCCAGCCCCTGGAGATCGTTCCTTTCTACTGCCCGATACCGCCCGCCATGCATCCGCGGGTTCGCGAGCTCGACCACATCTCCGTGGAGTGGATGCTGCAGAAACAGCTGGATACGTCGCGACAGCAACGCAAGCGACTGAGCCAGTGCGATTTCGGCGGGCTCACGGCCAAGACCATGCCCTACGGGCAGATGGGCCCCCTCAGCGTCGTGGCGAAGATGCACTCCGTGCTCTTCTCCCTCGACGACGCCCTGTGCGACGAGTCGCGGGCCACTGCCCACGGCCTCGCCCACGCCACATCGCGCATCATGCGCGTCCTGGAGGCGCCCTCGCCCGCGTGGCCCGACGACTCGCCGCACGCGGCCGCGCTGCGCGCGATCCGCACCGAGCTCGCCGACTACGCGAGCCCGCGGCAACTGCGCCGCTGGACCGAGGGCATGCGCGTCTACCTGTCGGGCCTGGTGTGGGAGGCGGCCTGTCGCAGGGACCGGGTGCTGCCCACCCTGAACGACTACGCCGCGATGTGGATGCGCGCGATAGGCATGGCGCCCTCGACGGCGCTCATGGACATCGCGGGCGGCTACGACCTGCCCGACCAGGAGCTCGACCGGCCCGAGGTCAGAGCTCTCACCGAGATGACCTGGACCCTCGTCGCATGGGACAACGACTTCTATTCGCGCAACAAGGAGATCCACCGTGCCGGTGACCACCTCAACCTGATCGACGTCCTCGCCCACGAGCGCGGCACGTCGCCCGCGAAGGTGCAGGCGGAGGCCATGGCGATGCGCGACCGCGTCATGACCTGCTTCCTGCGCCTGCGCGAACAGGTCTGGCGCCGCGCCGGGGTGGAGCTGCGCTGCTACCTGGTCGCGCTCGGCCAGTTCGTCCGGGGCCACCTGGACTGGGCGGCCTCCTGCTCCCGGTACGCCGACCCCCGTACGGTGGACGTCTCCGCCTGGTGGGCGACGCGGCCCTCGGACGACAGCACGGCACCGTTGCCCGTCCCGTCGATCGCCTGGTGGTGGGACCTGCTGGAACAGGACGACTACGACGACTACGACCGTCGCAGCCAGTTCGTGAGCGACCGCCACCAGGAGGACCTCCCGGCGGACGGCGCCGGTGCCCGCGACGGCGCCGGAATGACCACCGACTGCGCGGGGCTCCCGGTCTGACCGTCCGCGTCCGGCCCGGCGGTCAGCTCGGGCCGGCGCGGCCGGTGCGCGGTGAACCGCACCGGCAGCGACGTCAGGTGGCGTGACATCAGGGACGAGCGGTAGGTCAGCTCGGACTCCTCGACGGCGAGCGTGAGGTCGGGCAGTCGCAGCAGCAGGGCATCGATGCCCGTGCCCGCGATGGCCCGGCCCACGTCCTGCCCGGGGCACTCGTGCGCGCCGCCGCTGAAGGCCAGGTGGGCGCGGTTGCCGTGGATGGGCGCGTCCAGGTCGGGGCGCACGGCCGTGTCCATGTTGGCCGCGGCCAGGCCCAGCACCAGCGCGTCGCCCGCCTTGATCGGCTGGCCGGCGAGCTCGGTGTCCTGGGTCGCCCAGCGGCCCAGGATGGTGATGAACGGCGGCTCGTCCCACAGTACCTGCTCGACCGCGTCCGGCAGCGTCATGTGGCCGCCCGCCAGCGACGCCCGGAAGCGCACGTCGGTGAGCACCATCTTCAGCGTGTTGGCGATGAGGTTCGCGGTCGTCTCGAACGCGGCGATCAGCACCAGGCGCAGGTGCTGCTGCACCTCGTCGTCCGACAGGCCGGAGGGGTGCTCCAGCATCCAGGTGGTGAAGTCGGCACCGGGCTGCACGCGCTTGCGCGCCACCAGCTTGCGCAGGGTCTCCTGCACGAACTCGTTGCTCGCGACGGCCGTCTCCGTGCCCCTGAGCATGTCGCGGGCGGCGCTCACCAGCCGGGGGCCGTACTCCTCGGGCATGCCCAGCAGCTGCGTCATCGCCATCATCGGCAGGTGCTCGGCGAACTGGCCCACGAGATCGGCCGTGCCCGCCGCGCAGAAGTGGTCGACCAGCTGGTTCGCGCACTCGGTCACGTGCCGGCGGATGCCGCGCTTGTCGAAGCGCGCGATGCCGTCGTTGACGGCGCCCCGCCAGCGCTCGTGCTCCTGGCCGTCGGCGAAGACGCACACCGGCTGCCAGGTGGCGATCGGCGCCAGCGGGTGGTCGGCGGTCAGCCGGCCCTCGCGCATGTCCTTCCAGTGCCGCGAGTCCCGGGAGAAGCGGGAGGGGGTGCGCGTGACGTCCAGGGTCTCCCGGTAGCCCAGCACCAGCCAGGCGGGCAGGTCGCCGTGCAGCAGCACCGGAGCCACCGGGCCGTGCTCGGTGCGCAGCCGCTCGTACAGGCCGTACGGATCGGCCTCGGCCTGCGGGCCGTACAGCCGCGTCACCCCGCCGGGGCCCCGGTCGCCCAGGGCGTGGGCCGGGCACTGCGGCGGGGGAGCGGTCAGGGAGTCGGTGCTGGCGTGTTCGGGGGGTTGGTCACTGTGTCTCCGCGGAAACGGTGGTCAGGGTGTAGAGGTAGCGCATGAGCGCCATGAGCGTGTCGCGGCAGGAGGAGCGGTCGCGGGCGTCGCAGTCGACCATGGGCACGGTCTCGTCCAGGTCCATGGCCACCCGCAGCTCGGACATGGGGTACCTCGGGGCGCCGGGAAAGGCGTTGACCGCGACGACGAACGGCACGCCCCGCTCCTCCAGGCGGCCGATGACGTCGTAGCTGACCTCCATCCGGCGGGTGTCGAGCAGCACCACGGCGCCCAGGGCGCCCTCGAACAGCCCGTTCCACAGGAACCAGAACCGCTCCTGGCCGGGCGTGCCGAAGAGGTAGAGCACCAGCTGGTCGTTGATGCTGATGCGACCGAAGTCCATGGCGACCGTGGTCTCGGTCTTGTGCTCGATGCCGGCCAGGTCGTCCACGCCGACCCCGGCCTGGGTCATCGTCTCCTCGGTGGTCAGCGGCCGGATCTCGCTGACCGAGCCGACCAGGGTCGTCTTGCCGACCCCGAAGCCTCCGACGATCACGACCTTCACGGCCGCGGTGGCGGTGGCAGGAAGGATGTCCTCGCTGCGCGGCCCGGCGTAGCCGTCAGAGCTTTTGTAGTCCATGCATCACCGCCTCAAGGAGACTGACGTCGGGCAGCGCCGCCGCCGGGATCGGGGGCCGGGCCTCCACCCGGCCGCGGGAGAGCAGCTCGGTGAGCACGGGTGTCAGCGTGCTCACCGGGAGCTCGAGGTACGCGGATATCTCCGCCACGGACAGCGGGTAGTCGCACATGCGCACCACGGCGGCGTGCTCCGGCTGCAGGCCCGGGTCGGGCTCGCTGCGGGAGACGACCAGCGTCACCAGGTCCAGGTGCGGGGCGGGGGACTTGGCCTCGCCCTCGCCGCCCAGGATGTAGAGCCGGTCGGGGTTGCCGGGCGGCTCGGCGCCGGGCTGCCGGGGGTTCTCCGGTTCGCTCATGTCACCGACCCGCTGACCCGGGGCGGACTGGTCAGGTGGGAGCCGATGCGCGCCACCAGGTCGCGCATCTTCATGCCCATCAGCCCGGCGTCCACGTCGTCGTCGGCCAGCACGGCCAGGTAGGCCCCCGCGCCGGCGGCCATCAGGTAGAAGAACCCGCCGTCGACCTCG
Organism: Streptomyces luteosporeus; assembly: GCF_039532865.1. Classification (NCBI taxonomy): domain Bacteria; kingdom Bacillati; phylum Actinomycetota; class Actinomycetes; order Kitasatosporales; family Streptomycetaceae; genus Streptomyces; species Streptomyces luteosporeus. Next base: position 39,634 of record NZ_BAAASL010000003.1, read on the forward strand.
ATCACCACCAGCCGCATCTCGCCGTCCCCGTGCGGGAACTCCGAGGCGATGGCGGTCGAGAGGCTCTGCAGGCCGGCGCAGGCGGCGGCGAGCCGGTCGGCCACCTCCGCCTCCGTGCCGTACTGGGCCATGCGCAGGCCGTCCGACGACAGCACGATCACGTGGCGGGTCTGGGGGACGCTGGTGGCCAGGTCCTTGAGCATCCAGTCCATGTTGAACCGCGGCTGCTGCGTCACTTGGCTACTCTTCCTTGTCTGACGGGATGTCACTGGTCGGCTGCCCGTCCTGCTCCGGCAGCTCTCCGTTGATGCCGCTGGTGAAGGCGGCCAGCCACAGCCCCGGCTGGCGCTGCGGCTCCTCCGCGGCGGGTGGCGCGGGCGCGCGTCCCTCGGCGGCCCGTGCCCGCTGCCGCTCGGCGGCCGCGCCCCGGCCGAAGGGCAGCGGGGCCGGCCCGCGCCGGCGACGGCGCTGGGGGAGGCCGTTGTCGGCCTGGGGCGGGGGAATGGGGTTGTCCATGATGGGCGAGGACGTCGGCTGCACCGGGATGCCGCCCGGACGCCGCTTCTTCTTCGCCGGCGGAAGCTTGGGGGCACGGGCGATGTCGCCACCGGGGAACCGGCTCGCGGTGATCAGCTCCGGCGGGATGACCAGCACCGCGCGGACGCCGCCGTACGCCGAGGGCCGCAGGGAGACCAGGAAGTCGTAGTCGTTGGCCAGCCGGCTGACCACCGCCAGGCCCAGCCGCGGGGACTCGCCGAGGTCGTCCAGGTCCAGGCCGCCCTCCTTGGACAGCACCCGATCGGTACGGCGGCGGGCCTCGTCGGTCAGGCCCACGCCCGCGTCCTCGATCTCGACCGCGATGCCGGACTGGATGTCCACGGCGGTCAGGTGCACCCGGGTCTGCGGGGGCGAGTAGCGGGTGGCGTTGTCGAGCAGCTCGGCCAGGGCGTGGATCACCGGCTCGACGGCCGGCCCCACCACGGCGACGTCCGCCACCGAGTGCAGGTCGATGCGCTTGTACTCCAGGATCCGGGACATCGCCCCGCGCAGCACGTTGTACAGCGGGATCTCGGAGCGCCACTGCCGGCCGGGGCGCGAGCCGCCGAGGACGGCGATGCTGTCCGCGAGGCGGCCGGTCAGGGCGTTGCCGTGGTCCAGGTGCAGCAGGTCGCCGAAGACGTCGGGGTTGGTGCCGTGCTTGTGCTCCATCTCCCGGATGTCGTAGGCCTGCTGGTGCACGATGGCCTGCATCCGGCGGGCGATGTTGACGAACGCCCGGTGGGCGGCGTCGCGCAGGGCCTCCTCCGCCTGCACCGCCTCGATCACGGAGCGGATCACGGCCCGGTGCGCGGAGGCGAAGGACGGCTCCAGGTCGTGGGAGGGGATCGTCGCCCTGACCACCTGGTCGGTGGGGGCGCCCCGGCGCATCAGCTTCAGCGCCTCGGGCAGGACCTCGCGGGCGAACCGCCAGGTCTCGGCCTCGTGCTGGTCGAGCCGGTGCTGCAGTTCGGCGTCGCGGTCGGCCTGCCGGCGGCGCAGTGCGGTGATCACCCGCCCGCGCCGGGCCGCCTCGGCGGCGGCCAGGGCCACGGCCACCGTGGCGGCGGCCCCGCACCAGGCCACGGGTGCCCGGGCCGCCGGTGTCACGGACAGGACCGCCGAGACCGAGCACACGGCCAGGACCAGGGGGGAGATCAGCCATATCAGCGCCGATGCGGGCCGCCTGGGAGCCGACGAGCCAGAACCAACCATCGAGATCCTCGGGAAACACTTGGTGCGGAACGTGGAAAGACTTCGGACGGAAATGCGGACAGCTTCGTGCAGCGCACGGCGGGGAGTGCGTACGGGAACAAGAACGGCGCTCCCGGGGCGGTGCCACAGCACTCGGCCGCGGCGGGCCGAAAGTCAAGACGGCTCGCTGCGCGACATGGAGCGTAGCCGGTCCCGTGGTGCTCCGGCGCGAAGTTGTCATATTCGCAGATCGGCCTGACGGGGAATTCGCGGCCCGCCATAATGGCCCGCACAGGGATATGCGAATGCGTTTCCGAACGCGCTGAATGGGCGTTCGGGAGGCAGGGGCGATCACGCTCACGGGTGGTCCTCCGGCGAACCCTGCCCCCGGGCCCGCCCACGGGGCTAGGCTCGGCCCACCACATCCTCCGGGGAGACATCGTCATGTCGGGGCATCAGCGTGAACCGAACCCATCTGCCGCCCTGTTCGAGCGGGAGCGCGAGCTCGCCGTCGTCGAGCAGGCGGTGCACGGCCTGTGCGGCCGAGGTCCTCTCGGGAAGGACCGGGAGCCCGGCCGGGACGGCGGGCTGCTGCTCTTCAGCGGCGAGGCCGGCCTGGGCAAGACGGCCCTGCTCAACGAGGCCCGGCGCATGGCCGCCGAATGCGCCTGCTGCACGGTCCTGTTCGGCCGCGGCAGCAAGTCGGCCGAGCAGGTCCCCTTCAACGTCGTCCGCCAGCTGCTGCAGCCCACGCTCGCGGCGATGACGCCCGCCGCACGGCAGGAGATGCTGGGCGGCTGGTACGACATCGCGGGGCCCGCCCTGGGCATCGTGCCGCCCATCGAGCGGCAGGCCGACCCGCAGGGCGTGCGCGACGGCCTGGACTGGGTGATCACCCAGCTCGCCCAGGGCGGCCGGCGGCTCGTCGTCGTCATCGACGACGCCCATTGGTGCGACCCCGAATCCCTCGGCTGGCTCACCTCCTTCGCCGTGCGGCTGGGCGAGCTGCCGCTGCTGCTGGTCCTGGCCTACCGGCCCGAGGAACTGCCCACCCACACCCCGGCCTTCCGCAAGCTGGTCGAGGCCAGGGGCGTGCGCCCCGTCGAGCTGCGGGCCCTGACCCCCGAGGCCGTGGCCGGGCTGGTGCGCGAAGCCCTCGGGCCGAAGGCCGACGACCCCTTCTGCCGCGAGGTGTGGGCCGTCACCGGCGGAAACCCCTACGACACGGTCGAGCTGATAGCCAAGGCACAGGACCGCGACATGAACCCGGTGGAGGAGTCGGCCGTGCTGCTGCGCGACCTCGGCGCCGCCGCCCGCGGCAAGGGCCTGGTCGCCCGGCTCGAACAGATGGGTCCTTCCGCCACCCGCTTCGCCTGGGCCGCGGCCGTCCTGGGCACGGAGATCGACGCCAAGCTGGTCACCGGGCTGGCCGGCATGGGTCCCTCGGAGGCGGCCGTCGCCGCCGACCGGCTGCGCGAGGCCCGCATCCTGACCGGTTCCAGCACCCTGGAGTTCGCCCACCCGCTGATCGCCACCGCCGTCTACCGGGCCATCCCGCCCGCGACCCGCACCGCCATGCACGGACAGGCCGCGTGGCTGTCCGCCGACGCCGGCCAGGGCGTGGCCGTCTCCGCCCGCCACCTGCTCGAAGTGCACCCCGACCAGGACCCCGACGTGGTCAGCCAGCTGCGCGCCGCGGCCCGGGAACACCTCGCGGTCGGCGCGCCGGACGCCGCCCGCCGCTGCCTGGAGCGCGCCCTGCAGGAGCCGCCGCCCGAGGAGGAGAAGGCCACCCTGCTGTACGAGCTGGGCTGCGCCACGCTGCTCACCTCGCCCAAGACCACCGTCAACCACCTGCGCAACGCCCTGGAACTGCCCGGGCTCAGCGAGGAGTTGCGCGTGGACGCCACCTACCGGCTCTCCCAGGCGTACGCGCACAACAACCAGCTGCGCGAGGCCGCCGACGTGGTGGCCGACCAGGCCTCCCGCACCCCGTCCGGCCCCGGACGGATGCGCCTGCAGGCCGCCCACTACATGTGGAAGGGCATCCAGATCGAGGAGGAGGACGCCCACGGCCGCTCCCGGCGCATCGCCGAGCTCGCCTGCCGGCTGGAGGGCCGGGACAACGCCGAGCGCGCCCTGCTGGTGCTGCGCGGCTTCGACGGCATGATCCGCGCCGAGAACGCCCTGCAGGTCACCGAGTTCATCGACCGCGCGCTGGTCGACGGCCGCCTCGCCGACGGCATGGGCTGGACCAACACCGAGTGGGGCTTCGAGATCCCCAGCGTCGTGGGCATCACCTACGCCTACTGCGACCGGCTCGACGAGGCCCAGGAGCTGTTCGACGAGGCCGTGCGCGCCTTCGAGATCTCCGGCTGGAGCGGCGCCCACCTGGCCTTCGCCCACGACTTCCGCGGCCTGGTGCTGCGCCGCCGCGGCGACCTCGTGGCGGCGGAGGAGGCGCTGCGCAAGGGTCTGGGCCTGGCCGACCGGCTCGGCCCGGGGCTGCCCATCCAGTGGGACGGCACCTGCATGCTCATCGACACCCTCCTGGCCCGCGGCAAGGTCGACGAGGCGCAGGAAGTGGCCGAGAAGAACTCCTTCTGCCCGCCCTACTCACCGGCCATCGTCCTGCCCGACGCCGCCTGTCTGGCGGGCCGGCTGCTGCTGGCGCGGGGCAAGGCCAAGGAGGCCGTCGCCGAACTGGAGGCGGCCGGGCGCCGGCTGGAGGAGCGCGGCAGGCACAACACCCTGTGGGCGCCGTGGGCGTTCGACCTCGCCGAGGCGCTCGCGCAGGACGAGCCCGAGCGCGCCCGGGCCCCTGTCGGACCAGGCGCTGCAGCACGCCAACCGGTTCGGCACGGAGACCGCCGTCGGAGAGGCGCTGCGCAGGTCGGCCGTCCTGGACGCGCCGGCGGAGCGCCTGGGCAAACTCGCCAGAGCCGTGCAGCACCTGCGCCGGGCGCCCTGCCGCTACGAGTTCGCGGCGGCCCTGGTCGACCACGGTCTGGCGCTGCAGGAGTCCGGGCAGCACGACGACGCGGCCGAACGGCTGCGCGAGGGCCTGACGGTGGCCGAGCAGTGCGGCGCGGACGGCCTCGTCGCCACCGCTCGTACGGCCCTGGGCGAGGGGGCCCCGGAGGACGCCGGGCCCACCGGCTGAGCACGCGCCCGGGGAGCGGGCCGGTGACGTCACGAGGCGCGCCGGCCCGCTTTCCTCGCCGTGCTGGATTTCGCTGGGGTGGATTTGGCGGTCGCGGATTTGGCAGTGGCGGATCCGGCGGCCTTCGCCCTGCCGCTCGCCGCCGTTTTCCGTGCGGTGGTGGATGAGGCCGTGGTCTTCTTGGCCGCGGTCTTTTTCGTTCCCTTGCTCGATTCCGCGGTCGCGCGGGACCGACTTCGATCGCTTGTTTTCGCAGCGGTCTTTTTCGTTGGCTTTTTGGCCCCCTCCTCCTTCCCCTCCTTCCTGCCCGCCGTGTCGATGGACGCCTGCAGCGCGGCCATGAGGTCGATGACGTTGTCGGGGGCTGCCGTGACCTTCTTCTTCGGTACCGGCCGGTGGTCCAGGTGCGCGTCGATCAGCTCGCGCAGCGCCACCTCGTACTCGTCCTCCAGGCCCGAGAGGTCGAAGTCCTCCGAAAGGGTGTCCATCAGGCTCGTGGCCATCTTCAGTTCCTGCGGCCGCACGGTGACCGAGTCCGGCGGGGCCAGGCCCTGGGTCTCGCGCACCTCGTCGGGCCAGTACATGGTGTGCAGCGTCATCACGTCCTCGTGGACCCGCAGCACCGCCAGCGACTCCCGGGTGCGCAGCGCGATCTTGGTGACGGCCACCCGCTCCGTCTGCTTCAGCGTCTCCCGCAGCAGGACGTACGGCTTGTGGGCGGCCGGGCTGTCGGGGGCGAGGTAGTAGGAGCCGGCCAGGTGCACCGGGTCGATCCGGTCGGCGTCGACGAAGGCCAGCACGTCGATGAGCTTCTTGCTGGGCACGGGCAGCTTCGTCAGCTCGTCCTGGGTGATCACGGCCGTGTGGCCCTCGTCGTCCTCGAAGCCCTTGGCGACGTGCTCGTAGTCGACTTCCTTGCCGCAGGAGTCGCACACGCGCTTCATGTGGATCCGGCCGCCGTCGGCGTCGTGGACCATGTGCAGCCGGACCCCGTGCTCCTGGATGGCGGCATAGAGCCGTACGGGAACGGAGACCAGGCCGAACCCGATGGCGCCCTTCCACATCGTCCGCATAGTTTCCACCCTTCGCGGGGAATTCCTACCTTATGCCCGCTTCCCCGGACAGGCAGGAGCGGCAGGTGGTGGAGGTCGAGGGGCACCGGCTGTCGCTCTCCCACCTCGACCGGCTGCTCTTCCCCGAGTCGGGGCACACCAAGGCGCAGGTGCTCCGCTACTACGCCGGGATCGCCCCCGCGCTGCTGCCCCACACCGAGGGGCGCGCGGCCTCCTTCGTCCGCGCCCCCGAGGGCCCCGGCGGACAGAGCTGGGTCGCCAAGAACCCGCCGAACGGCTCGCCCGCCTGGGTGCCCCGGGCCCCCGTCCGGCACCGCGAGGGCACCACCGAACAGGTGATGGTCGACAGCACCGCCGCCCTGATCGCCATGGTCAACCTCGGCGCGTACGAGGTGCACGTGCCGCAGTGGCGCGCCGCGGCCGGGCCGGACGCCCACGACCGCCTCGTCCTCGACCTCGACCCCGGCCCCGGGGTGGACCTGGTCGTGTGCTGCCGCGTCGCCCAGCGGCTGCGCCAGCTCCTCGCCGACGACGGACTCACCGCCCACCCGGTCGTCTCCGGCGCCAAGGGGCTGCACCTGTACGCCCCCATCGAAGCGGCCCCCGGCCGGGCCGCCGGCCACTACGCCAAGGCGCTGGCCACGCGCATGATGAAGGAGCACCCGGGGCTGATCGTGGTGTCCATGGTGCGGGCCGAACGGCGGGGCAAGGTCCTCGTCGACTGGTCGCAGAACGCCTCCGCGAAGACGACGGCCGCGCCGTACACGGTGCGGGTGCTGCCGGGACGGCCGGGGGTGGCGGCGCCGGTGACGTGGCAGGAGGTGGCGGCCTGCGAGGACCCCGCGGACCTGGCGTTCACGCCGGAGGAGGTGCTCGACCGCTTCACGGCGGACGGGGACCTGCTGGCGGGCCTCGCCGCGGACGAGGAGCGCGCACCGCTCCCGTAGGCGCCGGCGAACGGTCGGTCACGGGGCCAGATCCGTCAGGTCCGGTCGCAACCGGTGCCACGTCGGCTGCCGCAGCAGCCCCGTCGCCGTCCACCCCGTGAACGTCACCTCCGCCACCAGCCGCGGTTCGACGAAGTGCGCACCGCGCACGTCCACCGGCCCGGTGAAGGGCGACGTCGGGCGCGCCAGCACCGCCAGGTAGCGGGCCAGGTCGCGGCGTTCGTACTCGGAGAGCCCCGAGCCCACCGCCCCCGTGTAGCGCAGCCCCTCCGCCTCCCACTGTCCCGTCAGCACCGCCCCCGGCAGGCCCGTGAGGGCGCCCCGGCCCTCCGTCCAGCCGCCGATGACCGCGTCCAGGGTGACGAGGTGCTTGGTCTTGCGCCAGTCGGGTGAGCGCAGCCCCGGCGTGTAGGGCGACGACAGCCGCTTGGCCAGGACGCCCTCGAAGCCGCTGCCGAGCGTGGCCTCCCAGGCCCGCTGTCCGTGGCCCTCCAGGTGGGCCGGCGCCGACCAGGCGGGTCCGGCGAGGCCGAGCCCGGTCAGGGCGGTCCGTCGCTCGCGGTAGCCCAGGGCCAGCAGTGAGGCGCCGTCGAGGTGCAGGACGTCGAAGATCATGAAGTGCACGGGGTGGCGCAGGGCGAGCTCCGCCGCGCGCCGCGGGTTGAGCACGCCCATGCGCCGCTGGAGCAGCCCGAAGTCGGGGCGGCCGGCCTCGTCCAGGACCACCACCTCGCCGTCGAGGACGCAACTGCGACCGGTCAGCTGCTCGCCCAGGCCCTGGAGTTCGGGGTAGGTGCGGGTGGCGTCGTTGCCGGCCCGGGTGATCAGGCGCAGCGTGCCGTCGCCGGGCACTTCGGCGATGCAGCGGATGCCGTCCCACTTGACCTCGAAGCCCCAGGCGGCGTCCTCGCCGGGCGGGGGAAGCGGCCCGGGGGTGGCGAGCATGGGCCGGATCCGGGGGAGTTCGCGGGGGCTCGAGGTCACGTCGAGCCGGTCCAGTCCAGCAGGCGGTCCATCGGCCAGGTGGTGATGATCCGGTCGGCGGGGATCCCGCACTCCTCGGCCCGCGCGCAGCCGTGGATCTGCCAGTCGAGCTGGCCGGGGGCGTGGGCGTCGCTGTCGATGGAGAACAGCACGCCGGCGTCGAGGGCCCGGCGCAGCAGCCGCCGGGGCGGGTCCAGTCGTTCGGGCCGGGAGTTGATCTCGACGGCGGTGCCGAAGCGGGCGCAGGCGGCGAAGACCAGGTCCGCGTCGAACTGCGACTCCGGCCGTCCCCGGCCGCCGTGCAGCCGGCCGGTGCAGTGGCCGAGGACGTCCACCAGCGGGCTGGCGACGGCGGCGACCAGGCGACGGGTCATGCTCTCGGCGTCCATCCGCAACTTGGAGTGGACGGAGGCGACCACCACGTCCAGCTGTTCGAGCAGCTCCTGTTCCTGGTCGAGGGAGCCGTCGTCGAGAATGTCGCATTCGATGCCGGTCAGCAGCCGGAAGCCGTCACCGAGGCGCTCGTTGACCTCCGCCACCACCTGCAGTTGCTCGCGCAGCCGGTCGGCGGACAGGCCGCGGGCCACGGTGAGCCGGGGCGAGTGGTCGGTCAGGACGGCCCATTCGTGGCCGAGCGCCTTGGCGGTACGGGCCATCTCCTCGATCGGGCTGCCCCCGTCGGACCAGTCGGAGTGCAGGTGGCAGTCGCCGCGCAGAGCCGCCCGCAGCGCCTGGCCGCCCTCGGCGAGCGGGCCGCCGGCCTCCTCCTCCAGCCGGGCCAGGTAGCCCGGCACCTCGCCGCGCAGCGCCTCGACCGCAGCGGTCGCCGTCTTGGGTCCGACGCCCTTGAGATCCGTCAGCGTCCCCGCGTCCGCGCGGCGGCGCAGTTCCCCCTGCGGCAGGGCCGCGAGCGTGCCTGCGGCCGTGCGGAAGGCCTTGACGCGGTACGTGGGCGCCTGGCTGCGCTCCAGCAGGAACGCGATGCGCTCCAGCGCCTCCACGGGGTCCATCGCACCACCTCCACCCCACCACCGTGCGCCACCGGGCGGACGGACGCACGTGTTCGCCCGGTGCCCGGGATGGGCAGGTCACTCCTGCCGTTGCCGTCAGCGAGAGGAGAGCGGGATGAGCGAGGCTCAGCGCGGGCCCGGTCATGCGGGGGAGCGCCGGGCAGTGGTCCTCGGCGGCAGCCTGGCGGGCATGCTGGCCGCCGCCGCGCTGGCGGGGCACGCCGGGGAGGTGGTGGTCGTCGAGCGGGACGCGCTGCCGGAGGAGGTCCGGCCGCGCAAGGGCCTGCCGCAGGCCCGCCATGCCCATCTGCTGATGTCGGGCGGCGCCCGGGCGATGGAGTCGCTGCTGCCGGGCGTGACGGCCGGGTGGCTGGCGGCGGGCGGCCGGCGGATGCCGCTGCCGACGGCGCTGGTGTCGCTGTCCGCGCAGGGCTGGATCCCCCGGACGGGCGAACTGCAGTACGTGATCGCCTGCAGTCGTGACCTGCTGGACCTGGTCGTCCGCGAACGGGTGCGGACGCTGCCCGGCGTGCGGTTCGTCGAGCGGACCGGGGTGCTCGGGCTCACCGGCGACGCCCGGCAGGTCACCGGCGTACGGCTGCGGGACGCCGCCTCGGGCGAGGAGCGGTCCCTGGCGGCCGCGTTCGTCGTCGACGCCACCGGCCGGGCCTCGCAGGCGCCGCGGTGGCTGACGCGGCTCGGGCTGCCGGCGGTGCGGGAGGTCACGGTGGACTCCGGGCTGGTCTATGCCACCCGGATCTTCCGGGCCCCGCCGGGCTCGGAGGACTTCCCCATTGTCAGCGTCGCCCCGGAGCCGGGCACGTCCCGGCCGGGCCGGGCCGCGACGCTGCACCCCATCGAGGGCGGCCGCTGGCTGGTGACGCTCTCCGGCACCCGCGGCGGCGAGCCGACGGCGGTGAACGAGGAGTTCGAGCCCTTCGCCCGCACCCTGCGCCACCCGATCATCGCCGACCTCGTCGCCGCCTCCGAGCCGCTGACCGACGTCCGCCTGACGCGCTCCACCGTCAACCGGCGCCGCCACTTCGAGCGGCTGGACGCCTGGCCGGGCGGCTTCGTCGTCACCGGTGACGCCCTGGCCGCGTTCAACCCGGTCTACGGGCACGGCATGTCGGTGGCGGCCCTGGGCGCGGTGGCCCTGCGCGGGCTCCTGCCGGACGGCGGCCTGACCGATCCGCGGCTCGCGCGCCGGGCGCAGCAGGCGATCGCCCGTACGGCCGAGGCGGCCTGGTCCATGGCGGTGGGGGAGGACGTGCACTACCCCGGCGCGATCGGCGAACGACCGCCGGCCGCGGCCCGGCTGCTGCGCGGATACGTGCAGCGGATGATGCGCACGGCCACCGTGGACGCCGTGGTGACGCGGGCGCTGATCGACGTGATGACCCTCTCCCGGCCCCTGCCGGCGGTCTTCGCGCCCGCGGTGGCGCTGCGAGTGCTGCGCGGCCCGACGGGTGCGCCTCCGGCCGGGCCGCCGATCACCTCCGCCGAGCTGGCGGTGGCGGGCCTGACCCCCGCGGACCCGGCACCCCGCTGACACGGCGCCCCGTAGGGGCGCGGGGAACTGCGCGACAAGCCACGACGCACCCGCAGACGAACTGCAGGCCGTCGGTGACCGGTCGCGCCCACGCGGCGGCAGCCGCAGATCGACACTGTCCCGCGCCCCTACGGGGCGCTCAAGGCCGGCTCAGCCGCGTGGGCGGAAGGAATTCTCCCTGCAGCGTGCGGTGCCACCAGGCACCCGTCTCCCGCAGCTCGCGCCAGGTCGTGAAGCGGTACCGGTACAGCCGGGCCCGTACGTGGGTCGGCGGGTCGCCGGGGAACGGGTTGTGCCGCAGGAGGCGCAGGGTCGCCGGGTCGCCCGTCAGCAGCCGTTCGACGAAGGGACCGAACCACTCCCGCGCGTACCCCGGTGAGATCCCGGCGAACCACATGAGCCAGTCGAGTCGCAGGTGGTACGGGGCGTACTGGCGCGGCAGCCGCCCCACCGCGCCGGGCTTGCCCTTGAAGCCGTACTCCCGCCAGACGGTCGTGGCGGTCGGCACCGGCTCGTCCGTGCCCTCGACCACCACCTCGTAGCGGCTGCGGTTGATGCTGCCGAAGGCGCCGTAGGTGTTGACCAGGTGGAAGGCGTTGAACGACATGTTCATGCGCTGCTGCCGCGAGAGCAGGTTGCGCGCCGGCCACCAGCTCAGGACGGCCACCAGGGCGGTCGCGGCGAGCACCAGGGCCTCGTACCACAGGGGTGCGCCGCCGGCCGGGGCCGGCTGCGGCAGGGAGAACAGCTGGGCCATGGCCGAGCCGTCGACCGCGGAGAAGGCCAGGACGATGGTCACCCAGTTCAGCCAGGCGAAGTTGCCCGAGGCCACCAGCCACAGCTGGGTGACGATGATCAGCCCCGCCGCCACGCTCGCGTACGGCTGGGGGGTGAAGAGGCCGAAGGGCACGACGAGCTGTGCCACGTGGTTGGCGGCCGTCTCCACCCGGTGCAGCGGCTTGGGCAGGTGGTGGAAGAACCAGCTGAGCGGGCCGGGCATGGGCTGGGTCTCGTGGTGGTAGTACAGGCAGGTCAGGTCCCGCCAGCAGGGATCGCCGCGCAGTTTGATCAGGCCCGCGCCGAATTCGACGCGGAAGACCAGCCAGCGCATCAGCCACAGCACCAGCACCGGGGCGCCGGTGCGCGCGTTGCCGAGGAAGACGGCGAGGAAGCCGGCCTCCAGCAGCAGCGACTCCCAGCCGAAGCTGTACCAGGTCTGGCCCACGTTGACGATCGACAGGTACATGGCCCACAGCAGTGCCCACATCGCCATCGCCGCCCACAGCGGCACCGCGTCCGCGGCGCCCGCGAGGACCGCCGCGGACAGCAGCGTCCCGCTCCAGGACCAGGCGGCGAAGAAGCGGTCGGAGTAGTGCACGTGGAAGACACTGGGCGCCCGGCGCCAGGGGACGTACGCCAGGTAGCGGGGGACCGGCAGCATCCCCCGTGCGCCGATCAGCGCCCGGAACTGCAGGGCCGCGGCGAGGAAGGCGACCAGGTAGAGGGCCGCGAGGCCGCGCTGCAGCACCAGCCGGCTCAGCCCGTACCCGCCGGCCGTGAACCACTCCATGCCGGTATCCGTACCACCGGGCCGCCCGGCCGATCGCCGTCGCATCGAAGAAACCGATAAAAGGTGGCAAAGTTGCTCATATGGTTGATCGGGGAGCGACGACGCCTGCCGCCGTGCCGCCGCCGGAGGACTGGCCCGCCCGCCCGGAGACGGCCCTCGCCCTCAACCGGATGGGCAGCTTCGACTGGGACCTCGGCAGCGGCCGCATCCACCTGGACGAGCAGGCGCGCGAGGTGCTCGGCGTGCCGCCGGAGACCTTCCACGGCCACATCGACGAGCTGATCGGCCGGCTGCCGCGCACCGACGCCATGCGGGTGGACGGCGAGGTCGCCCGCGCCCTGAAGGACGGCAGCGAGATCTACGGCGTCTACTACCGGGTCCGGCTGCCCGGCGGCGGCCTGCGCTGGACGTACGCCCAGGGCCGCATCCGGCGCGACGAGACCGGCCGGCCCGGCCGCATCGTCGGCATCGTGCGCGACGCCACCGAGGAGCTGGGCCACGGCGCCCCGCGCGACGTGGACGACGACCGGCGTCACCAGACCACCGTCGTCGAGACCACCACCGCCGCCCTCGCCCACGCCCGCACCGTCCAGGACGTGATCGACTTCTTCAAGGACCCGCGCGCCGTCGAATACCTCGGCTCCGACCTGCTCGTCCTCGGCCTGGTCGACTCCGGCCGCATCCACCTCGTCGCCGAGGGGCCCTCCGAGCACTTCATCCCCGGCACCCGCTACACCCGCATCGACGACAACTTCCCCATGAGCGAGGTGATCCGCACCCTCGCCCCGCGCTTCATCGAGTCCCCCGAGGAGTTCGCCACCTGCTACCCCTGGCTGTACGAGCGCATCAGGGACATCGGCATCGCCTCGGCCGCCTACCTCCCGCTGATCGCCCAGGGCCGGGCCATCGGCGCCCTCGGCCTGCTCTACCGGGAGTCCCGCGGCTTCACCCGCCAGGAGCGCAACCTCTTCATCGCCCTCGGCAGCAGCCTGGCCCAGGCCATAGCCCGCGCCATGCTCTTCGACCAGGAACACGACCTCGCCGAGGGCCTGCAGCAGTCCATGCTGCCCCGCCGGCTGCCCGACGTCCCCGGCGCCCAGATCGCCGCCCGCTACCGCTCGGCCCGCATGGGCCGCGACATCGGCGGCGACTGGTACGACGCCATCCCGCTGCCCGGCGGCCGGGTCGGCGCCGTCATCGGCGACGTCCAGGGCCACGACACCCACGCCGCCGCCGTCATGGGCCAGCTGCGCATCGTGCTGCGCGCCTACGCCACCGAGGGCCACGCCCCCGCCACCGTCATGGCCCGCGCCTCCGTCTTCCTCCACGAACTGGAGACCGACCGCTTCGCCACCTGCACCTACGCCGAGGCCGACCTGGCCACCGGGGTCGTCCACCTCGTCCGCGCCGGCCACATGGACCCGGTGCTGCGCCACACCGACGGCACCTGCCGCCGGCTGCCGGTCTCCGGCGGCCTGCCGCTCGGGCTCTCCGCCGAGTTCGGCCGCCCCGACTACCCGGTCACCACCATGGAACTGGACCCGGGCGAGACGCTGCTGCTGTTCACCGACGGCCTGGTCGAACAGCCCGGCGCCGACCTCGACGAGGGCATGCAGCACCTGACCGACCTCGTCCGCAAGGGCCCCTACGACCTGGACGGGCTCGCCGACCTGCTGTGCGAGGACGTGGGCGAGCGGCTCGGCGAGGACGACATGGCCCTGTTGCTGCTGCGCCGGCACGGCCCGGCCACCCGCGGCGGCGGCCGCCTGCAGCAGCACATCGCCCCCGCCGACCCCGAGGCCCTCTCCGCCGGCCGGCACATGATCCGCGCCGCCGTGCGGGCCTGGGGCGCCCGCGAACGCGCCGACGAAATCGAGCTGGCCGCCGACGAGTTGGTCACCAACGCCCTGCTGCACACCGACGGGGCGGCGGTCGTGACGATCCGTATGCTCACCGGGCCCGTACGCCGCCTGCGCGTCGAGGTCGAGGACCGCTCCAGCGCCCTGCCCCGCCGCCGGGAACCGGGCGAATCCGGCGTCTCCGGCCGCGGCCTGATGCTCGTCGACCGCCTCGCCGACACCTGGGGCGTCGAACCGCGCGGTTCCGGAAAATCCGTCTGGTGCGAGTTCGTCGTGACCGACGGATACCGGGAGGAGGACCGGCCCGCCGATTGAGGCGGATGACTGAAGAACGGCTGAAGCGAACGGCGACCACGCGACCACGCCCCGGAAGAGGCCAAGGTCACAGCCGTTGCCCCTGCTGCCGGACGGGCCCGCTCCCCTAACGTTCCCCCCATGACGGTCCTGCCTGATGACGGCTTCGTCCTGGCCGCCGAATTCCCGCCCGCGACCCGCGAACAGTGGCAGCGCCTCGTCCAAGGGGTCCTCGCCAAGGCGGGCGGCACGGCGCAGGGCGCGGCTGCCGAGGACGCCCTGGCCACCGCCCTCGAGGACGGGCTGGTCACGCGCCCCCTCTACACCGCGGACGACGGCCGCGCCGCGGCCGCCGGCACCGGCTGGCCCGGCTTCCCGCCCTTCGTGCGCGGCGCCCGGCCCGAGGGCACCACCACCGGCTGGGACGTACGCCAGCACCACCGCGACCCCGACCCGCGCCGCACCAACGAGGCCGTCCTCGCCGACCTGGAGAACGGCGTCACCAGCCTGTGGCTGACCACCGGCGGGGCGCACCTGCCCGTCGAGGCCCTGCCCACCGCCCTCGACGGCGTCTACCTCGACCTCGCCCCCGTCGTCCTCGACGCCGGAGCCGAGTTCGAGGCCGCGGCCGGGCAGCTGCTGCGCCTGTACGACGAGCGCGCCCTGGCCCCCGGGGCCCCGCGCGGCAACCTCGGCGCCGACCCGCTGGGCACCCTGGCCCGCACCGGCACCGACGCCGACCCCACCGGCCCCCTCGCGGCCGCCGCCGCCCTCGCCGAGCGCTGCCTTGCGACCCGCCCCGGCGTGCGCGCCCTGACCGTCGACGCACTGCCCTACCACGAGGCCGGCGCGTCCCCCGCCCAGGAACTGGGCTGCTCCCTGGCCACCGGCGTCGCCTACCTGCGCGCCCTCACCGACGCCGGCCTCGGCGTCGAGCAGGCCCTGGCCCAGCTGGAGTTCCGCTACGCGGCCACCGCCGACCAGTTCGTGACCATCGCCAAACTGCGCGCCGCACGCCGCCTGTGGGCCCGCGTCGCCGAGGTCAGCGGCGCCGCACCCGCCGCCGGCGCCCAGCGCCAGCACGCCGTGACCTCCCCGGTGATGATGACCCGCCGCGACCCGTGGGTGAACATGCTGCGCACCACCGTCGCCTGCCTGGCCGCGGGCGTCGGCGGCGCGGAGGCGGTCACCGTCCTGCCCTTCGACCAGGCCCTCGGCCTGCCCGACGCCTTCGCCCGCCGCATCGCCCGCAACACCTCGTCGATCCTGCTGGAGGAGTCCCACCTCGCCCGCGTCGCCGACCCGGCCGGCGGCTCCTGGTACGTCGAGCGGCTCACCGACGAACTCGCCCACGCCGCCTGGGCCTTCTTCCAGGAACTCGAACGCGCCGGCGGCCAGGCCGCCGCGCTGCGCTCCGGGATGGTCGGCGAACGCCTCGCCGCCACCTGGGCCGAGCGCTCGCAGCGCCTGGCCACCCGCCGCGAACCGGTCACCGGCGTCAGCGAGTTCCCCCACCTCGCCGAGCAGCCCGTCCACCGCGAGCCCGCCCCCGCCGCCCCCGCGGGGGGCCTGCCCCGGGTGCGCCGCGACGAGGCGTACGAGGCCCTGCGGGCCCGCTCCGACGCCCACCTCGCCGCCACCGGCGCCCGCCCGCGCGTCCTGCTCGCCACCCTCGGCCCCGCCGCCGCGCACACCGGGCGCGCCACCTTCGCCGCCAACCTCTTCCAGGCCGGCGGCATCGAACCCGTCCAGGCCGCCGTCGACGCCGGCACCGCCGCCGGCGCCCTGGCGGACAGCGGCACCACGGTCGCCTGCCTGTGCTCCAGCGACGCCCTCTACGCCGAGCAGGCGCCCGCCGTCGCCGCCGCCCTCAAGGCGGCCGGCGCCACCCGCGTGCACCTCGCGGGGAAGGCCTCCGGCGCACAGCGGGAATCCTTCGAACTGGCCGGCGTCGACGCGTTCGTCTTCGCCGGCGGCGACGCCGTCGCCGTCCTCTCCTCCGTCCTGGACCACCTGGGAGTGGCGTGATGCGCATTCCGGACTTCTCCCGCATCGACCTGGGCACCCCCGGCGACGGCCCGGCCGACGCCGCCGCCTGGCGCTCGGCCCTGAAGGAGAGCACCGGCCACCGGGCCGAGGACCTGGTGTGGGAGACCCCCGAGGGCATCGGCGTCAAGCCGCTCTACGGCGCCGAGGACCTCGCCGGCCTGGACTTCCTCGGCACCTACCCGGGCATCGCGCCCTACCTGCGCGGCCCCTACCCGACGATGTACGTCAACCAGCCCTGGACCATCCGGCAGTACGCCGGCTTCTCCACGGCCGAGGAGTCCAACGCCTTCTACCGCCGCAACCTCGCGGCCGGCCAGAAGGGCCTGTCCGTCGCCTTCGACCTGCCCACCCACCGCGGCTACGACAGCGACCACCCGCGCGTGACCGGCGACGTGGGCATGGCCGGCGTCGCCATCGACTCCCTCTACGACATGCGGCAGCTGTTCGACGGCATCCCGCTGGACCGCATGACCGTCTCCATGACGATGAACGGCGCCGTGCTGCCCGTCCTCGCGCTGTACATCGTCGCCGCCGAGGAACAGGGCGTACCGCCCGAGAAGCTGGCCGGGACCATCCAGAACGACATCCTCAAGGAGTTCATGGTCCGCAACACCTACATCTATCCGCCCCGGCCCTCGATGCGGATCATCTCCGACATCTTCGCGTACACCTCGCAGAAGATGCCGCGCTACAACTCCATCTCCATCTCCGGCTACCACATCCAGGAAGCCGGTGCCACGGCCGACCTGGAGCTCGCCTACACCCTCGCCGACGGCGTGGAGTACCTGCGCGCCGGCCGCGACGCCGGCCTCGACGTCGACGCCTTCGCCCCCCGCCTGTCCTTCTTCTGGGCGATCGGCATGAACTTCTTCATGGAGATCGCCAAACTGCGGGCCGCCCGGCTGCTGTGGGCCAAGCTCGTCGCGCAGTTCGAGCCGAAGAACACCAAGTCGCTGTCGCTGCGCACCCATTCGCAGACCTCCGGCTGGTCGCTGACCGCCCAGGACGTCTTCAACAACGTCGCCCGCACCTGCGTCGAGGCCATGGCCGCCACCCAGGGCCACACCCAGTCCCTGCACACCAACGCCCTCGACGAGGCCCTGGCCCTGCCCACCGACTTCTCCGCCCGCATCGCCCGCAACACCCAGCTGCTGCTGCAGCAGGAATCCGGCACCTGCCGGGTCATCGACCCCTGGGGCGGCAGCGCCTACGTCGAACGCCTCACCCACGACCTCGCCCGCCGCGCCTGGCAGCACATCCAGGAGGTCGAGGCCGCCGGCGGCATGGCCCGGGCCATCGACGCCGGCATCCCCAAGATGCGCGTCGAGGAGGCCGCGGCCCGTACCCAGGCCCGCATCGACTCCGGCCGGCAGCCGGTCATCGGCGTCAACAAGTACCGGGTCGAGGCCGACGAGCAGATCGAGGTCCTCAAGGTCGACAACTCCTCCGTCCGCGCCCAGCAGATCGACAAGCTGCGCCGGCTGCGCGCCGAACGCGACGAGGCCGCCTGCCAGGACGCCCTGCGCGCCCTGACCAATGCCGCCGCGGCCACGCCCGGCCCCGGCCTGGACGGCAACCTGCTCGCCCTCGCCGTCGACGCCGCCCGCGCCAAGGCCACCGTCGGCGAGATCTCCGACGCCCTGGAGAAGGTCTACGGACGCCACGCCGGCCAGATCCGTACGATCTCCGGTGTGTACCGCGAAGAGGCAGGACAGTCGGCCGCCGTCGAACGCACCCGCACCCTGGTCGAGGCGTTCGAGCAGGAGGAGGGCCGCCGGCCGCGCATCCTGGTCGCCAAGATGGGCCAGGACGGCCACGACCGCGGCCAGAAGGTCATCGCCAGCGCCTTCGCCGACCTCGGCTTCGACGTCGACGTCGGCCCCCTCTTCCAGACCCCCGCCGAGGTCGCCCGGCAGGCGGTGGAGGCCGACGTGCACATCGTCGGCGTCTCCTCGCTGGCCGCCGGCCACCTCACGCTCGTCCCCGCCCTGCGGGAGGAGCTGGCGGAACAGGGCCGCGAGGACATCATGATCGTGGTGGGCGGCGTCATCCCGCCCCAGGACGTGCCGACCCTGCGCGAGATGGGCGCCGCCGCGGTCTTCCCGCCCGGCACGGTCATCCCCGACGCCGCCCACGACCTGCTGAAGACCCTCGCCGGGGTCCTCGGCCACGAGCTGTGATCGCATGGCCCGCGCGATAGACACCGACGTCTACGTCAAGGGCGTTCTCGACGGCAGCCGAGCCGCCGTCGCGCGCGCCATCACCCTCGTCGAGTCCAGCCGCGGCGACCACCGCGAGCACGCCCAGCGCATGCTCACCGAACTCCTGCCGCACGCCGGACGCGCCCGCCGCATCGGCGTCACCGGCGTGCCCGGCGTCGGCAAGTCCACCTTCATCGACGCCTTCGGCACCATGCTCACCGGCCTCGGCCACCGCGTCGCCGTGCTCGCCGTCGACCCCTCCTCCGGGCGCACCGGCGGCAGCATCCTCGGCGACAAGACCCGCATGGAGCGCCTGGCCGTCGACCCCGCCGCCTTCGTCCGCCCCTCGCCGACCGCCGGCACGCTCGGCGGCGTCGCCCGCGCCACGCGCGAGGCCATGGTGGTCATGGAGGCCGCCGGCTACGACGTGGTGCTCGTCGAAACGGTGGGCGTGGGCCAGTCCGAGACGGCCGTCGCCGGCATGGTCGACACCTTCCTGCTGCTCACCCTCGCCCGCACCGGCGACCAGCTCCAGGGCATCAAGAAGGGCGTCCTGGAACTGGCCGACGTCATCGCCGTCAACAAGGCCGACGGCCCCCACGAACGCGACGCGAAGGCCGCGGCGCGCGAACTGGCGGGCGCCCTGCGGCTCCTGCACGGCCCGGACGCCGCCTGGAACCCGCCCGTCCTCACCTGCAGCGGCCGCGAGGGCGCGGGCCTGGACGTGCTGTGGGAGCGCATCGAACAGCACCGCCGGGTCCTGGACGCCACGGGCGCGCTGGACGCGCGCCGCCAGAGCCAGCAGGTGGAGTGGGTCTGGAGCATGGTGCGCGACCAGCTCCTGACGGAGCTGCGGCAGCACGAAGGGGTACGGGCGCTGGCGCCGCACCTGGAGGAGTCGGTCCGCGCCGGCACCCTGCCGGCGAGCGTGGCGGCCCAGCGCCTCCTGCAGGCGTTCCGAGGCGAGTAGCCCACGGCCGCAGCACCCCCGGGTCCGGCCCCCGGCCGAACGTGGCATCCTGAGCCGTCACAGTTCGCCGGACCGAGGGTGCACCACATGAGACTCTGCTTCCTGGTGGAGGAGCAGTACCGGCACGACGGCATGCCGGTGGACGTCATCCGCCAACTCACCGCCTGGGGGCACCACGTGGACGTGCTGCGCCCCGGCAGCTCCCTGGTGCCGCTCTCCGAAGCGGTACGAACCGGGCAGCACGACGCATGGGTGCTCAAGACGGTCTCCGGCGGTCCGGGGCTGAGCCTTCTCGAAGCCGCCGCGGCCGTGGGCATGGTGACCGTCAACGACGCCCGTTCGATCCGCGCCGTGCGCGACAAGGTGCGGGCCGCGGTCGTGGCGGAGGCCCACGGGCTGCCGGTGCCGCCGACGTTCGCCGCCGCGGACGCCCGGCAGTTCGCGGAGCTGCCCGAGTCGCTGTTCCCGCTGGTCGTCAAGCCGGCCGACGGCAGTTCGGGCCGCGCCGTACGGCTCGTGACGTCCCCCGGCCGGCTGCCGCACACCGCCACCGGATCCCTGTTCATCGCCCAGCCCTACGTGCCCAACTCCGGCACCGACCTCAAGGTCTACTGCGTCGACGGCGAACTGCACGCCACCGAGCGCCGCAGCCCGCTGCACCCCGACCGGCCCGCCCACGAGCGCAACGTGCCGCTCGGCGCCGAGGTCGCAGCGATCGCCGCCGCGACCGGCGCCGCGTACGGCCTCGACCTGTACGGCGTGGACATCGTGCTGGGCCCCGACGGGCCCGTGGTCGTGGACGTCAACGACTTCCCCAGCTTCCGTCAGGTGCCGGACGCCGTCGCCAAGGTGTCCCAGGCCGTGCTGCGCCTCGCCGCACGGACGGACGCCGCACCCCTCACGCACGCGGCCGGCGGCCTCGCATGAGGATAGGCCTGCTCACCCCCGACCCCACGCACCCGCTGCTCGCCGAGACGACGGCCCTGCTGACGCCCGGCCACGAGGTGGAGTGGCTCGACCCGGGCACGTACGAGGGCCTGCCGGAGCCGGCCTCGCTCGCCGACGTCTACCTGCTCAAGACCCGCACGCCGCGCGCCCTGGAGCTGGCCCGGCACCTGGAGGCGCACGGCGCCCCCGTCATCAACTCCGCCGCGGCCACCGAGCTGTGCCAGGACCGCACCGCCATGGCGGAGGTCGCGCTGCGCGCCGGGCTGCCGTTCGTGACCACCCGCACCGAGCCGTCGCTGGCCGGGCTCGCCGCGGCCGGCGGGCCCACCGGGCCGGTGGTCGTCAAGAGCCGGCACAGCCGCCGCGGCGACCTGGTCGCCCTCGTCGACGGGCCGGAGCGGCTGCGGGAGCTGGCCGGGCAGTGGCCCGGGGAGCCCGTCGTCGTCCAGCCCTTCACCCCCAACGACGGCTGGGACCACAAACTGTGGGTGGTCGCGGACGAGGTCTTCGCCGCCCTGCGCCGCTCGGAACTGGCCCCGCCCGTACCCGGCCCGCGCACCCGCTCCTTCCCCCCGGCGGACCTGCCGCCCGGGTGGCTGGAGGCGGTGCGCCGGGTGGGCGAGGTCTTCGCGCTGGACGTCTACGGCGTCGACCTGCTGGACGCCGGCGGAGAGCCGGTGATCGTCGACATCAACGCCTTCCCCGGCATCCGCGGCCAGCAGGGCGCCCCCCGTGCGCTGGCCGCCCTGACCCTGCGCACGGCCACCGGCAGCCGCGGGCCCCGCGTCCCGGCGGTCAGCCCCTGACGGCCCGCGGAGCGGTCAGCCGCCCACCGCTTCGAGCACCGGCAGCAGGGCGTCGGGCCGCCGGTCCACCGGCAGGTGCTCCACCAGGTGCACCGCGCAGCCGATGCGGGCCGCCCCGCCGTCGTTGACCGCGTCGTCACCGACCATGAGCACCTCCTGCGGCGGCAGCCCCAGCGCCTCGCAGGCCGCGTGGAACAGCCGGGGGTCGGGCTTCTGCACGCCGTGCTCGTACGACAGCACGTAGACCTCCACCAGCGGGTCCAGGCCGTGTTCGCGGAAGACGGGGCGCAGGTCCCAGCCCACGTTGCTGACCACGGCGGTCCGCACGCCGCGCCGGCGCAACTCGCCGAGCACCGCGGCGGCGTCGGCGTACGGCCGCCACGCGCCGGGCTCCATGTGCCGCGCGTACAGCACCTCGTACAGCCCGGGCACCGGCATCGGCACGCGGCTCGCCATCGCGAAGTAGGCGGCCCGGTGCTCCTCGGCGCTGCTGTCGCGCCGCGCCCACACGGCGGCGAGCTCGCCGGGCACCTCGGCCGGCAGCGGTCCGCCCGGCTGTGCGCCCGCCTCCCGCAGACGGCGCACGAGACCGTCGAACTCGCCCGCCGGCAAGGCGGTCCCGGTCCGCTCCAGCGCGGCGCGCAGCCACGACGCGGTCGATTCGATGCACAGCAGGGTGCCGGAGAAGTCGAAGAGAACGCCCTTGGGGTGACTCATGGCAGTACTGTGCCACGGCGCCCCGTAGGGGGCGCCGTGGCCGTGCCGATCTGCGGCTACCGCCGCGGGGGCGCGACAAGCCAGGGCGCCCCGTAGGGGCGCGGGGAACTGCGCGACAAGCCACGACGCGCCCGCAGACGAAGTGCCGTTCCCGGGCCCGGGGTGGCATGTCGCCTGCGGGCCGTCGGTGGCTGATCGCGCAGTTCCCCGCGCCCCTACGGGGCGCCGTGGTGCCGCGTGACGAAGATCCGCCGGACAGGTCCTAGCCGCCGAGGGCGCTCAGGCCGGGGACGAAGGTCACCAGCACGGGGACGAACGGCACCAGCGACGCCACCGCCGTCAGTCGCAGCCGCTGCGGCACCGTCAGCCGGGGTGCGGGCGCCAGCAGGCGGTCGACGCGGTCGGGCAGCTGGGACAGGCCGGAGGCGCCGGGGCCGAAGACGCCGCGGTCCTCGTTGAGTTCGACCAGGGCCAGGGCGGTCGCCAGCCGGCCCGTGCGGCGGGAGGCGCAGTCGTCCGCCGCGAGCTCGACCAGGTGGTGCACCTGGTCGCGGAAGGCCGCGAAGACCGGCACCTGCGGGAAGCCGTCCGCCAGCGCGGCCGAGCAGTGCAGCAGCCAGTCGTGGCGGGCCCGGGCGTGGCCCTGTTCGTGGGCGAGCACGGCGTCCAGCTGCGAGCCGTCCAGCCGGCGCAGCGCCGCGGTGGTGATCACCAGCCGTGGTGCGGCGCCGCCGCGCAGCAGCCAGGCGTCCGGGCGGTCGCTCTCCAGCACCACCAGGCGCTCGCCGCCGCGCCGTTCGCCCGGCAGCCGCGGCGAGCGCACCCGCAGCTCCGCGCGCCGCCGGCGGCGCCGGGCCCGGCGCACCTCGCGGGTGAGCATCGCCGCCGTCCACAGGGCGCCGGTGGCCAGCAGGATGGCCAGGGGCGCGGCCCAGGAGCCGTACGCGCCCAGGGCGTAGGCCTCCATCACCCCGTGCGGTGCGAGGGCGAAGACGTGGCCGCGCACCGCCTCCCAGGCGGCGGCCGCGCTGAGCGCCATGGCGAGCGCGCAGCACAACAGGACGGCGGCCACCGCGCATTGCCACACCCACAGCGCCAGCACCGGTTCGCGTGCGGGCCAGTCGGCGCGGGTCAGGACGCGCGGGGCCAGGGCCGCGACGAGGGCGGCCAGGAGCAGCAGCGCGAGCGGGACCATCATGGGCGTGTGTACCCCCCGGACCGAAGTGATGGGTGCCTGCTGCGACCCTAGTGGCCGAACGGCCCGCGCGCAGTGGTCCCGCCCACGCCGGGGCCGGGCGGTTTCAGCGCACGCGCCCGCGCGGCTTGAGCGGGACGGGCGGCAGGGCGGGGGCGGCGAGGCGCGCGCCGTCGTAGCCGTGCACCTCGCCGAAGCGCGCGGGGCCGGACATCCACTCCTCGCGCGCCCGCACGATCTCGTCGTGCCCGCGGCCCACGAAGTTCCACCACATCACGATCCGCTCCTCGAACGGCTCGCCGCCCAGCAGCATGAACGCGCTGTCCACCGAGGTCCGCAGCGGCAGTTCCGTGCGCCCGCACCCCAGGTACAGCATCGATCCGGGGGCCAGCCGCACACCGTCGGCCTCCACCTCGCCGGACATCGTCAGCACCGCGTACTCGAAGTCGGGGTCGACCGGCAGCCGGGCCGACGTGCCGGCCGCGAGGGAGACGTCCGCGCCGACGAGGGGCGTGTACGCGGTGGCGGGCGAGGCCACGCCGGCCAGCTCCCCCATGAGCACGGTGGCGGCCAGGCCCTTGCCGCCCGTGACCCGCGGCAGCTCGGCGTGGTGCTCCCAGGCGGGCGCGGTGTGCCGGTGCGCCTCGGGCAGCGCCACCCACAGCTGCGCACCGTGCAGCAGCGGGGCGTGCTCGCGCGGCGACTCCTCCGAGTGGGCGATGCCGCGCCCCGACGTCATCAGCCCCAGCTGCCCCGGCCGCAGCGTCTGCGCGCTGCCCAGGCTGTCGCGGTGCAGGATCTCGCCGTCGTGCAGCCAGCTGACGGTCTGCAGGCCGGTGTGCGGGTGCGGCGGGACCTGCATGCCGGGCTCGTCCGCGATGTCGTCGGGCCCGTAGTGGTCGACGAAGCACCATGCCCCGACCATGCGCCTGCCCATGCTGGGCAGCAGCCGGCGCACGACGGTGCTCTCGCCCAGCGGCACGTTCTTGGCGGGCAGCAACTCCCGTACGGGGCCGCCCGGTACGTCACCGCGGCCGCCGCACGGGGTGGGGACGGGGCGGAGATCGAGATTGCTCATGGGCACACTGTGCCACGCGAAGGCCCCCGCCCGGCGGAAGCCGGAGCGGGGGCCCTGGGGAGGAGGCGCGATCAGCCCTTGCGGGACTTGACCTCTTCCGTCAGCTGCGGGACGACCTCGAACAGGTCGCCCACGACGCCGTAGTCGGCGAGCTCGAAGATCGGGGCCTCGGAGTCCTTGTTGATGGCCACGATCGTCTTCGAGGTCTGCATGCCGGCCCGGTGCTGGATGGCGCCGGAGATGCCCGCCGCGATGTACAGCTGCGGCGAGACGGACTTGCCGGTCTGGCCGACCTGGTTGGTGTGCGGGTACCAGCCGGCGTCGACGGCGGCGCGGGAGGCGCCGACGGCCGCGCCGAGGGAGTCGGCGAGGGACTCGATGATCCCGAAGTTCTCGGCGCCGTTGACGCCGCGGCCGCCGGAGACCACGATCGCGGCCTCGGTCAGCTCGGGGCGGCCGGTCGACTCGCGCGGGGTGCGGGAGACGACCTTGGTGCCGGTGGCCAGCTCGCCGAAGGTCACGGCCAGCTGCTCGACCGTACCGGCGGCCGGGGCGGCCTCGGGGGCGGCCGAGTTGGGCTTGACGGTGATGACCGGGGTGCCCTTGGTGACGCGGGACTTGGTGGTGTACGAGGCGGCGAAGACCGACTGCGTGGCCACCGGGCCCTCGTCGCCGGCCTCCAGGTCGACGGCGTCGGTGATGATGCCCGAGCCGATGCGCACCGCGAGGCGCCCGGCGATCTCCTTGCCCTCCGCGGAGGAGGGGATCAGCACGGCGGCGGGGGAGACGGCCTCGTAGGCCGCCTGCAGGGCGTCGACCTTGGGCACGACGAGGTAGTCGGCGAACTCGGGGGCGTCGGCGGCGAGGACCTTGACCGCGCCGTACTCGGCGAGGGTCGCGGCGGCGGTGTCGGCACCGGCGCCCAGGTGCACGGCGACGGGCTCGCCGATGCGGCGGGCGAGCGTCAGCAGCTCCAGGGTGGGCTTGCGGACGGCGCCGTCCACGTGGTCGACGTAGACGAGGACTTCAGCCATGGCGTTGCTCTCCTGCGGGGAAACGAGGACGGGAAGGGGACGGCGCGGCTCAGATGAACTTCTGGCCCGCGAGGAACTCGGCGAGCTGCTTGCCGCCCTCGCCCTCGTCCGTGACGATGGTGCCGGCCGTGCGGGCCGGACGCTCCGCGGCCTCGTCGACCGCGGTCCAGGCGCCCTCCAGACCGACCTCGTCCGCCTCGATGTCCAGGTCGGACAGGTCCAGGGACTCCACCGGCTTCTTCTTGGCGGCCATGATGCCCTTGAAGGAGGGGTAGCGCGCCTCGCCCGACTGGTCGGTGACGGAGACGACGGCCGGCAGGGCGGCCTCCAGCTGCTCGCTGGCGGCGTCGCCGTCGCGGCGGCCGGTGACCTTGCCGTCGGCCACGGCGACCTCGGAGAGCAGGGTGACCTGCGGGACGCCCAGGCGCTCGGCGAGCATCGCCGGCAGCACGCCCATGCCGCCGTCGGTGGAGGCCATGCCGCTGATCACCAGGTCGAAGCCGGTCTTCTCGACGGCCTTGGCCAGCACCAGGGAGGTGCCGAGCGCGTCGGTGCCGTGCAGGTCGTCGTCCTCGACGTGGACGGCCTTGTCGGCGCCCATCGACAGCGCCTTGCGCAGCGCGTCGTTCGCGTCCTCGGGACCGATGGTCAGGACGGTGATCTCCGCCTCGCCGTCGGCCGCCTCCTTGATCTGCAGCGCCTGCTCGACCGCGTACTCGTCGAGCTCCGAGAGCAGGCCGTCCACGTCGTCGCGGTCGACGGTCAGGTCTTCGGCGAAGTGCCGGTCGCCGGTGGCGTCGGGCACGTACTTCACACAGACAACGATCCTCAAGCTCACGCCGGCTCTCCTACTGCATCGTCTCTATCAAAGCTGCCTTGACAGGCAGCATAGGCGCCTGGTGGGGCGGGATCCCGGTCGGCGGCGTCCTCGCTCCGACCAGAATGTTACTCGTCAGTACATCGAGCGTGGTGACCGAACGCAAGGCCGGTCCACTGTGATCTGCCCAACGCGTGGGACGGGGACGCTTCAGTCGCGCAAGGCGTTGAAACGCCCCTGGTGGTACAGCAGGGGCCGGCCGTCGCCCGTGGGATCCCCGGCCACCACCTCGGCCAGCACCACACGGTGGTCACCCGCGGGCACCCGGGCCACCACCCGGCACACCAGCCACGCCAGGACGTCCTCCAGCACCGGCACCCCGTGCGGGCCCGGCCGCCAGCGGGTGGGCGGGGCGAAACGGTCCGCGCCGCTGCGCGCGAAGGTGGCGGCGAGCTGCTGCTGGTGCTCGCCGAGTATGTGCACGCCCACGTGCTCGGCCCCGGCCAGCACCGGCCAGCTGGAGGAGCCGGTGCCCACCCCGAAGGAGACCAGGGGCGGCTCGGCGGCGACGGAGGTCAGGGAGGTCGCGGTGAAGCCGGCCGGGCGGGCACCCTGCGCGGTGATCACCGCGACGCCGGCCGCGTGCCGGCGGAAGACCGAGCGCAGCAGCTCGGGGCTGCCGAGGTCGGCGGGGGAGGCCGTCATGGAGTTGTCGTGTCCTTCCGAAGGGGCCCGGGCGGCATGGCGTCACAGTGACGATCGACGCCGTGCGTCGTCAAGCGAGGGCCTACGGGTGGGAGGTGGATCACGCCGCGTCACCTCTGCGCATCACGACGCCGCGTCAAACGCCGCATCCGTCACAACGCCGCGCCGAGCGCGGCGACGACGTCGGCCCGGCGCGGCTGCCCGGCGGCCCGGCGCACGACGCGGCCGCCGGCGTCCAGGACGAGCGTGGTCGGGGTGGCGGTCACCTCCAGCGCGCGCACCAGTTCCAGGCGGGACTCCGCGTCGATCTCGACGTGCACCACGCCCTCGACCATGGCGGCCACGTCCGCGAGCACCCGCCGGGTGGCCCGGCACGGCTGGCAGAAGGCACTGGAGAACTGCACGAGCGTCGCCCGCTCGCCCAGGCGCGCGCCGAGTTCGGCCCCGCTCAGCCGCGTCGGCTGCATCGTGTGCTCCTTCGTCGTGTCCGCCGCATCCATCGGCGTCCGTGCCCTCGCGTCAGCGCCCGCCGTAACCGGGAAATTTCCCGACGTGACGAGGATCTCCACCCCGGCCCGGTCTCCCAGCTGGATCGGCGCGTGCCCATTCGGGCACGATCTGGCGAAAGCCAGACCCTACGTCCGCGTAACTTCAGCATCTCAACCGGGAGCACCCTCCCCGGGCCGGAAGGATCTTCCCGATATGGCAGAGCTCGTCTACCCCCCGGTGATCGGATTCGCACGCACCATGTTCAAGGCCTTGGACCTGCGGTTCGACATCCAGGGCAGCGAGCACGTCCCCCAGCGCGGCGGGGCCGTGCTGGTGAGCAACCACATCGGCTACCTCGACTTCGTCTTCTGCGGGCTGGCCGCGCGGCCGGCGGGGCGCCTGGTGCGCTTCATGGCCAAGGAGTCGGTCTTCCGGCACAAGGTCTCCGGGCCGCTCATGCGGGCCATGAAGCACATACCCGTCGACCGGGCCGCGGGCGCCGACGCCTACCGCCACGCGCTGTCCGCGCTGCGCTCCGGCGAGGTCGTCGGGGTCTTCCCCGAGGCGACGATCTCCACGTCCTTCACGCTGAAGAACTTCAAGACGGGCGCGGCACGGCTGGCCCAGGAGGCCGGGGTGCCGCTGGTGCCCATGGCCCTGTGGGGCACCCAGCGGCTGTGGACCAAGGGCCGCAAGCGCGACCTGGGCCGCAACCACGTCCCCGTGACCATCCGGGTGGGCGAGCCGGTCGAGGCCGCGGCGGGCGAGTCCGCCGAGCAGGTCACCGACCGGGTGCGCGGCCGCGTCCAGCAGCTGCTGGAGGCCGCCCAGCGCGCCTATCCGGTGCGCGCCGACGGCCCCGGCGACAGCTGGTGGGTGCCCGCCCACCTCGGTGGCACGGCCCCCACGCCGGCCGAGGCCGCCCTGGCCGAGCGGCGCTGATACGACGACGGGTGCGGGGTACGTACGCCGTCGTACGTACCCCGCACCCCGTACGGTGCAGGGCGCTCGCGCCTACCGCTTGGCCATTTCCTCGGCGACCGCCGCGGTGAAGGCGTCCACGTCGGCCTCGGTGGTGTCGAAGGAGCACATCCAGCGCACGTCGCCGGCCGCCTCGTCCCAGAAGTAGAAGCGGTAGCGCTTCTGCAGCCGCTCGCTCACGTCGTGCGGCAGGCGGGCGAAGACCGCGTTGGACTGCACCGGGTGCAGCACCTCCACGCCCTCGATCCCGCGCACGCCCTCGGCCAGGCGGGCGGCCATGGCGTTGGCGTGGGAGGCACTGCGCAGCCACAGGTCGCCCGACAGCAGCGCCTCGAACTGCACCGAGACGAAGCGCATCTTGGAGGCGAGCTGCATCGACAGCTTGCGCAGGTGCTTCATCGCCCGCACCGCGTCCGGGTCGAGAACCACGACGCACTCGCCGAAGACCATGCCGTTCTTCGTTCCGCCGAAGGAGAGCAGGTCCACACCGGCGTCGGTGGTGAAGGCCCGCAGCGGCACGCCCAGGGAGGCCGCCGCGTTGGCGATCCGCGAACCGTCGAGGTGGACCTTCATGCCCCGCTCGTGGGCGTGGTCGCAGATCTCGCGGATCTCCTCGGGCGTGTAGCAGGTACCCAGCTCGGTGGTCTGCGTGATCGAGACGATCTGCGGCTGGGCGCGGTGCTCGTCGTCCCAGCCCCACGCCTCGCGGTCGATCAGCTCCGGCGTCAGCTTGCCGTGCTCGGTGGGCACGGCGAGCAGCTTCAGCCCGCCGACGCGCTCGGGCGCGCCGCCCTCGTCGACGTTGATGTGCGCGCTCTGCGCGCAGATCACCGCCCCCCAGCGCTCGCTGGCGGCCTGCAGGGCGACGACGTTGGCGCCCGTGCCGTTGAACACCGGGAAGGCCTCGGCGGTGGGCCCGAAGTGGGCCCGCATGACCTCCTGCAGGTGGGCGGTGTAGTCGTCCTCGCCGTAGGCGACCTGGTGGCCGCCGTTGGCGAGGGCGAGGGCCGCGAGGACCTCCGGGTGGGCCCCGGCGTAGTTGTCGCTGGCGAAACCGCGCAGCTGCGGGTCGTGCCGGCGTATCGCGTCGGTCGCCGGGGGGATCACGGTTGCGGGGTCAGCCACTGACGGGTTCCGTTCACTTCGTGGGCGGGCTTCTCCCAGACGCCGGCGATGGCCTGGGCCAGGTCCTTGACGTCGGTGAATCCCGCGAATTTCGCGTTGGGTCGTTCGGCGCGCATGGCGTCGTGCACCAGGGCCTTGACCACCATGACGGTGGCGGCGGCCGGCGGCTCGCCCTCGCCGCCCGCCTTGCGGAAGGAGTCCGCGAGCGCCAGGGTCCAGGCCTCGGCGGCGGCCTTGGAGGCCGCGTAGGCGGCGTTGCCGGCGGTGGGCTTGCTCGCGCCCGCGGCGCTGACCAGCACGTACCGGCCGCGGCCGCTGCGGGTCAGGGCGCCCTCGAAGGCCAGCGAGGTGTGCTGGACGGTGCGGATGAGCAGCTTCTCCAGCAGCTCCCAGTCGGCCAGGTCCGTCTCGGCGAAGGTCGCCGAGCCGCGCCAGCCGCCGACGAGGTGGATCAGGCCGTCGATCCGCCCGAACTCCTTCTCCGTCCGGTCCGCCCAGGCGCGGGTGCCGTCCAGGTCGAGCAGGTCCACGGTCTCGCCGGTCACGGTCGCGCCTCCGTGCGCGTACCGGGCGGCGTCCACGGCCTCGGCGAGGCGGGCCGCGTCGGCGTCGGAGGCCACGACGGTGGCCCCGGCCTCGGCCAGTCGCAGCAGGACCGCCCGTCCGGCCGCTCCGGCCGCTCCGGCCACTGCCACCACGGCGCCCTCCAGGGGGCCGCCGTTGCCGTTCGACGGAGTGCTCATGCCCGTCGCCTCCTTCTCCTGCTCGCTCACGTTCTGCTCGCTCACGCCGCGACCCGCTCCACGTCCGCCGCGGTGATCCCCTTGGTCGAGGCGATCACGGACCGCAGCTTCTTGGCAAGGGCCTCGTAGAACATGCTGAGCGGGAACTCGTCCGGGAGCACCTCGTCCACGAGCTTGCGCGGCGGCTGGGTGAGGTCCAGGGCGTCCGGGCCCTTGGCCCACACGGAGCCGGGGTGGGGGGCCAGGTAGGAGGAGACGAGCTCGTAGGCGGCGAACCAGTGCACGAGCTTGGGGCGGTCGATGCCGTCCCGGTAGAGCTTCTCGATCTCGCCGCACAGCTGGTTGGTGACCTGCGGAGCCCGCTCCCAGTCGATGCGCAGGGTGTTGTCCGTCCAGCGTACGACGTCGTGCTTGTGCAGGTACGCGAAGAGCAGCTGACCGCCCAGGCCGTCGTAGTTGCGCACGCGCTCACCGGTGAGCGGGAAGCGGAACATCCGGTCGAAGAGCACCGCGAACTGCACGTCACGGGCCTGCGGGTAGCCCTCGTCCGCCAGCTTCACGGCCTCCTTGAACGCCGTGAGGTCGCAGCGCAGCTCCTCCAGGCCGTACATCCAGAACGGCTGGCGCTGCTTGATCATGAACGGGTCGAAGGGCAGGTCGCCGTGGCTGTGGGTGCGGTCGTGGACCATGTCCCACAGCACGAACGCCTCCTCGCAGCGCTTCTGGTCGCCGAGCATCGCCGCGACGTCGTCCGGCAGGTCCACGCGCAGGGTCTCCACTGCCGCCTCGGTCACCCGGCGGAAGCGGGCGGCCTCGCGGTCGCAGAAGATCCCGCCCCAGGTGAAGCGCTCGGGGGCCTCGCGCACCGCGATCGTCTCGGGGAAGAGCACGGCGGAGTTGGTGTCGTAGCCCGAGGTGAAGTCCTCGAACGTGATGCCGAGGAAGAGCGGGTTGTCGTACCGGGTGCGCTCCAGCTCGGCCAGCCACTCCGGCCACACCACGCGCAGGACGACGGCCTCCAGGTTGCGGTCCAGGTTGCCGTTCTGCGTGTACATCGGGAAGACCACCAGGTGCTGCAGCCCGTCGGCGCGCCGGGCGGCCGGCTGGAAGGCCAGCAGCGCGTCCAGGAAGTCCGGCACGCCGAAGCCCGAATCCGCCCAGCGGCGCAGGTCGGCCACCAGGGCCTCGTGGTAGGCGGCGTCGTGCGGCAGGAGCGGGGAGAGCTCCTCGACGGCCGTTATGACCGCCTCGACCTGTGCCCGGACCGCCTCGCCCGGCGGCGCTCCGCCGGCGGTGAGGTCGATCGAGCCGTCGGCGGCCTGCCACGGCCGGATCGTCTCGACCGCCGTCTTGAGCGCGGCCCATGCCGGGTGCTCCACGACACGATCGTCAGACAGAATGTCGGTTTTGACCGCTGTCGACGCAAGAATTTCCGTCACGACTGCCCCTCCTCGGGAGAACCTGGCGTTAAGACACCGTATCCAGGCGAGGTTCTTCAGCTCAAGGGCCGTGGCGAGAAATTATCCTGCCGTCCCCCGGGGTGGACCGACGTTTTTCCTGTGCGCCTACCCCGAACGAGGCAACGCGAGAGGACGTGCGCCACCCCCGGCGCGCCTTTCACCCCCGCGACACGGGCGAAAACCGGCCACGCACGGGGTGCACCGTCCTTCCCGGACGGCTACCCACGTTGCGGCCGCTTCATGACGTTCCGGCCGGTTCAAGCCGGTCCATTCGTGCCGGTCCATTTGTGCCGGCCCGTTCATGCCGTCCCGTTCATGCACAGGCAACAACCTTCCGCCATCCGGACGGACGGCGGTCCCTCCTGGACAGCCCCGCACGGCCGCTGCCAGTCTCCCGCCATGCCCGTCGCCACCCAGCCCGCCCGCCTGGCCGCCGCCCTCGCCGTGCTGCTCGCCGCGGTCACCGGCTGCGCGCCGCAGGACGAGACCGGCACCGCGGCACCCGCCGCCTGCACCGGCCCCAGACCCGCCACGCGCACCCCCGGCACGCTCACCGTCGGCACCGACAAACCCGCCTACGCCCCCTGGTTCCAAGGCGACGACCCGGCCGACGGCAAGGGCTTCGAGTCGGCCGTCGCCTACGCCGTCGCCGCCCGCCTCGGCTTCGACCGCTCGGCGGTCCGCTGGCGCACCGTGCCCTTCAACAACGCGGTCGCACCCGGCCCCAAGGACTTCGACTTCGACATCAACCAGGTCTCCATCAGCGACGAACGCCGCCGCGCCGTCGACTTCTCCAGCGGCTACTACTCCGTGCGCCAGGCCGTCGTCGCCCTCAAGGACTCGCCGGCCGCGCAAGCCACCACCGCCGCCGGCCTGAAGCACGCCCGCCTCGGCGCCCAGGTCGGCACCACCAGCCTCGACGTCGTCAACGACGTCATCAGGCCCGACCGGCAGCCCGCGGTCTTCCAGAAGAACGACTACGCCAAAAGCGCCTTGAGGAACCGTCAGGTCGACGCCGTCGTCGTCGACCTGCCCACCGCCTTCTTCATCACCTCCGCCGAGGTGCCCGAGGCGAAGGTCGTCGGCCAGTTCCCGGCCACCGGCGCCCGCGCCGAGCAGTTCGGGCTCGTCCTGGACAAGGGCAGCCGGCTCACCCCGTGCGTCAGCAAGGCCGTCGACGACCTGCGCGGCGACGGCACCCTGGCCCGCCTGGAGAAGCAGTGGCTGGCGGACGCCGCCGGCGCACCGGAGCTGCGATGACGGCCCGCGGGACGACGGCCCGGCCGAAGGACGCTGCACCCGGGGCGGACGGCTACGTGCCCTCCGCCCGGCGCCTGGAACGCGAACGCTTCCGGCGCGCCCGCGCCCGCCGTGCCCGGGCGCTCGCCGCCGCCAGCACCCTGCTCACCGCCCTCGCCCTCGTCCTCCTCGTCGTCAACTCGCCCGGCTGGCCCCGCACCCGGCAGACCTTCCTCAGCTACCACCACGCCCGCGAGGCCCTGCCGCACATCCTCACCGGACTGTGGCTCAACGTCCGGCTGCTGCTGGTGTGCGGGGCGGCCGTCCTCGTCCTCGGCCTGCTGATCGCCGTCGCCCGCACCCTGCGCGGGCCGGTCCTCCTCCCGCTGCGCGTGCTCGCCGCCGCCTACACCGACTTCTTCCGCGGCCTGCCGCTGATCATCTGCCTGCTCGTGGTCGTCTTCGGCGTCCCCGCCCTGCGCCTGCAGGGCGTGACCACCGACCCCGTCCTGCTCGGCGGCACCGCGCTCGTGCTCACCTACTCCGCCTACGTCGCCGAGGTCTTCCGCGCCGGCATCGAATCCGTCCACCCCTCCCAGCGCGCGGCCGCCCGCTCGCTCGGCCTGAACACCGGGCAGACCCTGCGCTTCGTCGTGCTGCCGCAGGCCGTGCGGGCCGTGGTGCCGCCGCTGCTCAACGACCTCGTCTCCCTGCAGAAGGACACCGGCCTCGTCTCCGTCGCCGGAGCGGTGGACGCCGTCTACGCCGCGCAGATCAGCGCCGCGAAGACCTTCAACTACACGCCCTACGTCGTCGCAGGACTGATCTTCGTGGCCCTGACCGTCCCCATGACCCGCTTCACCGACGCCGTCACCGCCCGCATGGACCGCCGCCGCGCCAAGGGAGGACTGCTGTGACCGCTGCGACCACACCCGCGGACGCCATCGCCGGCCCCGCGCACCCCGTCCTGCGCCTGGAAGCCGTCAGGAAGTCCTTCGAGGGCACCGTCGTGCTGCGCGACGTCGACCTGGAGGTCGCCCCGCACACCGTCACCGCGCTCATCGGCTCCTCCGGCTCGGGGAAGTCCACGCTGCTGCGCTGCGCCGGCCTGCTGGAGGAGATCGACGACGGCGCGATCCTGCTCGACGGCACCGAGATCACCGACCCCCGCGCCGACCAGGACGCCGTGCGCCGCCGCATCGGCGTCGTCTTCCAGGCGTACAACCTCTTCCCGCACATGACCGTGCTGCAGAACATCACCCTCGCCCCGCGCCGCGTGCACGCCGTGCCCCGCGCCGAGGCGGAGGAGCGGGCGTGCGCCCTGCTGGAGCGGCTCGGCCTGGCCGACCGCGCCGGGGAGTACCCCGACCGGCTCAGCGGCGGCCAGCAGCAGCGCGTGGCCATCGCCCGGGCCCTGGCCGTACGGCCCCGGCTGCTGCTCCTGGACGAGATCACCGCCGCCCTCGACCCCGAGCTCGTCGGCGAGGTGCTCGACGTGGTGCGCGGCCTGAAGGACGAGGGCATGACCATGGTCCTGGCCACCCACGAGATGGGCTTCGCCCGCGACGTCGCCGACCAGGTGTGCTTCCTGGACGGCGGAGTGGTCGTCGAACGCGGCACTCCTGCCCGCGTCCTCGGCGAGCCCGGCCACGAGCGCACACGGCGCTTCCTCAGCCGGCTCGTGGCGGCGGGACGGCTGTGAGGAGGGCGCTGCCGCCCGGGGTCAGACGAGGTCCTTGATCAGCAGCTCGAACTCCAGGTCCGCCCGGCGCGGTATGCCGAACCGCTCGTCGCCGTACGGGAACGGGCTCATCCGCCCCGTACGGCGGTAGCCGCGGCGCTCGTACCAGGCGATCAGCTCCTCGCGCTGCCTGATCACCGTCATGTGCATCGCCCGCGCGTCCCACTCGGCGCGCGCCAGCCGCTCCGCCTCGGCCATCACCAGCTTGCCCAGGCCGCCGCCCTGCGCCGTCGGCCGGACCGCGAACATGCCGAAGTAGACGTGGTCGCCGCGGTGCTCCAGGTGGCAGCAGGCCACCGGCTCGCCGTCCCGCTCGGCCACCAGCAGCCGGCTGCCGGCGTCGTCCAGCAGCCGGAGCACACCGGCGGCGTCCGTGCGCTGCCCGTCCAGCAGGTCGGCCTCCGTCGTCCAGCCCGCGCGGCTGGCGTCGCCCCGGTACGCCGACTCCACCAGCGCGACCAGCGCGGGCACGTCCCCCGCGTCCGCGATCCGGAAGACGGGCAGGTCCGTGCCGGGGGTGACGGTCTCCATGGGTACCGGGATCCTTTCGCGCGGTTTCGGGCGTACGTACGACCCTAGCCGAGCCGGAATGCGTACAGTCACCGGCATGGTGCACGTACTGAGCAGCAGGTTCTTATTGCGACCGACCGACCCCGAGCGGTCCCGGGCCTTCTACGGCGAAACGCTGGGGCTCGCCGTATACCGCGAATTCGGTACCGGCCCCGAGCGCGGGGTCGTCTACTTCCTCGGCGGCGGATTCCTGGAGGTCTCCGGCCGCTCCCCGGCCCCGCCCGCCCCCGGACTCGAACTGTGGCTCCAGGTCGCCGACGTCACGGCGGCCCACGAGGAGCTCGCCGCCCGCGGCGTGACGGTGCTGGAAGCCCCCGAGCGCAAGCCGTGGGGACTGATCGAGATGTGGATCGCCGACCCCGACGGGGTGCGCATCGCGGTGGTCGAGATCCCCGAGGGACACCCCCTGCGCTACCGGCCCGGCATCTGAGAGGCGGCTCGTGCGCCGGCGGTGAGCGGGCGCATGCGACGGGGCCGGCGTGCTCCCCGTGTGCGCCCGTGCGCTCCCGTGCGCGGCCCCACGGATGGGCAGCCTCCCCAGGAGGTGTGCACGCCCGGGGAGGTGCGCCGTGCACGGACCGCCGCTGGCCGGCTGGCTGCTCGTCGTCCTGGGCACGGCCACCGGGGCGTACTGCCTCCTGCGCGCCCGGACCGGCGCCGCGGGGGAGCGCCGGTCCGCGGCGGACGACGCGGTGATGGGCCTGGGCATGGCCGCCATGGCCGTGCCGGCCACCGCCTGGGACACCGCCCCCTGGCGACCGGTGCTCCTCGCCGCGCTCTTCGCCGCGGCCGCCGTGCGCGCCCTGATGACGGGGCACCATCTGCACCACACGGTGGGAGCCCTGGCGATGGTCTACATGTCCGTGGCGATGGTGCCGGCATCCACCCAGGGCACCCACACCGGCCACCACCGCCCGGCGGGCACGCCCCTGCTCACCGGCCTCCTCCTGCTGTACTTCGCCGCGTACGTCGTCCGCACCGCGGCCGCCGTCGTGCCCGTACCCGCCCCGGCGGGCGGCCCGCCGCGGCCACCGGGCCGCGAGCTGACGCACGCCTGCCGGCTGTCGATGGCCATAGGGATGCTGACCATGCTCCTGACCCTGTGACGGCTCCGTCCGGGTGACCTTGCCGTCCCCCCAGGTGTCCCCGCGCGCCGGGCGCTGGAAGAGATCCGTCCGGAGGACGGATCCCACGAGGAGGCCCCATGGAGACGGACACCGTGACGCGGTTTCTCCACGCTTTGAGCCCGGCCAGCCGGGAGGACGTCCAGCAGCTGCCGCGCGAGGAACAGGAGAAACTGGCCGCGACCTGGGAGGACTACCTGCGCGACGACACCGACCTGCTGTCCCTGAGCGAACTGGACCCACCCACCGCCGAGAACCGCGCGGCCGAACACGTGGTGCGCGAGTACTTCTGACACCGGCCGCACCATTGCCCCGTGCCCTCGCGCCTGGCTACGTTCGCGCCACCGGACGGTCAGTACGCGAGGTGGCGGAGGGACGCATGGGGACGCAGCCGGAAGTCGTGACGACCTTCACGCGCGCGGTGAGCGAGCGCATCGGGGCGCTGCTCGGGCCGGTCGATGCCGCGTTGGCGCGGCGCTATCCCGGGGAGCCGGGCACCCGTCAGCCGGTGCACACCGTGTACGTCCCGGCCGATGCCTTCGGCGCCGGCACCGCGCGGGCCTGGGGCGAGCAGGCGCTGGCGGCGCTCGACGAACACGCGGCCGATGCCGCCGCGTTCGGCGCGGTGCTGGGCCTGCCGGAGAAGCTTTCAGGCGAGGTGTACGCCCGCGTGCGGGCCAAGCTGGGCACGGAACCGGTGGAGGACCTGCGCATCGACTTCGAGGACGGGTACGGGGTGCGCCCGGACGCCGAGGAGGACGCCGCCGCGGCGCGGGCCGCCCGTCTGGTGGCCGCCGGCACCGGGACCCCGTACACGGGCATCCGCATCAAGTGCCTGGAGGCCGCCGTGCGCGAGCGCGGCATCCGCACCCTCGACGTCTTCCTCACCGGGCTGATCGCCGCGGGCGGGCTGCCGGACGGGCTGGTGGTCACGCTGCCCAAGGTCAGCCACCCGGCGCAGGTGGCGGCGATGGTGCGGCTCATGGAGGAGTTCGAGAAGGCGCACGGCCTGCCCGAGGGCCGGCTCGGGTTCGAGATACAGATAGAGACCGCGCAGGCCGTGCTCGGGCCCGACGGCCGGGCCACGGTCGCCCGCCTCGTCGAGGCGGGGGAGGGGCGCGTGACCTCCCTGCACTACGGCACGTTCGACTACAGCGCGGCGTGCGGGGTCGCGGCCGCCCACCAGTCGCCGGACCACCCGGTGGCCGACCACGCCAAGGCCGTGATGCAGGTCGCCGCGGCGGGCACCGGGGTGCGGCTGTCGGACGGCTCGACGAACGTCCTGCCCGTCGGCCCGCGCGAACGCGTCCACGAGGGATGGCGGCTGCACCACGCCCTCGTGCGGCGCTCCCTGGAACGGGCGTACTACCAGGGCTGGGACATGCACCCGGCGCAGCTGCCCACGCGCTACGCCGCGGTGTACGCCTTCTACCGCGAGGGCCTCGGGCCGGCCGCGGAGCGGCTGGCGGCCTACGCCGCCGGCGGCGGCGACGGCGCCGTGCTGGACGAGCCGGCCACGGCACGGGCGCTGGCCGGCTTCCTGCTGCGGGGCGTCGACTGCGGTGCGCTCGACGCGGCGGAGGTCACCGGCCCGACGGGCCTCGCCCTTTCTGCCCTCGACGCCCTGGCGGGCCGTTGCGGGCGCGCGGAAAACGGCTGGCGCTCGTCCTGATCCGACGGGAGGATCGACGATGGCGGCCACCCCGTGCCCGGGAAGGGACTGCGATGACCACTGCCGTGCCCGAAACCACCGGACCCCCTCCCGAAGTGCGCATCGCGTCCGGAGTGCTGCGCGGCAGCACGCAGGAGGGCGTGGCGGTCTTCCGCGGGATTCCGTTCGCCGAGCCGCCGGTGGGCGGCCTGCGGTTCGCCGCGCCCCGGCCGGCCGGGCGCTGGGAGGGCGTGCGCGAGGCCGTGGCGTACGGCCCGCCGCCCCCGCAGGCTGCGGCGTTCGGCATGGACGCGCTGTCGCGGGGCACCGGCACCGACTGGCTGACGGTCAACGTCTGGTCGCCCGAACCGCGTACGGGGGCGGGCCTTCCGGTGCTGGTGTGGCTCCACGGCGGCGCCTACATCGTCGGCACCGCGGCCCAGCCGGAGTACGACGGGGCCCGCCTCGCGCGGGAGGGCGGTCTCGTCGTGGTGACGTTCAACTACCGCCTGGGCATCGAGGGTTTCGCGCAGATCGAGGGGGCGCCCGCCAACCGGGGGCTGCTCGACCAGATCGCCGCGCTGGAGTGGGTCCGGGACAACGTCCGGGCCTTCGGGGGCGACCCGGACCGGGTCACGGTCTTCGGCCAGTCGGCGGGCGCGGGATCGATCGCCGCGCTGCTGACGGTGCCGCGCGCGGCCGGGCTCTTCCGCCGGGCCGTCGCACAGAGCGTGCCGGGCACCTTCTTCTCACCGGAACTCGCCGCCGACGTCACCGCCGCCTGCGCCGCCGAGCTGGGCCTGCGGCCCACCGCGGCCGACCTCGCGACCGTGGCCCCGGACCGGCTGTCGGCCGCCGGTGACGCGGTCGGCGCCAAGGCGGCGGCGTTCGCGGGGCGCTGGGGTTCGATCGCGCACCGGCCCATCCTGTTCTCGCCCGTCGTCGACGGCGACGTCCTGTCCGCCACGCCCTGGCAGGCCCTGGCCGGCGGTGCCGGCCGGGACGTGGACCTCGTGGTCGGCCACACCCGTGACGAGCAGCGACTGTTCGACGTGGTCGACGGCACGCTCGGGCAGGTGACGCCGGAGCAGGCCGCCACCGCCCTGGAGCGGTTCGCCCCCGGCCCGGACGGTGCCCGCCGCTACCGCGACGCCTTCCCGGCCGCGGGCCCGGGCGAGCTGTACGAACTGGTCAACTCCGACCGGCTGTTCCGCATGCCGAGCCTCCACCTCGCCACGGCGCAGACCGCCGGCGGCGGACGCGCCCACCTGTACGAGCTGACCTGGGCGGCCCCTGCCATGGGCGGCGCCTTCGGCGCCTGCCACGGCCTCGACGTCCCGCTGGTGTTCGGCAACCTGGGCAGCGGCCTGGCCACGATGATGATCGGCGACGGCGGCGGCGCCCGTCCCGCCGCGGAGGAGGTCTCCGCCTCCCTGCGCGCCGCGTGGGCGGCCTTCGCCGCGCACGGCGACCCCGGCTGGCCGGCGTACGACGCCGAGCAGCGCCTGACGCGGCTCTTCGACACCCGGCCGGTGACCACCGCCTACCCGGAGGAGGCGTCCCGCCTGGTGTGGCAGGACCACGTCTTCGCGGCGCTGCCGCTGCACGGCGCCCCGTAGGGGCGCGGGGCGGTGCCGACCTGCGGCTGCCGCCGCGCGGGCGCGGCACGGCACCCCGTCCGGGGGTGCGTCGTGGCTTGTCGCGCAGTCGACGCGCCCCTGACGGGACGCCGTGTGCTGGTGCAGTGCCCCGCCAGGGGCGCGGGGAACTGCGCGATCGGCCACCGACGGCCCGCAGTCGACGCGCCACCCCCAGGCCCGGGCGAAGGACGGCACCCTGCCTGCGGGCGCGCGAGCGCGTGGGCGCGATCGGCCACGGCGCGCCCGCAGGCCGGTGCTGGGGTGGGGCTTCGGCCGCAGGCCGTCGGTGGCTTGTCGCGCCCACGCGGCGGAGCCGCACATCGACACCGCCCCGCGCCCCTGCGGGGCGACGGCCCAGGAGTCACCCCGTGACGGGCGGCAGTTCGCCGGAGCCGCGGACCACCAGGCGGGTGGGGACCTCGACGTGGCGCGGGGTGTCCTCGGCGCCTTCCAGGCGCTGGAAGAGCAGTTCGGCCGCGGTGCGGCCCAGGCGGGCGGCGTCCTGGGCCACGACCGTGATGCCGGGGGAGAGCAGGCCGGCCAGTTCCAGGTCGTCGAAGCCGACGAGGGCCGCGGGCCGAGGCGAACGCGCCAGCAGCTCCAGGACGGTGACGGTGACGCGGTTGTTGCCGGTGAACAGGGCGGTGACCGGCTCGGGGCCGGTGAGCATGCGCTCGGCCGCGGCGCGCACGCGGTCGGGGGCGGTGGGGCCGAGGCCCAGCCACTCGTCGGCCACGGGCAGCCCCGCCTGCGCCATCGCGGCCCGGTAGCCGCGCAGTCGCTCGGCCGCGGTGTGGATGCCGGGCCGGTCGCCGATGAAGCCGATGCGCCGGTGGCCGTGGGCGATGAGGTGGGCGACGCCCTCGCGGGCGCCGCCGAAGTTGTCGGAGAGGACCGCGTCGGCGGATATGAGCCCGGCGGGCCGGTCGACGAAGACGGTGGCGATGCCGGCGGCGATCTCGGGTTCGAGGTAGCGGTGGTCGTGGCCGGCCGGGATGACGATCAGGCCGTCGACGCGGCGGGCGCAGAAGGCGAGGGCGACCTCCTGCTCGCGCTCGGGGTCCTCGGCGCTGGAGCCGTTGAAGAGCAGGGCGCCGTGGTCCCGGGCGACCTCCTCCACCGCGCGGTTCAAGGGCGCGTAGAACGGGTCGGCGAGGTCCTCCAGGACCAGGCCGATGGAGGCGGTGCGGCCCTTGCGCAGGATGCGGGCGCTGTCGTTGCGCCGGAAGCCGAGGGCGGTGATGGCGTCGCGGACGCGCCGCTCGGTCTCGGCGGTGACGCCCGGCTCGCCGTTGACCACGCGGGAGACCGTCTTCAGGCCGACGCCGGCGCGGGCGGCGACGTCCTTCATGGTGGGGCGGGTGCCGTAGCGCGGCTGCCCCACGAGGGGGCCGCGGGCGGTGTTCATGGGCGTTTTCCGGTCCTTTGTGCGTGCGGGGGCCGCCGGTTGCGCGGGGGCGGTGTCGAGCATAGAGGTGGACAACGTTGTCAACCCCGGTGAGACTGGGGCCCGTACACCGACCGACCGGCCGCACCCAGGAGAGACGCGAGCACCGTGCACACCGAACCCGGCGACCTCGTCGCCGCTCTCGACATCGGCGGCACCAAGATCGCCGGCGCGCTGGTGGACGGCCGCGGCCGGCTGCTGCGGCGCGTCCGCCGGGCGACCCCGGCGGACGGGGACGCGGCCGCGGTCATGGCCGCGGTCGCGGCGGTCCTCGGTGAACTGGCCGCGGCCGCCGAGTGGTCGGGCGTACGGGCCGTGGGCATCGGCAGCGCCGGGCCCGTGGACGCCTCCGCCGGCTGCGTGAGCCCCGTCAACGTGCCCGGCTGGCGGGACTTTCCGCTGGTCGCCGAGGTGACCGCGGCAAGTGGCGGGCTCCCGGTGGTACTGGTGGGCGACGGGGTGGCGATGACCGCCGCCGAGCACTGGCAGGGCGCCGCCCGCGGCCACGACAACGCGCTGTGCATGGTGGTCTCCACGGGCGTCGGCGGTGGCCTGGTGCTGGGCGGTCGCCTGCATCCCGGCCCCACGGGAAACGCCGGCCACATCGGGCACATCAGCGTCGACCTCGACGGGGACCGCTGCGCCTGCGGCGGGCGCGGCTGCGTGGAGCGGATCGCCAGCGGGCCGAACATCGCCCGCCGGGCGCTGGCCGAGGGCTGGCGGCCGGGGGCGGACGGGGACGCGAGCGCCCAGGCCGTCGCCGCCGCGGCCCGCGCCGGGGACGAGGCCGCGCGCGCCTCCTTCGCCCGCGCCGCCCGGGCGCTGGCCGCCGGCATCGCCGCGACGGCCACCCTCGTGGAGGTCGACGTCGCGGTGGTGGGCGGCGGTGTGGCGGGCGCGGGCGAGGTGCTCTTCGGCCCGTTGCGCGCGTGCCTGCGCGAGTACGCGGCGCTGTCCTTCGCCGCGGGCGTCCGGGTGGTGCCGGCCCGGCTGGGCGCGGACGCGGGCCTGGTGGGCGCGGCGGCCGCGGCCGCGGGGGAGCTGGGGCTGTGGGGACTGCCGGGGAACGCCTCCGGCATATGACGTGGGCTCAGGCCCTGGTCAAGACGGGCCCGGCGATCGGGCGCGGGCACCATGCCCCTCGTACACGTTTCCGTGGCAAGGTGGTGCGGGACGTGCTGTCGGGGGCGGTCCCTGGGGGACCGCGCAGAAGGGGGAACCGTGATCGTCTGGCTGAACGGCCCGTTCAGTGGCGGCAAGACCAGCACGGCGCAGGAACTGGTCCGGCTCCTTCCGGACAGCACCCTCTACGACCCGGAGGTGATCGGCGCGGCACTGCGGCACCTGCTGCCGCAGAAGAGAATGGCGCAGGTCACCGACTACCAGGACCTGCCGATGTGGCGGCGGATGGTGGCCGACGCCGCGGCGGCGCTGCTGGCCGAGGTGGGCGGGGTGCTCGTGGTGCCGATGACGCTGCTGCGGCAGGAGTACCGCGACGAGATCTTCGGCGCCCTCGCCTCCCGTCGGATCCAGGTGCGCCATGTGGTGCTCACCGCCGACGAAACGATACTGCGGGAGCGCATCGAGGCACGCGTGGAATTCCCCGGCGACGCGGTGCGCAGCGAATCCGTACGGCAGTGGGCGCGCGACCACCTGGCCCCCTACCGGGCCGCCCTCGGCTGGCTGAAGGAGGACGGCCTGGTCGTCGACACCGCCGGCCGCACCCCGCGCGAGGTCGCCGAACAGGTCGCCGAAGCCGTCCGCAACGGCACCGCCGGCTACTGCCCCATCGTCCAGACGCCCGAGCCGACGGCGGCCACGCTCGCCGCCGGCGTGCTGCTGTTCGACGAACACGACCGCTTCCTGCTCGTCGACCCCACCTACAAGCCCGGCTGGGAGTTCCCCGGCGGCGTCGTCGAACAGGGCGAGGCCCCCGCCCGGGCCGGCATGCGCGAGGTCGCCGAGGAGATCGGCATCGAACTGCAGGACGTACCGCGGCTGCTGGTGGTCGACTGGGAGCCGCCCAAGCCACCCGGCTTCGGCGGCATGCGCTTCCTCTTCGACGGCGGGCGGCTGCACTCCGCCGAGGCCCACCGCCTGCTGCTGCCCGGCTCCGAGCTGCGCGGCTGGCGCTTCGTCACCGAGGACGAGGCGGCCACGATGCTCCCGCCGGTCCGCCTGAGCCGGCTGCGGTGGGCGCTGCGCGCCCGGGAACGGGGCTGCCCGTACAACCTGGAGGCCGGCGTCCCGGTGGGGTGACGGCGCCGCCCCGTAGGGGCGCGGGGCAGTGTCGATCTGCGGCTCCGCCGCGTGGGCGCGACAAGCCACGACGCGCCCCGCAGACGAAGTGCCGTGCCCGGGGCGCGGGGTGCCACGTCGGCTGCAGGCCGTCGGTGGCTGATCGCGCAGTTCCCCGCGCCCCTTACGGGGCGCCGTGGCGCGGCATGACGCCGATTCGCCGGACATGCCCTGGGGGCGCGCCGCGCCCCAACCGGCGGACGCTCAGGTGCGGCTGCCCGCGTAGTCCGCCAGGAAGAGCGCCTCGGCCAGGGCGAGGCGCTCCAGCTCCTGCGGCGAGACGCTCTCGTTCACCGCGTGGATCTGCGCCTCCGGCTCGCTCAGGCCGATGAGCAGGATCTCCGCCTGCGGGTAGAGCGAGGCGAGGGTGTTGCACAGCGGGATCGAGCCGCCCATGCCCGCGGTCTGCATCTCCTCGCCGGGGTACGCCACACCCATGGCCCGGGCCATCGCCTCGTACGCCGGGCTGGAGGTGTCCGCCTGGAACGGCTGGCCCTGGCCGACCTGCTCCACCGAGACCCGGGCGTTCCAGGGGGTGCTCGCCTGCAGGTGCGCGGCCAGCAGCTTCGTCGCCGCGGCCGCGTCCGTGCCCGGCGGCACCCGCAGGCTGATCAGGGCGCGGGCACTGGCGTGCACGGACGGGGTCGCGCCGACCACCGGCGGGCAGTCGATGCCGAGGACGGTCACGGCCGGGCGGGCCCACAGCCGGTCGGCCACCGTGCCCGAGCCGATCAGCGCGACGCCGTCGAGCACCTTGGCGTCCTTGCGGAAGTCCGCCTCCGGGTACTGCAGGCCCTCCCAGCTCGCCGCCGCCTGCTCCTCCAGGCCGGGCACGACCGTCGAGCCGTCCTCGTCGCGCAGCTTGTCCAGGACGCGGATCAGGGCCGCCAGCGCGTCCGGCGCGGCACCGCCGAACATGCCGGAGTGCAGGTTGCCCTCCAGCGTGTCCACCTGCACGCGCACCAGCGTCATGCCGCGCAGGGTGGCCGTCACCGTGGGCAGGCCGAGGCGGAAGTTGCCGGCGTCACCGATGACGATGGCGTCGGCCGCCAGCAGCTCCGGGTGCGCCTCGGCGTACCGCTCCAGGCCCCCGGTGCCCTGCTCCTCCGAGCCCTCCACGATCACCTTCACGCCGACCGGCACGCCACCGTGCTCCTTCAGCGCCCGCAGCGCCATCAGGTGCATGATGAAGCCGCCCTTGCAGTCGGCCGAGCCCCGGCCGTACCAGCGCCCGTCGCGCTCGGTCAGCTCGAACGGCGGGGAGACCCAGGCCGCCTCGTCCAGCGGCGGCTGGACGTCGTAGTGGGCGTACAGCAGCACGGTCGGCGCCCCGGCCGGACCGGGCAGGTGGCCGTAGACGGACTGGGTGCCGTCCGGGGTGTCCAGCAGCGCCACGTCCTCGAAGCCCTCGGCGCGCAGGGCGCCGGCCACCCAGTTCGCGGCCGCCTCGCACTCGCTCTTGGGGAACTGCGCCTCGTCCGCCACCGATCGGAAGGCCACCA
The DNA here is from genome assembly GCF_039532865.1 of Streptomyces luteosporeus. Lineage (NCBI taxonomy): Bacteria > Bacillati > Actinomycetota > Actinomycetes > Kitasatosporales > Streptomycetaceae > Streptomyces > Streptomyces luteosporeus. Next base: position 84,347 of record NZ_BAAASL010000003.1, read on the forward strand.
GCTCGGCCAGTTCGGTCCGGGCCCGCTGCGTGAGCCCGGCGACGGTGGTCGCCAGCGCGGCGGGGTCCGGCAGACGGGACGAGGACGTGTCCATGGAACGCTCTCCTTCGAGACGCGGCAGCGGTCGTTCGTGCCGTGACCGCACCTTTCGTACGGATGCACGGTTGTGTCCGCCGATCCTCCCACGGCCCGCCCCGGGCTCACCCCCGAGGGGGCGCGCCGCGACGGGCCGTAGGATGCGGACGAAAGCCGTTGCCGTGAAGGTGTGGGGAGCGAAGGCACAGGTGAGCAGCGACAGCGCAGCCCGGGACGAGGGACGTCAGACGGCCGGCGAGCCGGCCGGGGAACCGGTCTGGGACGTCGTGGTGGTGGGCGCCGGGCCCGCCGGCGCCTCGGCGGCCCACGCCGCGGCCGCCGCCGGCCGCCGGGTGCTGCTCCTGGAGAAGGCGGAACTGCCCCGCTACAAGACCTGCGGGGGCGGCATCATCGGCCCCTCGCGCGACGCGCTGCCGCCCGGCTTCGAGCTGCCGCTGCGCGACCGCGTGCACGCCGTCACCTTCTCCCTCAACGGCAAGCTCACCCGCACCCGCCGCTCCAAGCGGATGCTCTTCGGGCTCATCAACCGGCCCGAGTTCGACGCCGGACTCGTCGACGTCGCCAGGGCCGCCGGGGCCGAGGTGCGCACCGGGGTGACCGTCTCGCGCGTCGAACAGCACGGTGCGGCCGTGCCCGACCGGCGCACCGTCGCCGTCGTCCTCGGCGACGGCAGCACCGTCCTGGCCCGCGCCGTCGTCGGCGCCGACGGCAGCGCCGGGCGCATCGGCGCCCACGTGGGGGTGAAGCTGGAGCAGGTCGACCTCGGCCTGGAGGCCGAGATCCCCGTGCCCGCCACCGTGGCCGAGGACTGGGCCGGCCGGGTGCTCGTCGACTGGGGCCCGATGCCCGGCAGTTACGGCTGGGTCTTCCCCAAGGGCGACACCCTGACCGTCGGCGTCATCGCCGCCCGCGGCGACGGCGCCGGCACCAAGCGCTACCTGGAGGACTTCATCGGCCGGCTCGGCCTCGCCGGCTTCGAGCCGAAGATCTCCTCCGGCCACCTCACGCGCTGCCGCACCGACGACTCCCCCCTCTCCCGCGGCCGGGTCCTCGTCTGCGGCGACGCCGCCGGGCTGCTGGAGCCGTGGACGCGCGAGGGCATCTCCTTCGCCCTGCGCTCCGGCCGGCTGGCGGGGGAGTGGGCGGTACGCATCGCCGAGGCGCAGGACGCCGTCGACGCCCGCCGCCAGGCCCTGAACTACGCCTTCGCCATCAAGGCCGGGCTCGGGGTCGAGATGGGCGTCGGGCGCCGCATGCTCGCCCTCTTCGAACGCCGGCCCGGCCTGATCCACGCCGCGGTCACCGGCTTCCGCCCGGCGTGGCGCGCCTTCGCGCGCATCACCAGCGGCTCGACGACGCTCGCCGAGATCGTCCGCACGCATCCGGTGGCCCGGCGCACCCTGGCCGGCATCGACCGCCCGGGTACGTCGGGCGCCTGAGCCGGCCCCCGAATGGGGCGCCCCAAAGGGGCGCGGGGAACTGCGCGACCAGCCAGGAACGACCCGCACCCGAGGGGCAAACCGGGCTCGGGTGGGGCCCTCACTCCTCCTGGAGCCAGAAGCCCGTGCGGTCCAGCCAGAGCGCCAGCAGCCCCGCGTCGCCGGTGACGTGGACGTCCGGGGCCGGGCGGCGGTAGAGGAAGAGGAGCAGGTCCGTCAGGGAGCCGTGCACCACGACCGTCGCGTCGGCCGGTGCCGGGCGCACCACGGGGGCCGTACCGGTCAGGTCGACGAACCAGTCGGCGGGCCGGGCCCCGGTGGCGTGGAAGTGCAGGGTGCGGCCGGGGCCGAGCAGGCCCGGCCGGCCCGGGGCCGCCTCGTACGCCTCCGGCAGGCCGGCGAAGCCCAGCCACTCCTCGACGGCGTCCCGCGCCACCTCGGCCTCCAGCGCGAACTCCGCCCCCACGGCCAGCGCCGCGTCCGCCCGGTGCACGGCCGTCTCGTGGGCCATCCTGCGGGCCCAGAACCCGGCGCACCGGTAGCGGGCCGACTCCTCCGGCACCGGCGACCACACCGGTGCGGCCGGCCCGGCCGTGCGCAGGGTCCCGGCCAGCAGCGCCGCGCCCTCCTCCAGCCAGGAGCCCAGCGGGTCGAGGTCCTCGCCGGTGCGCTGGGGGACGGTGTTCAGCTCCGTGTCGGGGACGGGCTCCTGCGCCCGCGTCCGTACGGCCGTCTCCGCCCACCGGTGGGCGCCGCCGAGGTGCCGCAGCAACTGGCCGAGGGTCCACTCGGGGCAGGTGGGCACCGGGGCGTCCGCGTCCGCCCCGTGGACGTGGGACCTCAACAGGGCCGTCTGCGCGAGGATTTCCGCGCAGTGGCGCTCGAAGCTCAGGGCCGTCATGGCACCACCGTAGCGGCGGCTTCCCGTCAGAAGAGCCCTTCGGGCTCCGGCGCCGCGGCCCGGACCGCCGCCGTCGTCCGGGCGTTTGGCGCGGCGGCCGTCAGCGGCCAGCCGGCCAGCTGCCGCGCGTCGACGACCAGCTGGTGGCCCTCGGCCGTCTCCAGATGGACGTCCGGGCCCGCCACGGCGGCCACCCGGCCCGCCACCGTGCACCCGGGGGCGAGCTCGGCCAGGGCCCCGCCGGTGCGTATGCCCTCCGTGTGGAACGCCTCGTCGTGGTGCACCACGGCCGGCGGCAGCGTGTGCAGCGACTCGGGCAGCCCCGCCAGCCCGAGCGCCTGCGCGTGCGTCGCCGCCAGCTCCCGCGCGCGCCGCTCCCGCGGCGGCAGCGGATGGCGGGCGGTGCGCTTGGCCGCGTACGGGATGCGGTCGGGGACCGCGAGGGCGGCACCCAGCACGGCCTCCGCGCGGCGTGCCGCCATGAGCGGGCCGCGCCCCAGCAGCACGTACGACAACGCGGCCTGTTCCAGCAGGCGGATACCCTGCCGCTCGGTGGCCGTGATACCGACCTTGACCAGACCGGGGCCGAACCACGCCAGGTACACGTCGTAGGGACGGGGGTCGTCGGCCAGGGTGTCGGCCGCCACGGAGCGGGAGCGGTCCAGCCGGGCGCAGTCGGCGCACTGCGCCGAGGTGACCGTGGCCGGGACGCCGGCACCGGTCGGGCACGGGGTGTGCCGGCCGCCGCGGCGCACGCCCACACAGTGGCGGCCGGCGCCCGTGGTGAAGGACAGCGCCCTGCCGGGCGGCAGCGGGGAGAGGCGCTCGCCGCGCCCGGGGCGGCGCCACACCAGGGCCGGGCCGTCCGCGCTCCAGCGCAGGCCCGCGCACAGCCAGCCGCGCTCCTGGGCGATCACCACGGCAGCCTCCCCTCGCTCACACAGCCATCCTGTCAGCCGGCACTGACACGCAGGCGGCCGTCCGTGTTTTGTTCAGCGACGGCACAAAGTCAGAATAGGAGCGTGACCCAGACCCGGACCACCCGCCTGGAGCGGGGCAGAGGGGCGCTCGGCCCGGCCCTCCAGCTCGTACACACCGGCCGCGCGCCCACCCGCGCCGTGCTCACCGCCGAACTCGGCGTGACCCGGGCGACCGCTGGCGCCGTGGCCGCCGAACTGGAAGCCCTCGGGCTGATCACCGTCGACCCGCACCCCGTGGCCGCCGGCGCCCAGGGACGCCCCTCCCACCGGCTGTCCATCGCCCCCGGCGGACCGGTCGTCCTCGCCGCGCAGATCCACGCGGACGGCTACCGGGCGGCCCTCGTCGGCCTCGGCGGGCGCATGGTCGCCACCGCACCCGGCTGCATGGACGTCCCCGCCGACCCCTCCCGCATCCTCGACGCCGTCGTCGAAGCCGGCGCCACCCTGCTGCGCGAGACCGGCCGGCAGTGCCTCGGCGCGGGCCTCGCCGTGCCCTCGGCCGTGGCCGAACCCGACGGCACCGCCCTCAACCCGCTGCACCTGTCCTGGCCCGCCGGCGCGCCCGTACGCCGGCTGTTCACCGAAGCCCTCGCCAAGAGCGGGATCACCGGAGCGGACGGCAGGCCGCTCGCGGGAGTCGCCGGCAACGACGTCAACCTCGCCGCCCTCGCCGAGCACCGGCACGGCGCCGGCCGCGGCGCGCGGCACCTGCTGTGCGTGGCCACCGGCCACCGGGGAGTCGGCGGGGCGCTCGTCCTGGACGGCCGTCCCCACACCGGCAGCTCCGGGCTCGCCCTGGAAGTCGGCCACCTCACCGTCAACCCGGCGGGGCTGCCGTGCCATTGCGGCAGCCGCGGATGCCTCGACGTCGAGACCGACCCGCTCGCCTTCCTCACGGCGGCCGGCCGCACGCCCGGCCCCGCGGTGTCACTGCTGCAGCAGTCGCGGGAGCTGCTCCGTTCGGAGTACTCCGACCCGGCGGTACGGGCCGCGGCGGAACTGGTCGTCGACCGGCTCGGGCTCGGGCTGGCGGGACTCGTCAACATCCTCAACCCGGATCGGATCCTGCTCGGCGGACTCCACCGCGAACTGCTGGAAGCCGACCCCGAGCGGCTGCGGGCCGTCGTGGCCGACCGGAGCCTGTGGGGGCGCAGCGGGAGCGTCCCGATCCTCGCCTGCACGCTCGACTTCAACAGTCTCATCGGGGCGGCGGAGGCGGCTTGGCAGCCGGTGCTGGACGATCCTCTGCGGGTGCTGGTGGGGTGACGCGCCCGCTTGCGGGGTGCGCGGTCGGGTGCGGCTCCGTTGTGGCTTGTCGCGCAGTTCCCCGCGCCCCTGGGGGTGGGGCCGTGTGCCCCGCGCCCCTTCGGGGCGCTGGTCAGGTGCGGGTTCGGGTGGGGCGGGCGCCGGCCAGGGCGGGTTCCTCGTGGGGGGTGAGCGTGGCCGGCAGGGCGGCGCGCTTCTTGGGGCGGCGGGCCGTGCGCGGCGGGGTCGACGGGGCGCTCGCGGGAACGGACAGCGTGAACCAGACGACCTTCCCGCCGTCCGGCCGCTCCTGCACGCCCCAGCTGGAGCTGAGCGCGGCCACCAGGGCCAGCCCCCGGCCGTGGGTGCTCGCCGGGTCCGCAGCGCCCAGGGTGGGCAGCCGGGGGTCGTGGTCGCGCACGGAGACGGTCAGCCGGTCCAGCACCAGGTCGAGTTCGACCGTGCAGTGCTTGTCGGGCTCCGCGTGCTGGTGAACGTTGGTCAGCAGCTCGGTGACGCACAAGGCCGCGCGGTCGATGAGCGGATCGAGATGCCAGTAGCGCAACTGCGCAGATACGATTCTGCGGACCTGGCCGATCCGCGGCGGCAGAGCCTGGAGCTCGACGGTGCAGTGCCTGTTCACTCGGCTGATCACGGCTGCGACTCCCTGAAGAAGTAGGGCTAGCCTGATTCCGAAACGCGTTGCCTCACGCGCCTGTTGCGGACCGGCGGCGTCCCCCCGCCGGTCCGTACGGCGGACTGGTCCGCAGGGTGACCGCCGGTAGACCCTCGGTGATGCCGGTACTTGCGTCAAGGGTCGACTCTCGCAGCCGCCTTCGCAACTCCTGCACCCGTCAGTGCTTCGGCGTGCTTCCGTGCGCCGACCGCACCACCTCCAGAAAACGGTTGACCTCTTCCTCGGCCTTGTCCTCGGCGTCCTCGGCGGCCGCCTCGTGCTCGGCGCCCAGGGTGAGCACGTAATGGTGGCCGTTGACCGTCGCCCTCGCCCGGTCGCGGGCGAGCCAGGGCTTGCGGGCCTGCACCGAGTCCACCGGCGCGCTGTCGATCTCCCGGCCGTAACTGGTCAGCAGCTCCAGGCGGCCGTCCTTGATCTGCACCTGTCCGGCCCGGGTCAGCGACCGGTGGTCGCGGTCGATCCGCACGCCCCTCGCGCTGAATTCCGCTTCCGCCACGGCGTACCGCCTTTCGTGTCGTGTCCGGATCGCCCTTCAGGCGCAGTCTGCCCGTGACCGGGCCCGGACACCAGTGCCCGCTTATGATCGAAGGGCCACACCGGGCCCGGAGCCCGGGAGGCGCCCGCACAGCACCAGGAGCGGCGTGTGAACGGCACAGCGCACCCCCCGGAGCACGACCCGCCCCGGCACACCGTCGACGTGGACCGCAGCGACCCGGCGTACCGCGCCTGGCTCAAGGAGGCGGTGCGCAGGGTCCAGGCGGACGCCAACCGGTCCGCCGACACGCACCTGCTCGGCTTCCCGCTGCCGCCGGAGTGGGGCGTCGACCTGTATTTGAAGGACGAGTCGACCCATCCGACCGGCAGCCTGAAGCACCGGCTGGCGCGCTCGCTGTTCCTGTACGGGCTGTGCAACGGCTGGATCCGGCCGGAGGCCGCGGTCATCGAGGCCTCCAGCGGCTCCACCGCCGTCTCCGAGGCCTACTTCGCCGAGCTGATCGGCGTCCCCTTCGTCGCCGTCATGCCGCGCACGACCAGCCCGGAGAAGTGCCGGCTCATCGAGTTCCACGGCGGGCGCTGCCACTTCGTGGACGACCCGCGCACGATGTACGCCGAGGCCGCGGCCCTCGCCGAGCGCACCGGCGGCCACTACATCGACCAGTTCACCTACGCCGAGCGGGCCACCGACTGGCGCGGCAACAACAATATTGCCGAGTCGCTCTACCGTCAGATGCGCGACGAGCGGCACCCCGAGCCGGCCTGGATCGTGGCCACTGCGGGCACCGGCGGCACCTCCGCCACCATCGCCCGCTACATCCGCTACATGCAGTACGACACCCGGGTGTGCGTCGCCGACCCGGAGAACTCCTGCTTCTTCGCCGGCTGGCGCGACCACGACCCGTCCGCCGTGTGCGAGCTGCCCTCGCGCATCGAGGGCATCGGCCGGCCCCGCATGGAACCCAGCTTCGTGCCCGGTGCCATCGACCGGATGATGAAGGTCCCCGACGCGGCGAGCGTCGCGGCCGTGCGCGCCCTGGAGCGGGCCATCGGGCGCAAGGCGGGCGGCTCCACCGGCACCGGCCTGTGGAGCGCCCTGAGGATCGTGGCGGAGATGGCCGCCGAGGGCCGGGCGGGCAGCGTCGTCACCCTCATCTGCGACCCCGGCGAGCGCTACCTCGACAAGTACTACTCCGACGCCTGGCTGGCCGCGCAGGGCCTGGACATCACCCCCTACACCATGGCCATCAGCACCTTCCTGGCCACCGGCCGCTGGCCCGGCTGACGCCGCGGTCCCTACGCCGCCGACAGCCGGCGGTCCAGGGTGCGCACCGCGTCGCGGAAGACCCGGTGCAGCAGGGGGCGGGCCAGCTGTACGGCCAGGCGCCCCGGCAGGGGGCCGTCCATGCCGATCCGCCACTGCAGGATCGTTCCGCCACCGACCGGTGACAGCCGCCAGTCGTCCAGCATCGCGTGCACCCCGGGCAGGTTGGTGGCGTCGACGCGGTACGCGTACCGCCGCTGCGGAACCGCCACCATCACGGTCTCCAGGAAGCGGATCGTCCCCAACAGGTGGATCTCGTGCCCGTCCCGGCCCTCCCGCTCCACCGGCCGGGCCAGCGTCACCACCCGGAACCAGCGCGGCCACGCCTCCACCTCGTCGGCCAGCGCCCGGTAGACCTCCTCGGGCGCCGCGGCCATCCGGGCCGCGAACGACAGGCGCACCGGCGCGGTGTCGGCGAAGTCCGCACCGACCGGGCGCAGGCCGCGCGACCTGCGGGTCATCGCAGCAACACGGGCCATCGCACGGGTCATCGCACCAACCCCCCACGTGGGTCTCGCCTCCGACCGGGTTCCGCTTACGGTAGTGCGTGCGGCCTCAGATGTCCGTATCCCGGTCGGCCTCCCCGTCGTCCTCCTCGCCGGCCACCACGACGGCCGGCCCCCGCTCGGTGATCTGCGTGCGCGCCGCGGACGGCAGCCCGGCATCGGTGACCAGGGCGTCCACCTCCTCCAGCGCGGCGAAGGAGCTCAGGCCCACGGTGCCCCACTTGGTGTGGTCGGCCAGCACCACCACCCGTCTCGCCGCGCGCACGAAGTGCCGGTTGGTCTCGGCCTCCGCCAGGTTGGGCGTGGACAGTCCGGCGTCCGCCGATATGCCGTGCACGCCGATGAAGAGCACGTCGAAGTGCAGCGACCGGATCGCCGCGTCCGCCACCGGGCCCACCAGGGTGTCCGACGGCGTGCGCACGCCGCCCGTCAGCACCACCGTCGCCGCGCCCGGCCGGGCGGGGTGGACGGACGGCGCAAGCGCGCGCCGGGCGGCGTGGAACGCCTCGGCCACCCGTACCGAATTGGTGACGACCGTCAACTCGGCGACCTCGACCAGCTGCTGTGCGAGGGCGTACACCGTCGTCCCGCCCGCCAGCGCTATCGCACTGCCCCGCGGCACCATGCGGGCCGCGGCCCGGGCGATGTCCTGCTTCGCGCCGAGCTCCAGTGCCGACTTCGCCTCGAACCCCGGCTCGTGCGTGGTCGCCGCCGCCACCGGCACCGCACCCCCGTGCACCTTCTCCACCACCCCCTGGCGCGCCAGCGCGTCCAGGTCCCGGCGGACCGTCATGTCCGACACGTGCAACCGCCGCGTCAGCTCGTTGACCCGCACCCCGCCGCGCCGCCGGACCTCGTCGAGGATCAGGGCGCGCCGCTGCTCCGCCAGGAGGTTCTGGTTGTCGCTCACCCGGGCCGTCCTTTCGGGGGTCGACCGTCGCACACCGTGGCGCACATCCTGCCACGCGGTCACGACGACGCCAGGTGGCGCACCAGGCGAACCGCTCGCCCGGTCAGGGCAGTTCGGGCAGGTCCTGCGCGTACAGAAGGGTGAGGTCCTCGGTGCTCGGCGCCGGCAGCTGCGCCACCCGGCCCGCATGCCGCTCGACCATCGCCTCGAAGGTCTGCCGGGCCGTGCGGCCGTTGCCGAACGCCGGCCCCTTGGGCAGGTCCGTGAAGTACCGCAGCAGCGCCTCGGCGGCCTCCTCGCCGATGCGGTACTCGTGCTCCTCCGCCTGCTGCCGCACGATGCGCAGCAGCTCCTGCGGCGCATAGTCGCCGAAGGTGATCGTCCGCGAGAAACGCGAGGCCACCCCCGGATTGACCGTCAGGAAGCGCTCCATCTCCGCCGTGTAGCCGGCGACGATCACCACCACCTCGTCCCGGTGGTCCTCCATCAGCTTCACCAGCGTGTCGATGGCCTCCCGGCCGAAGTCCCGCCCGGCGTCCTCCGGGCACAGCGCGTACGCCTCGTCGATGAACAGCACTCCGCCGCGCGCCCGGTCGAACGCCTCCTGGGTGCGCAGCGCCGTCGAGCCGATGTGCTCGCCCACCAGGTCCACCCGGGAGACCTCCACCAGGTGCCCGCGTTCCAGCACCCCGAGGGCGGCCAGGATCTCGCCGTAGAGCCGGGCGACGGTGGTCTTGCCCGTGCCGGGGGAACCGGTGAAGACCAGGTGCCGGCGCACCGAGGCCGCCTTGAGGCCGGCCTCCTGCCGCCGCCGGCCGACCTCGATCATGTCGGTCAGGGCGCGCACCTCGCGCTTGACGCTCTCCAGACCCACCAGCGCGTCCAGTTCCCCCAGGACCGCCGCCGCCGGCCGCACCGCCGCACCGTCCGCCGCTTCGGTCTCCGCCGTCGCCGGGCGCGGGCCGGGCACCGCGGCGGGCCGGGCCGGGGCGGCCGCGGTCTGCACCACGGGCACCGGCGCCGCGGCCCGCACCTCGTCGTCGCTCGTGCACCCCTCGCGCACCACGCCGTCCTCGGCGAACTCGTAGCCGCCGCGCGCGCAGCGCTCCGTACGGCAGTCGGTCAGCGTCGAGCGGCAGCCGTCGATGACGTGGAAGCCGTACCCGGCGCTGCCGGTCACCCGGCAGCCGTCGAACGTGCCGCGCCCCTCGGCCGAGACGTAGAAGCCGGCCTCGCGGGGCGAGGTGACGGTGCACCGCTCCACCACGGGATCCGCGCCTTTGGAGACGATCACGCCGGTGGACGTGGCGTCGATGGCGCAGCCGGCCACCCGCCCGCCGCTGCCGTGCCCGCGGAACCACACGCCGGTGGCCGCCTCCCGGATCCGGCAGTCCTCCAGGGCGGCGGCCGCGCCGCCGCTGACCGAGACCGCGGTGCCGCGCACCCGGGACAGATCGCTGTCGGTGACCTCCGCGCTGGAGCCGCGGTCCAGGACGAACAGGGCGTCGGGGACGTCGTGCACCCGGCAGGAGACCAGGCCGGCCCCGGCGCCGTCGCTCACCCACACCGCCGGGTAGTCGCCGGTGCTGTCGTGGATCTCGCACTGCGCGGCCTCCACCCGCGTGCCCGGATCCCACACCGACAGCCCGTTGCGGCCGAAGCGGCGCACCGCCGAGCGGGTCATCCGCAGCACCGAACGCGAGCGCAGGTCCACGGCGTTCTCCGGGACGTCGTGGATGGCGCAGTCGGCGAGCTCCAGCACCGCATCGGTGTCCAGGGTCACCCCGTCCCCGGAGGTGCGGTGCACCCGGCAGTCCGTCAGCCGCCCCGCGGCGCGCTCCGCGACCTGCACCCCGGCGCCCCGGATCTCGTACACCTCGCAGCCCACCGCCTCCAGCGTGCTGCCCTCGCCGGTCAGCGACAGTCCCGCACCACGGGCGTGGTGCACCCGGCACCGCTCCAGGCGCGGCGCGGCCCCGCCGCCGACGGCCACCCCCGACTGGCCGGCGGCCACCACCTCGCAGTCCTCGAAGACCCCGCCCGCGCCGTCCTGGACGCTGATGCCCACACCGGCGGGGTTGTCGACGGTGCAGGCGCGCACCGTCGGCCGCGCGCCGCCGCGCACCTCGATGCCCGCCGCCGAACGTGTCACCACCCGCAGCCCGGACAGCACGGGTCTGCCCTCCTCCACCAGCAGCGCGGGCGCCGCGGCGTCGTGGCCCTCGATGCACACGTCCTGCAGCGTCGCCGACGCCCGTACGGTGACGGCCACCCCCTCGGTGGGGGCGATCCGCACCGAGCCGGGCCGGCCCTCGCCGCCGCGCAGCGTGACGGCGCGGGCCAGCACCACGTTCTCCCGGTAGGTGCCGGGTGCCACCGACAGCACGTCGCCGTCCGCGGCGGCTTCGAGGGCGGCGGCCAGGGAGTCGTACTCCCCGGTGCGTTCGCCCGCCCGCAGCCGCCAGCGGGACGTGCCGGTGTGCGTCACCTTGACCGAGCCCTGTGCCATGGTGCTGCTGAGCCCCCACGTATGAGTGTGTGTGCGATCCGGGACGAGCCATCGTGATCGGAAGGAGTACCGGCCGCACCACGGTAGCGCGCGCGGCGCACGGGAGTTGACGTCTCCGCGTCGCCGCCCGCCCGCAGCCGGTGCCGGACCGGTGCCTGCCCTCAGCTGCCGGTGTCCGCCCGCCCCCAGGTGCCCGCCGCCCGCTCCCACTCCTCGTCCCACTGCGCGTACCGGCGCCGGACGATGCGCCACACGACGAGCCGCCGCCCGCCCTCCAGCAGCCCCGCGCAGGCACCGGCCGTGGCGACCCCGGCCAGCACGGCGTGCAGCGCGGCGGCCGCGTCGTCCATGGGCCGGGTCGCGACCCGGCCCGCGTCGTCGGTCCACAGCGGGAAGTGCTCGCCGGGCCCGGCGAACCGGCGCACGGCCACCGCCCCGGTGCACTCCCGGCCGCCCGGGCACGGCCAACTGGCGAGCACGTGGTGGAAGCCGTCGCGGCCGGTGGAACTCTCCTGCCCGGGCCCCGCCTCCGGGGCGCCGGCGGGCACCGGCAGCGCCGTCGCGGTCACCAGATGGCGGTGCCGCTGCTGCGCACGGACCGTCTCGCGCAGCGCGTCGTGGGCCAGCGAGCCGGTGAGCCAGCCCAGCGGCGGTGCCAGCAGGAGCATCAGCACCACGGCGGCCACCCCCGTCCAGGCCTCGGCGACGTCGCTCCGCCGCAGCAGCGGATTGCGCCGCCGGGACACCGGGAAGCCCCAACGGGCCAGCAGTCGGCACAGCCGGTGGGACAGTGTCGCGCGCACGGTGGTCACCCCCTTACGCGTCCGTAAATACCTCACACGGAAGACCGCATGCGGAGGAAGACGACGGAGAGAGGAAAATCACCCCTCGCGGAGTGGGCCCGCGGCGGCGCGTTGACGCCGCCCCCCACGGGCGGTCGTGCGGCGGTGGTCGGAAAGCGGTGGTCAGTCCAGCACCTCGACCGGGTCGCCGAGGCGCAGGGTGCCGGTGTGCTCCGGTATCAGGTTCTGCCCGAACACCGGCTTGCCGCCCAGCCGGTGATGGCGGGCCAGGGTGCGCAGCGGCTCCTTGCCCCGCTCGGCGGTGCGCTGGTCGGTGGTGGTGATGATGCAGCGGCCGCTGGGCTTGACGGCCCGGAAGGTCACCTCGCCGATGCGCACCCGCCGCCAGCCGTCCTCTTCCCACGGCCCGGTGCCGTCGACGACCGCGTTGGGCCGGAAGCGGTCCATCGGCAGGGGCCCCTCCGCGGCGCGGTCGCCCTCGGCGACGAGCGCGTCGAGCGCCCGCAGCGAGGCGGTGGTGGTGACCAGCAGCGGGTAGCCGTCCGCGAAGCTGACCGTCTCGCCCTCGCGCGAGTAATTCGGATCGATGGGGCGGCAGTGCGCCGGGTCGGCCATGTGCACGAGCCGGGAGGGGGCGCCCAGGAAGGCGCTCACCCATGCGTCGGCGGCGGCGCCCGCGGGCACCGCCGTCACCTTCTCGGAGAAGACCTGGACCGTGAGCGTGCCCCGCTCCCCGGAGGCGGGCGCAGCGAGCTCCAGCGGCCGCGCCCCGGGCGCGCCGAGCCGCACGCCGCCGCCCGGCAGCGGAACGGCCGCGCCCAACGCGAGCCGGGGCGCCTGCCGTTGCGTGAGCACCTGGCCGTCGGGATCGGTGACGGCCCATCGGCGGTCGCCCGCGAGCCCCCAGGGCTCCACGAGCGCCTCGTCGGGCGCGCATCCCGCCATCGACTTGACCGGGTAGCAGTGCAGCGCGGTGAGCACGGGAGTCGGCATGGGGTCATCTTGCCAGCCGGATATGACACTTGGCCGGACGAGACGAGGGGACGACCGCCGTCGTGGCGGTTCGTCCCCTTTTCGCGCTCGGTCGTGCGTTCTGTCGTGCGATGTGTGTCGTGCGTGGTGCGTGATGCGTCGTGCTTGGTGCGTCGTGCTCGGTGTGTCCCCCGCAGGACGTGCCGGGGCCGGTCGGGGCCCCGGCACCGGTCGGTCAGTAGCCTCCCTGACCCTGGTACGGACGACCGCCGCCGTACGGGTCCTCGTACTGCCCGGGCGCCGGGCGCGGCGCGGCCGGGCGCATCGCCTCGAAGCTCGCGGGGTTGGTGCCGGCCCCCGGGCGCTGCTGCAGCTGCTGCGGGGCCACCGGACCGCGCGGCGCGGAGGCCTGCTGCGGGATGTACGGCGCCGGCGCCTGCTGCAGACCGCCGGGCTGCGCCATGGCCGGGCCCGGCTGGCCGCCGCCGTACTGCGGCTGCTGCGGCGCGGGGTAGCCGGCCGGCGGCGCGGACTGCGCGGCGGAGGGCCCGGAGGGCAGCGCCGGCAGGGCGGGCAGGCCGCCCCCGCCGAAGTCGTAGGGGGAGGAGACCCGGATCGGCGCGATCTGCGGCGTGCCGCGCTCGGCGACGAGGCTGTCGTAGATGGGGGTGTCCGGGAACGACGACGAGGCGTAGTAGCCACCGCCGTAGGTGCTGCGGGGGGAGGTCATAGCCCATAAGTTAAGCCCATGGTGTGCCGGTTGGGGAGCCCGGTGGGTGGGTTGATTCCGGTTCCCCGGGAGGCGGGGGATCACCGACCCGGTCGAACCGTGGAAAAACGGTCGCCAAAGGGCGTTGGAATCGTGTAAAGACCGGCAGCTGCAAGGAGCTCGGCAAGGGGTTCCGGAGGGGTTGGGAACATGGGCATGCTCAAGGGCGCCAACATCATCGTCCCTGCACAGGCCGTACGGATCGAGCTGGGCTGGCGCCCGGGCCCCGGTGTTCCGGACATCGACGCCGCCGCCGTGCTGCTCACCGCCGGCCGGGTCCGCTCCGACGACGACCTCGTCCTCCACGGCCGGCCGGTGCACTCCTCGGGCGCCGTGCGCCACGAAGGCCGAGATTCCGCTTCCGGCGCCGTGGAGACCCTCGCGGTCGACCTGGCCGCCCTCGCCGGCCACGCCGAGCGCGTCCTGGTCGCCGCCCTCGCCGACGGCCCCTTCGGCCGGGTGCCCGGCCTGCACGTGCGCGTCCTGGACGCGGCCGGCGGCCGCGAACTGGCGCGCTTCGACAGCACGGACGCCACCGTCGAGACCGCCCTCGTCCTCGGCGAGCTCTACCGCCGGGGCGGGCAGTGGAAGTTCCGGGCCGTCGGCCAGGGCTGGAACACCGGCTACGAGGGCCTGGCCGCCGCGTACGGCCTCGGCCCCGACCACCCGGCGCCTCCGGCCTCGCAGCCGACGGCTGCCGTGCCCCGGCCGGCGGGTCCGGCGCCGCGGCCCGGTGGCCCGGCGCCCGGCCCCGGGACTCCGGCGTCCCGGCCCGGCGCCCCGGCTTCGGGCCCCGGGGCTTCCGCATCCCGGCCCGGTACTCCGGCGTCCGGCCCCGGGGGCCCGGAGCACCGGCCCGGGGCTCCGACTTCCGGCCCGGGGGCTTCCGCGCCCCGGCCGCCGGCTTCCGTGCCTGGGCCCGCGACTCCGGCGTCCCGCCCCGGGGGCCCGGAACGCCGGCCTGGTACTCCGGCTTCGGGCCCCGGGGCTTCCGCGCCCCGGGCCGGCACTCCGGCGTCCGGCCCCGGAGCTCCCGCTTCCCGGCCCGGGGGCCCGGAACGCCGGCCTGGTACTCCGGCTTCCGGTCCCGGGACTTCCGCACCCCGGCCCAGTACTCCGGCGTCCGGCCCCGGAGCTCCCGCTTCCCGGCCCGGGGGCCCGGAACGCCGGCCCGGCACTCCGGCTTCCGGTCCCGGGACTTCCGCACCCCGGCCCAGTACTCCGGCCTCCGGCCCCGGAGCTCCCGCTTCCCGGCCCGGGGGCCCGGAACGCCGGCCCGGCACTCCGGCTTCCGGCCCCGGAGCTCCCGCGCCCCGGCCTGCGACTCCCGCTTCCGGCCCCAGGGCTCCCGCGCCCCGGCCCGCGGCTCCGGCCACCCGGCCCGGAGCTCCCGCATCCGGGCCCGCTGCTCCCCCCTCCCGCCCCGCGGCCTCCGCACGCCGCCCCGCGGGCGCCGTCCCCCGGACCGGCCCGCAGGTCACCCCGCCGCTGCGTCCCTCGCCCGGGCCGGCCGGCCCGCCGTCAGGCGGCTCGCGGCCCGCCAAGGTCACCCTCACCAAGGAGGCCCCGGCCGTCTCCCTCGCCAAGCAGGGCGGCACCTCCGGCGTGATGCGCGTCAACCTCAACTGGCAGATGCTGCCCCGCCCCACCACCGGCCGGGGCCGCCGCCTCGGCGTGCCCCCGCAGCCCCTGGACCTCGACCTCGGTGCCCTGTGGGAGCTCACCGACGGCAGCAAGGGCGTCGTCCAGCCCCTGGGCGAGTCCTTCGGCGCCCTGCACGAGCCGCCGTACATCCACCTCGACGGCGACGACCGGACCGGCGAGGTGGAAACCGGCGAGAACCTCACCATCAACCTCGACCACGCCCACCTCTTCCGGCGCATCCTCGTCTTCGTCACGATCTACGAGGGCGCCCGCAGCTTCGCCGGCCTGCACGCCACCGTCACCCTCCAGCCGCAGCACGGCGCGCCCATCGAGTTCGCCCTCGACGAGTGCACCGTGGCCTCCGACGTGTGCGCCCTCGCCCTGATCACCAACCAGAACGGCGAGCTCGTCGTCCACCGCGAGGCCCGCTACCTGGTGCCCGAGCGCGGTGTCGGCCCCCAGCGCGCCGTGGACCGGGCCTACGGCTGGGGCCTGCGCTGGCGGCCCGCCCGCAAATGACCGCCGCCGGGCCCCGTGCCGCCGGGTCTGGTGCCGCCGGGCCCCGTCAGGAGGCCGACCGGTCGGGGGCGGCCTCGGGACGCGCGTACGTGCGTCCCTTCCAGGCCGCCCCCCGTCCCCGGTGGTGCTGCACCGCCGAGTCCACCGTCATCAGCAGGTACAGCAGCGCCGTGACCGGCAGCAGCGGCGCCAGCAGCAGCGGTTGGCGGTAGTAGCGCAGCATCGGTCCGTACGTCCCCGCCATCACCGCCCACGCGGCCGCGCCCAGGGCCGCCGGCAGTGCCGCACCCGTCACCACGCCGGCCACCACCGCGGCCGGTGGCACCAGGTAGACCACGGCCAGCCCTGCCACCGTCCCGGCCAGCAGCAGCGGATTGTGCAGCAGCTGGGCGTAGGCGCTGCGCGAGACCATCCGCCACAGCGGCCCCAGGCCCGGGTACGGTCGTACGCTCTCGACCCGCTCCGCCAGCCCCAGCCAGATGCGGCCCCCGCTGCGCCGCACGGCCCGGGCCAGCGCCACGTCGTCGATCACCGCCTGCCGGATGGCGGCGGGGATGCCGGCCCGCTCCGCGGCCTCCCGGCGGATCAGGACGCAGCCGCCGGCCGCCGCCGCGGTGCGCCCGCCCGGCCGGTTGCACCAGCGGAACGGATACAGCTGAGCGAAGAAGTAGACGAAGGCGGGCACGATCAGCCGCTCCCAGAAGGTGGCCACGCGCAGCCGCGCCATCTGCGAGACGACGTCCAGCCCCGGGCCTGCCTCGGCCGCGGCGACCAGCTCGCGCAGGCTGTCGGGGGCGTGGGCGATGTCGGCGTCGGTCAGCAGCAGGTACGCGGCGTCCGTACGGGCCCGGGCCAGGGCCATGCCGTGCCGCACCGCCCACAGCTTCCCCGTCCAGCCGGGCTCCGGCTCCCCGGGGGAGGTCACCGTCAGCGGCAGCCCCCCGTGCCGGTCGGCCAGCTCGCGGGCCAGGGCGGCCGTGCCGTCGGTGCTGCCGTCGTCGACGAGGAAGACCTCCGCCCGCCCGGGGTAGTCCTGCGCCAGCAGCGACGGCAGGCTGGCGGGCAGCACCCCGGCCTCGTCCCGGGCCGGCACCACGATCGCCACCTGCGGCCACCGCCCCGGCGGCGTGCGCCGCGGCAGGCGCACGTCGGTGCGCCAGAAGAAGCCCTGGCCCAGCAGCAGCCACAGCCAGGCGGCCAGCGAAACGGCGGTGATCCACGTCAGCGCGTCCACCCGCCGCAGTCTGCCGCACGGGCGCCCGTCCCGGGGCGCGGAGCCGCCGCGGCGGGCGCATCGATTAAAGTGACCGGGTGAAGATCGCGCTCATCGACTCGGGCCTCGGCCTGCTGGCAGCGGCTGCCGCCGTGCACCGGCAGCGTCCCGACGCCGATCTCGTCCTGTCGTCCGACCCCGGCACCATGCCCTGGGGGCCGCGCACGCCCGAGGACCTCACCCGGCTCGCCGTGGGCTGCGCCCGGGCCGCGGCGGAGCACCGCCCCGACGCCCTGATCGTCGCCTGCAACACCGCCTCCGTCCACGCCCTCGGCGCGATACGGGCCGAGCTGGAGCCGGCTCTGCCGGTCATCGGCACCGTGCCCGCCATCAAGCCGGCGGCCGCCGCGGGCGGCCCGGTGGCCATCTGGGCCACCCCCGCCACCACCGGCAGCCCCTACCAGCGCGGGCTGATCCGCGACTTCGCCCAGGGCGTCGAGGTCACCGAGGTGGCCTGCCCCGGGCTCGCGGACGCCGTCGAGCGCGCCGACGCCGAGGCCATCGACCTCGCGGTCCGGGCCGCCGCGGCGGCCACCCCGCGCGACGTGCGCCGCCTGGTGCTGGGCTGCACCCACTACGAGCTCGTGGCCGGCACGATCCGCGACGCGGTGAGCGCCGTCCAGGCGGAGGGCGCCGCGCCGGTCGAGCAGTACGGCTCGGCCGACGCCGTCGCCGCGCAGGCGCTGCGCCGGGCCGGCGTCGAGCCGGACCCGCGCGCCGCGGCCACCGGGCGCCTGACCGTACTGCTCGGCGGGCGCGAGGCCGAACTGCAGCCGGCGGCGCTCGCCTACCCCGAGGGCCGCACGCTCGTCCCGGTCGGCGCGGCCCAGGCGTAGGGCCTGCGGCCGGCGCGCGGCACTTCGTCTGCGGGCGCGTCGTGGCTTGTCGCGCCCGCGCGGCGGAGCCGCAGATCGGACACTGCCCCGCGCCCCTTCGGGGCGCCCCGAAGGGGCGCGGGGAACTGCGCGATCGGCCACTGACGGCCCGCAGTCGACATGCGTCGTGGCTCGGCGCGCCCGCGCGGCGGAGCCGCACATCGGCAGGGCCCCGCGCCCGTACGGGGCGCGCGCACCCCTGCCGACGGGTGCGAAGGTGAGTAGGCTGCCCGGTATGAGGGACCACTCCCAGGGGAGCGAGGGCCCGCAGGGCCCCGAGGACGGCGGGCGGGCGGGCGCGGAGGCGCCGCCGGCGCCCCCCGTGTGGACCGGGCGGGCGACCAACCGCGTCCAGTGGCTGCTGGCCGCCGCCGGGGCCGCCTGTCTGGCGCTCGGCATCGACCTCGCGGTCGACAGCGCCTGGACCTCCGGGCCCGCACCCCTGGTGATGGCGGTCGTCGGCTGCGTCGCGGCCGGGCTGCTGATGCTCTACGGCACGATCGCCTTCGTCCACGTGGCCGTGCGGGTGGACAAGGACAACGTCGAGATCCGCTGCGGCCACATCGGCGTACCCCGCACGCGCATCCCGCTCACCCACGTGGTGGACGCCGACTTCGACCCCCGCGTCACCCCGCGGCAGTGGGGCGGCTGGGGTTACCGCTGGCTGCCGGGCAAGGGCACCGGAGTGGTCGTGCGGCGCGGCGAGGGTTTCGTGGTGCGGCTCGGCGACGGCCGTACGTACACGGTCACCGTGGACGACGCCGAGGCGGCCGTCCGGGTGATCCGCGCCCGCCTGCGGCTGCTGCGCGGCCGCTCGGCCGCGGCCTGATCCGCCTGCGCGGCCCTGCCGCGCCCGAAGGGGCGCGGGGCAGTACCGATCTGCGGCTGCCGCCGCGTGGGCGCGATCGGCCACCGACGGCCCGCAGTCGACGTGCCGTCCCGGGCCCGGGCGGCGGAGCCGCCGACCGACACTGCCGCGCGCCCCTTGCAGGGCGCGAAGTTCCGCCGGACAGGCCCTAGGCTGCGAGGCGTGCCGGTACCCGAGTACATCCGCGACCTGAGGACGGCCGTCGGCGGCCGTCTGCTGTGGCTTCCTGGCGTGAGCGCCATCGTCCTGAACGAAGAGGGGCGCGTCCTGCTCGGGCGCCGGGCCGACCTCGGCATGTGGTCGATCATCGGCGGCATCCCCGATCCGGGCGAGCAGCCGGCTGCGGCCGTCGTGCGGGAGGTGTACGAGGAGACCTCCGTGCACTGCGTCCCGGAGAAGATCCTGCTCGTCGAGGCCCTGCACAAGGTGGTCTACCCCAACGGGGACATCTGCCAGTTCATGGACATCTGCTTCCGCTGCCGCGCGGTGGGCGGCCGGGCGCGGGTCAACGACGACGAGTCGCTGGAGGTCGGCTGGTTCGCGCCGGACGCGCTGCCCGACCTCGAACCGTTCGCGGTCGCGCGCATCAAGCAGGCCACCGAGGACGGGCCGACCTGGTTCGAGGGTCTGGGTGAGCCGTAGGCGAAGTGACGAGCCGTCAAGGAAAGGCGACCGTTCGTCAAAGTCGTGCTGCACCTGTGCAGTCGAAAGAGGACGGCTTCAAGGGGCCTGCGCTGACGAGCTGTTGGGCCACCGACAGCATCGGCGGCCCCAGTGGTCCGCGGCGCACTGCAGGATCGTTTCGGCAGTCGTGGACGCGGCGCGTCGCGGCGATCCGCCGGGTCGCACTGACGGTGCCCCAAAAGTCCTTTCGCCTGCACGGTCGTTCCAGCGCTCGAAGAAACAGCCGGTCGCAATTCGGTGCCGTTCTTTCGATACCGAGGGTGCCGTCAGGCCTCTCACCGGCACTGTTGGGAAAGAGATTGCTTTGCTAAAGTGTCCTCTGCTCCTTCTTCCGAGAGCAGCCGGGGGTCAGTGAGGATGCACCGCAAAAGCATATGATCGACCGCCCTCTCCCAGTCAGCGAGTGCGGCCGTTCCTGCGAACGGACAAGCGAGTCGACGACGTGGACACCGGAGCGAACTGACGCTCAGTCAGGGCTCTGATCAGGAAGGTTCCTGAGGTCGCCCCGGATTCCCTCCCCGCCGCTTGGCGCACCGTCACACCCCCGGTCGCTTGGCGCGCCCTTGGATCAGGGCGTTCCCGCCTGCCCGGGCTGGATTCAGGAACGCTCATGAGAAAGTTTCGGGCGACGCGCGAGTTCCCTCTCGCATTGCGATTGCTATTGCTCAATCAGTTTGGGATCGACATTGGCTTCTATCTCCTGATGCCGTTTCTCGCGGCCTATCTGGAGCAGGGCCTGGGAATGTCGGCCGCCCTCGTCGGACTGGTCCTCGGGGCACGGACCCTCAGTCAGCAGGGTCTGTTCGTCCTCGGTGGATCGGCGGCGGACCGGCTCGGTCCCCGAGTAGTGATCATCGCCGGCTGCGCACTGCGGACCGTGGGCTTCGCCCTCTTCGCCTTCGGCAGCTCCCTGGGGCTGCTGATGTGCGCATCGGCCCTGACCGGCCTGGCCGCGGCGCTGTTCTACCCGGCCGTACGCACCTACGTCGCACTGGAGTCGGGGGACGGCAAGGCCGAGGCGTTCGCCCGCCTCAACGTCTACGCCACCATCGGCTCCCTGAGCGGGCTCCTGCTGGGCAGCGTGCTCTTCCTCGCCGACTTCCGGATGTGCGCGGTGGCCGTCGCGGCGGTCTTCGGCCTCCTGACCGTCGCCCAGGCCATGGTGCTGCCCACCCGTGGTGTCGCTCCCGTCCCCTCCGCCTCGGTGCTCGCCGACTGGCGCGAGGCGATGGCCAACCGCAGGTTCCTGCTGTTCTGCCTCGCCACCACCGGCATGTTCACCATGGAGAACCAGCTCTACCTCCTGCTGCCGGACGGCGCCTTGCGGGCGTCGGGCTGGAAGGCCGGGGGAGGGGTGCTCCTGGCGGCGGGCGCGCTGGCCAACATGGTCTTCCAGCTGCGCATCACCCGCGCACTGGAACGCAACGGCGGCGGCACCCGCTGGGTGAGCTCGGGCCTGGTCGTCATGGGCGCGAGCTTCCTGCCCCCGCTGCTGGTCTGCTGCACCGAGCCGCCCGTGGGCACGACCGCGGCGGCCGCCCGGCTGGGCGTGATGGTGCTGAGCTCGGTCATGCTGTTCTTCGGCATCATGGTCGCCCACCCGACCGTGCTGGAGATGATCCCCGGCTTCGGCCGCGAGAGCCTGACCGGCACCTACTTCGGCCTGTTCTACGTCTTCTCCGGCATCGCCGCCACCGGCGGCAACGCCGTGGTGGGGCGGGCCATGGACATCGCCGAACAGGCCGGCTGGCCCTGGCTGCCGTGGGTGTGCTGCCTGTCCTTCGGGCTCGCCTCCGCCGGCGCCGTGGCCATGCTCTACCGCGCCCGGATGCTGCCCGGGGCGGCGGTGGCGGCCCCGGGGGAGCCGGCGGTCGCCGGCAACCCCGTGGTGACCGGGACGGCCGTGCTGCCCGGGGTGCCCGGCGGCGAGGAGCAACCGGCGGGCGGCAGCGCCCTCGTCAAGCGGGCCAGGGGCCCCGTCGTCCCCCGCGAACCATGGGTCCCCCCGGCCCCGCCGGCCACCAACGGCTCACCGGTTGCACGGGATGCGGCGCCGCCCGTGGGCGGCGGCCTCGGCGGGCAGGACGCGCCCCGGCTGCCGGGGCCCCTCGTCCCCGACGAGGAGCCCGCCGACCGGCCGCCGCGCTGACCGACCGGCCGCCGCGCTGACCGGCCGGGCCCGCGCTGACCGGCCGGGCCCGCGCTGACCGGCCGGGCCCGCGACCCGCCCCGAAGCTGGCGTGAATGCCCCTTGCCCGTGCCAGGGACCGCTCATAGATTCGAAGATCAGGAGGCATGGTTTCCCGGGACGGCGACGGTGCCGCGCGCCGGGCAAGTCCCCGGGGAGGCGTCGTTGGCGGGCCCTGCCGAGGGGTACCCGGATCCGCCGGTCACGAGCGGGTCCCCGGTGCCGCGCACACCGGTCGTCGGCCTGGAACTGTCCGTTCACGGCCGCCCCGCCACCCTCTGGCTGAAGCTGGAGTCGTACGGCCCGTACGGCTCCGTCAAGGGGCGCACCGCCCTGGCCCTGTGGCAGGACGTGGCCCCCCGGGTGGATCCCGGCATCGGAATCATCGAATCCACCTCCGGCAACCTCGGCCTCGCCCTCGCCGGTGTCGCCGCGGCCCACCGCATCCCCTTCACCGCCGTCATGGACCCGCGCAGCAGCACCGCGCTCGTGGACGCCGTGGCCGCCCTCGGCGGCCGGGTCCTCACCGTCGACCGCCCCGACGGGGCCGGCGGATACCTCCTCAACCGGCTCGCCCGCCTCCGCGAGCAGCTCGCCGCCGAGCCCCGCCTGGTGTGGCCCGACCAGTACGCCAACCCCGCCAGCCCCGCCGTCCACACCCGCGAGACCGCACCCGAACTGCGCGCCCAGACGGGCGAGCAGCCCACCAGCGTCCTGATCGCCGTCTCCACCGGCGGCACCCTCGCCGGCTTCCGCGCCTATCTCCACGCCGCCCGCCCCGCCTGGGAACTCGTCGGCGTCGACGTCACCGGCTCGGCCGCCCTCGGCGGCACCGCCGGCCCCCGCCTGCTCCCCGGCATCGGGGCCAGCCGCCGCTCCCTCTTCCTGCCCCACGGCCACGCCCCGTCCGTCCGGGTCACGCCCCAGGAGGCCGTCAGCGCCTGCCTGTGGCTCGCCGAGACCACGGGCGTGGCCGTCGGCGGCAGTTCCGGCGCCCTCGTCGCCGCCGCCCTGCACCTGCTGCGCACCACGGACCGGCGCCGGGCCGCCTGCCTGTGTCCCGACGGCGCCGACCGCTACCTGGAGACCGTCTACCGCCCCTCCTGGCGCCGCCGCCAGGGCCTGGCCGGCGCCGACGTCGGCCGGGGCGTCGGCGTCCGCGCCGTCACCCACCTGCCGGCCGGCCCACCGCCGGCGCACCCCCGCGCCCGCGAACCGTCCGCCCCACAGAAGGAGCCGCCGTGACCGCCACCGGCCCCGGCCGCGACTGGTACGAACGGGCCGGAGTGCGCAGCGATCCGCGCCGTGTCCTGGCCGGCGAGCTCGACGAGGGGCGCCTCTTCTTCCCGCCCGACCTCGTCCCCTGCCTCGCCCACCCCGCCGTCGCCGCCCTGCCCCCCGAACGGCACACCGAACTGCTCGCCCGCCACCTCTACCACTACCTCGGCTTCACCGCCCAGTTCGAGACGAGGGTGGTCAACCGGGCCACGGACGCCATCGCCGGCGGCCGCAGCGGGCTGGACCTGCCGACCGCCACCCGGTTGGACGCCTACCGCATCTACGTCGACGAGGGCTACCACTCCCTGTACAGCCTCGACGTCGTCGACCAGGTCTCCCGCGCCAGCGGCATCGCCCCCGCGCCGTACGACTTCGCCCCCTTCCTGCGCCGGCTCGACGACGCCGGCGCCCGCGCCCTGCCCGGCGAGCGCCGGCTCGCCCAGCTGCTGCAGGTCGTGGTCTTCGAAACCCTCATCACCGCCATCCTGTGCGACGTCCCCAAGGACGAGCGGGTCCTGACGCTGGTGCGCGACGTCGTGCGCGACCACGCCCGCGACGAGGGATGGCACCACGCCTTCTTCTCCGGCTTCTTCCGCGACCTGTGGGCCGGCCAGGACGCCGCCCGCCGCGGCCGCATCGCACGCTGCCTGCCGGAGCTGATCCGCTCCAGCCTCCTGCCCGACCTGCGCCCCGTACGGGCCTCGCTGACCGCCGCCGGGCTGACGCCGCGGCAGGCCGAGGAGGTGGTCCACGACACCTACCCGGCCCACAAGGTCGACCGGGACGTCCGCACCGCCTCCCGGCACGCCGTCCGGCTCTTCACCGAGACCGGGGTGCTCGACGCCGACGGCGGTCGTACGGCCTTCGCCGAGGCCCGCCTGGTCGACCCCTGAGCGCCCGCCCACCACCCGGTCCGCCCCGGGTCCGTCCAGCGCCCGCACCGCCCCCGCCGGCGGACCGGACAGCGCGCCGCCCACCCGCCCCACCGCCACCGACCGACAGGGGATCGCCGTGCCGCACGTCACCCGCGTCAACAGCCACGTCCACCTGACCGGAGCGGACCTCACGCCGCCCGCATCGCCCCACGTCTTCTTCGAACCCGCCGACACCGAGACCGGCGTGTGGGTCGCCCACGACCTGATCGGCGACGACTGCTCCGTCCTCGACCTCGGCTGCGGCAGCGGCGCCGCAGCCGCCGCCATCGCCCGCGCCGGCGCCGCCCGCGTCCACGGCGTCGACGCCTCGCCGGACTCCGTCGCCTGGGCCCGCGAGCACTACGCCCCGCACGACGCCGGGCCGGTCACCGTCGGCCACGGCGACTTCGCCGAACTGTCCACGAAGGACCTGCTCGCCACCGCGCCCACCCCGCTGCCCCGCCCGCTCGTCGTCACCAGCAACCCGCCGTACGTCCCCCTCACCGCCGCGGCCGGCTCCCGCCGGCGCTCCATCAGCGGCGGCGAGGACGGGCTGCGGTGGGCGCCCGCCGTCATCGCCCACGGCCGGGCGCTCGGCAGCGACCTGGGCCTGACCATCGGCAGCTACTCCACGCCGCGCAAGGCCGTGCACCTGCTGGAGGAGGCCGGCTACCGCGTGCACGCGGTCACCCTGTGCCCCCTGCCGCTCGGCGAGTTCACCTTGACCCACATGGAGCAGGTGCTCGCGCTGGAGCAGGCCGGGGAGGCCGTGCTGTGGCGCTCGGGACGGGCCGTGCCCGCGTACTTCATCGTGGGCCTGGCCTGCCGGCGGGCGGCGGCGCCGGGCGACGGCCGGCTGACGGGCGACGGACTGCTGCAGCTGCTGCGCACGGCCGCCCGCTCCCGCACCGGGCACCTGGAGACCCTGGACGAGGCCCGGCCCGCGGGGTGGGCCGGCCTCGTCCGCGTCCTGGACCTGCCGCCCGCGCCCGTGCGCCGGCACTGGTGAGACCGGCGGACGAGCGGCACGCCGCCCCGCGAACGGGCCCGGGCACCGGCGAAGGGGCCGGGCAGGGGGCCGGGGAAGAGGGGCCGGCCCCCACGGTCACGGGGCGGGAACCGCTCGGTTTCCTTCCGCTCCCGGTGAGAAATCATCCGAGACGGAATTCAGCTTAGTGACGGCACGGCGTCCCGCTACCCGGGCCGGGCGACGCACACCGGTTCGAGTGACGCGGCCGGCACCGTCCTGCCGACGCTGTCTTGCGCCGCCGTCCGCCGCGCCGCAGAGTCGAGGCATGCCCATCGCAACGGTGAACCCCGCGACCGGCGAGACCCTCAAGACCTTCCCGGAGCTGGGACCGGAGGAGACCGAGCGGCGCCTGGCCGCCGCGGCCGCGGCCTTCCGCACCCACCGCACCACGAGCTTCGCCGAACGCGCCCGGCTGCTGGGCGAGGCCGCCGACCTGCTCGACGACGACCGCGACGACATCGCCCGCACCATGACCACCGAGATGGGCAAGCCCCTGGAGGCCGCGCGCGCCGAGGCCGCCAAGTGCGCGAAGGCCATGCGCTGGTACGCCCGCAACGCCGAGGCCCTGCTCGCGGACGAGGTGGCCCCGCCGGCGGAGGCGAAGGACGCGGGAGCCGCACACGCGCGCGTCCACTACCGGCCGCTGGGCGTGATCCTCGCCGTCATGCCGTGGAACTTCCCGCTCTGGCAGGTCGTGCGCTTCGCCGCCCCCGCCCTGATGGCCGGCAACGTCGGGCTCCTCAAGCACGCCTCCAACGTGCCGCAGACCGCCCTCTACCTGGAGGACCTCTTCCTGCGCGCCGGATTCCCCGAGGGCTGCTTCCAGACCCTGCTCATCGGCTCCGGCGCCGTCGAGGCCGTCCTGCGCGACGAGCGGGTGGCCGCCGCCACCCTCACCGGCAGCGAACCGGCCGGCCGCGCCGTCGCGGCGGTCGCCGGCGACGAGATCAAGAAGACCGTCCTGGAACTCGGCGGCAGCGACCCGTACGTGGTCATGCCCTCCGCCGACCTCGCCCGCGCCGTGCGCACCGCCGTCACGGCCCGCGTGCAGAACAACGGCCAGTCCTGCATCGCCGCCAAGCGCTTCATCGTCCACACCGACGTCTACGACGCCTTCGCCGAACGCTTCACCGCCCTCATGGAGGGCCTCACGGTGGGCGACCCCATGGCGGACTCCACCGACGTCGGACCGCTGGCCACCGAACGCGGCCGCGCCGACCTGGAGGAACTCGTCGACGACGCCCTGCACCAAGGCGCCACCGCCCTGTGCGGCGGCCGCCGCCCGGCCGGCCTGGAGCGCGGCTGGTACTACGAGCCGACCGTCCTCGCCGGCATCACCCCCGCCATGCGCATCCACCGCGAGGAGACGTTCGGCCCCGTCGCCGGCCTGTACCGGGTCGACGACCTCGACGAGGCCGTCGCCCTGGCCAACGACAGCCCCTTCGGGCTGAGTTCCAACGTCTGGACGCGCGACGAGGCCGAACAGCAGCGCTTCGTACGGGACATGGAGGCGGGCGGCGTCTACTTCAACGGCATGACCGCCTCCCATCCCGCCCTGCCCTTCGGCGGCGTCAAGCGCTCCGGCTACGGCCGCGAGCTGTCGGGCCACGGCATCCGCGAGTTCTGCAACGCCACGACCGTCTGGTACGGGGCCGACTAGGGCGTGTCCGGTGGATCGTGCAGCGCCCCGTAGGGGCGCGGGCAGTGTCGGTCTGCGGCTCCGCCGCGCGGGCGAGACACGCCACGACGCGCCCGCAGACGGAGTGCCGGGCTGCGCCCGGACTCCGGGGTGGCGCCTTGGCTGCGGGCCGTCGGTGGCTGGTCGCGCAGTTCCCCGCGCCCCTACGGGGCGCCGTGGTGCCGCATGACGAAGATCCGCCGGGCGGGGCAGCGCCCCCCCAATGCCGACTGCGGGCGCGTCGCCTCAGCGCCCCCAGCGCAGGGCAGGGGTGGCAACAGGGGCGTCGTACAGCCGCAGCAGCTCGTCGTCCGTCTGACACAGCGTCACCGAGGCGCCGGCCATGTCCAGCGACGTCACGTAGTTGCCCACCAGCGTCCGCGCGACCGCCACCCCGCGCTCGCGCAGCACCCGGTGCACCTCCGCCGCGAACCCGTACAGCTCCAGCAGGGGAGTGCCCCCCGCCCCGTTCACCAGCACCAGCACCGGACCGGCCGGCCGCAGGTCGTCCAGCACCGCCTGCACCGCCACGTCGGCGATCTCCCCCGACGTCATCATCGCCCGCCGCTCCCGGCCCGGCTCCCCGTGAATGCCCACCCCCAGCTCCAGCTCACCGGCCGGCAGGTCGAACGTCGGGCCGCCCTTCGCCGGCGTCGTGCACGCCGCGAGCGCCACCCCGAAACTGCGCGAGCCCTCGTTCACCCGCCGGGCGATCGCCTCCACCCGCTCCAGCGGCGCACCGGCCTCGGTGGCCGCCCCGGCGATCTTCTCGACGAACAGCGTGGCCCCCGTCCCCCGGCGCCCCGCCGTGTACAGACTGTCGGTCACGGCGACGTCGTCGTTGACCAGTACGCTGGCGACCTGGATGCCCTCGTCCTCGGCGAGCTCGGCGGCCATGTTGAAGTTGAGCACGTCGCCTGTGTAGTTCTTCACGACGAACAGCACGCCCTGGCCGCTGTCCACCGCGGCCGCGGCCCGCACCATCTGGTCGGGCACCGGCGAGGTGAACACCTCCCCGGGACACGCTGCATCCAGCATCCCCGGCCCCACGAACCCCGCATGCAACGGCTCGTGCCCCGACCCCCCACCCGACACCAGCCCCACCTTCCCCGCCACCGGCGCATCCCGCCGGACCACCACCCGCCGCTCCGGATCCACCAGCAACTCCGGATGCACGGCCGCCATCCCGCGCAGCGCATCGGCCACCACGGTCTCGGGGACGTTGATCAGCATTTTCACGGGGTACTCCTCGGATGATGGGCGGGCCCGGCGATGCTGATGCCGACTCTACTGACGGGGCCGGGATCCCGGCCGTCCGGCGCACGTCGGACTCGTCCAGGTCCGGGACGACCAGCGGGACTTGGAAGAAGCGCGGTGGCATGAGGCTCCCCTCCGGCCCGCTAAAAGCAATTCGTTTGCGTTAGTTCGCCGTGGGGTCTATCGTCCACTAACGCAAATCATTAGCTTTTGCTGGAAGGGGGGCGCTCCGTGCCCACTCTCGGTCCACCGGAGGCGGCCCGCTGGGCCGCCCGCTGCGGCCTGCCGCTGTCCGCCGATCGCCACGCCCTCGTGGCGGCAACCGCCCAGCACATCCACTCCGTCGTCTCGGTCCTGCGCGAACTGGACTTCGGCGACGTGCCGCCCGCCGCGGCCTACCGCGCCGACGGCGCACACCTGGAAGAGGAGCCGCCCCGTGCAGCCGTATGAAATGTCCCTGGCCGCCGCCGCGGAGGCGATGCGGCAGCGGCGGCTGTCCCCCGTCGAGCTGCTGGACTCCGTACTGGGCCGCCTCGAGCAAGTCGAGCCCCACCTGCAGGCGTTCGTGACGGTGACGGCCCGACGGGCGCGGCGCGCAGCACGCCAGGCCGAACGGGAGCTCGCCGGCGGCCGCGACCGGGGGCCGCTGCACGGCATCCCCATGGGCCTGAAGGACCTGATCGACGTGGCCGGCGAGGCGACCACGGCCAGTTCCCGGGTGCGGGCCGGCCACCGCGCCGAGTCGGACAGCGCCGTCCACGCACGCCTGACGGCGGCCGGCGCGGTGCTCGTCGGCAAGACCCACACCCACGAGTTCGCCTACGGACTGACCACCCCTCAGACGCGCAACGCCTTCTTTCCCGACCGGATCGCCGGCGGTTCCAGCGGTGGCTCGGCCGTGGCGGTGGCCGCGGGCGCGGCGACCTTCGCGCTCGGCACCGACACCGGCGGCTCGATCCGGGTGCCCGCGGCGCTCAACGGGATCGTCGGCCTGAAACCGACGTACGGCCTCGTT
Source organism: Streptomyces luteosporeus (assembly GCF_039532865.1). Classification (NCBI taxonomy): domain Bacteria; kingdom Bacillati; phylum Actinomycetota; class Actinomycetes; order Kitasatosporales; family Streptomycetaceae; genus Streptomyces; species Streptomyces luteosporeus. Next base: position 113,216 of record NZ_BAAASL010000003.1, read on the forward strand.
CCCCGGCACGGGGTGACGTCGCTGTCCTGGTCGCTGGACCATGTTGGCCCGCTCACCCGCACCGTGGAGGACGCCGGGCTGGTACTGCCGGCTCTGACCGGCCACGACCCGCGCGATCCCGCCTCACCGCCGGTGCATGCCGAGCCCGGCCTGAGGGGACTGCGGGTCGGCGTACCGCGCACCTACTACTTCGACCGGGTCGACCCCGACGTGGAGGCGGCCGTGCGGCGAGCGATCGACCACCTGGAGGAACTGGGGGCGCAACTGGTCGAGGTCGACATCCCCATGACGCGGTACATCCAGGCCACCCAGTGGGGACTGATGGTCCCCGAGGCCACCGCCTACCACGAGCGAACCCTGCGCACCGTGCCCGACCTCTACCAGGCGGACGTCCGTGTGCTCCTCGAAGCCGGCGAGCTGATGCCCGCCGGGGACTACCTGCGGGCCCAGCGGGCGCGCACGCTGATGCGGCAGGAGTGGGCCCGCATGCTGGCGGACGTCGATGTGATCGCCGCGCCCACCGTGCCGCTCACTGCGGTACCGGCCGGGCAGGAGTCCGTCACCTGGGCCGACGGCACGGTCGAAAGCGTCTCGGACGCCTATGTACGCCTCTCCGCCCCCGCCAACATCACGGGCGTGCCCGCCCTCACCCTCCCCGTCGGCCACGACCGCGCGGGGCTGCCGATCGGCATGCAGCTCCTCGGTCACCCGCTCGCCGAAGCCGTACTGCTGCGGGTGGGACGCGTCTACGAGCAGACACGGCCGGTACGGGCCGCCGTGCCGGCGCGAGGTGCGGCGGCGGCCTGACAGCAGTCGCGTCCTGCCCGCGGCCGCCCGCTAGACGCGAGATCTTTGCTTTAAGGTGGGGGCATGAGTCGCAAGCCGATGGTCCGCCCCGGAGGGCGCAGCGCCCGCGTCCAGCAGTCGGTGCACATCGCGGTGCGCGAACTGGAGGCGGAAATCGGCCGCGACGCCCTCACCGTGCCCCTGGTCGCCGCCCGGGCCGGCGTCACGCCCTCGACCATCTACCGCCGCTGGGGCGACCTGCAAGAACTGATGTCGGACGTGGCCGTGGAGCGGCTGCGGCCCGAACTGCCACCGCAGGACCTCGGCGGCCTCGCCGCGGACCTGACGGCGTGGGCCGAGCACTTCCTGGAGGACATGTCCTCCTCCGCGGGCCGCGCCTACATCCGTGACGCACTGCTCGGCGACCCCGACGGTACGAACGCCGGCCAGTGCTCGGCCTACGCGGCCGAGCAGATCGACACCATCCTGGACCGTGCCACGGCCCGGGGCGAGCAGGTCCCCGCTCTGGAAAGCGTCGTCGACCATGTCGTGCCGCCGATGATGTACCGCATTCTCTTCCGCCCCGGGACGGAAGCCCTGGACGCGGCCTACGCGGCACGCCTGGTCGACGGCCTGCTGAACGCGCCCGGCAGCTGACCGACCCGCCAGCTGACCGACCCGCCAGGGCGACCGTCCCGGGACTGGTGCGGCACCCCTCGGGCCTTCTGCTCGCCCACAGGGGTGCCGCACGCACATGCGCACGCCCTGACCGCTCTTGGTGGCGGGTGTGCGGCCGAACTTTCGTCTACCAGGCGTCTACCAGGACGACTTGGTCACTCCCGGCAGGAATCCCGCGTGCGCCTGCTGTCGCGTCCGCACCCGGGACAGACCGAACTTGCGCAGGTAGCCCCGGGGGCGGCCGTCCACGCTGTCGCGGTTGCGTACGCGGGTGGCGCTGGCGTCGCGCGGCTGCCGGCGCAGCTCCGCCCATGCCGCCTCTCGCTCGGCCGCGGTGGAGGAGGGGCGGCGGATGGTCTCCTTGAGTTCGGCCCGGCGGGCGGCGTACCGCTCGACGATCTTCTTGCGCTTCTCGTTCTGCGCGATCTTGCTCTTCTTCGCCATCAGACCTTCCCTCCTCGCGCGCGGATCCGGGCCACGGCGGCCTCGATGCCGATGACGTCCACCGTCTTGATCGCCTTGGCGCTCAGGGTCAGGCGGACGTGGCGCCCCTCGCTGGGCAGCCAGTAGCGCTTGCGCTGGATGTTCGGGTCGAAGCGGCGCGAGGTGCGCCGGTGCGAGTGGGAGATGGTGTTGCCGAATCCCGGCTTGGCGCCGGTCAGTTGGCAGTGGGCTGACATGGGTGCTGCTACCTCTCTCGATGGCTCCGCTTAACGGAAATGGAAACCATTGCCATATACTAGCCCCATGGCACGCAACGAGATCCGTCCGGTCATCAAGCTCCGCTCCACGGCGGGCACCGGATTCACGTACGTCACCCGCAAGAACCGGCGCAACGATCCCGACCGGCTGGTGCTGCGCAAGTACGACCCCGTCGCCCGTCGCCACGTCGACTTCCGCGAAGAGCGCTGAGCACCCCGTCACCCCGCCCCACCGCCGAAAGGTCCCTGCCATGAAGCCCGGAATCCACCCCGCCTACGGCCCCGTCGTCTTCCGCGACACCGCCTCCGGCACCGCGTTCCTCACCCGCTCCACGATGACCAGCGACAAGACCGTCGAGTGGGAGGACGGCAACACCTACCCGGTCGTCGACGTCGAGATCTCCTCCGCCAGCCACCCCTTCTACACGGGCACCGCGCGCGTTCTCGACACGGCCGGCCGCGTCGAGAAGTTCGAGCGCCGCTACGGAGCCCGGTGATGGGTCAGGAGCACCAGCTCGCCGTCGCGATCGTCGCCGGAATGCACGCCGAGGCCCGGAGGGAGGTGGTCGAACACCTCCTGCGGGCCGTTCCGGGGAGTGTGGCGCTGCACCACGACCTGGCCGGGGCGGCGGACGGCACCGTTGTCCGCCTGATCCGCGACGCCACCGGCATCCTCTCCCGCGGCGAGACACCGCTGGTCAACGACTGTGCGTGCTGCGCACTGCGCGAGGACCTCGTGCCGGAACTGGAGCGGCTGGCGGACGGCGGCCTGACCCGTCTCGCCGTGGTCGAGCTGTGGGACTCGGTCGAACCCAAGGCCATGGCGGAGGTCGTCGCCGCGTGCGGCGGGGGCCGTCTGGTGCCGACGAGCGTGATCACGGCCGTGGACCCCGCGCTCGTCCTGCCGTACCTCGCCAACGGTGACGACCTGGCCGAAGCCGGCCTCGCGGCCGCCCCCACCGACCAGCGGACCGTCGGTGACACCTGGGCCCGTCAGCTGGAGTACGCGCCCGTCCTCGCCGTCGTCGACAGCGCCGAAGCCGACGACGAAGACCATGCCCTCCTCGCGCAGCTGCACCCCACCGCGCGGCGAGTACCGGCCGCTTCCGCCGAACTCGCCCGGGCCGCGTTCGCCGGCTTCGACGTCGAGAACGCGGCGGCCGCCCAGCACCCCGCGTGCGCGCTCCTGCCCCAGGAAGCGGACGAGGCCGGCGTGGCCACGCTCGTCTGGCGCCGCCGGCGGCCCTTCCACCCCGAACGCCTCTACCAGGCACTCGAGGACCTGTGCTGCGCCGCCGCCCGCAGCCGCGGCCGCTTCTGGCTCGCCGACCGCCCCGACACGCTGCTCTCCTGGGACGCGGCCGGCGGAGCGCTGTGCGTGGAGAACGCCGGCCCATGGCTGGCGTCGCTGCCGGACGCGGCCTGGGAGATGGTCCCGCCCATGCGGCGCGCGGCCGCCGCACTCGACTGGGACCCCGACCACGGCGACTGCTGTCAGCACCTGGTCTTCACGTCGCCCGGTCTCGACCGGGACGGGCTCGAACGACTCCTCGACTCCTGCCTGCTGACGGACGCGGAGTACACGTCGGGCCGCGAGGCGTGGAAGCGCCTGCCCGCCGCCTTCGACGCCCTCCTCGACACCGCCTGACCCCCGCACCACCTGTCCCACGGCCCGCAGGGGCCGTCATCGAAACGTTCATGCAAGGAGAAACCGCCCATGGCGCGACGTCCTGACCACCGCAAGCCCGCCAAGTCCCGCCCCAACCCGCTCGACGCGGCCGGGATCACCTACATCGACTACAAGGACACCGACCTCCTCCGGAAGTTCATCTCCGACCGGGGGAAGATCCGCAGCCGGCGCGTCACCCGCGTGACGGCGCAGCAGCAGCGAGCCCTCGCCGCCGCCATCAAGAACGCGCGCGAAATGGCGCTGCTGCCGTACGCCGTCCGCTGACCGGCGGGCGGCAGGCGTCGCGGGCCCTTTCATAATGGACAAGCGGGGCAGCCGACACGGCGCCCCGACCGACTGCAAGCACGCAGACGGTCTGCTGCGCTGTGGACGACGACGGGGTGAGGAACGTTCCCATGACGAACGCCAAGGACGCGCGCCGGCCCGCGGGCGAGCTGGAAGCCGGTGTTCTGGCCGCGCTCTGGGCCGCGGGGCGCCCCCTCGCTCCGGCCGAGGTGCAGGCGGGCCTCGCCCACGACCCGGCCCGCACCACGGTCACCACCACCCTGACCCGCCTGTACGAAAAGGGCATAGTCGACCGCCGGCGGCAAGGCCGCGGCTACGCCTACTTCCCCGTTCAGGACGCCCCCGGGCTGCGCGCCCTGCGCATGCACAGCGAGCTCGACCGGGACGGGGACCGCGAAACGGTCCTGGCCCGGTTCGTCGAAGGGCTCAGCCCCGACGACGAACGGCTCCTGAGGGGCCTGCTGGAGTCCGAGGAGTGATGACCGTCCTGCTGCTGCTTCCCCTGCTGGTCCCGTTCGCCGTGCCGGCGCTGGCCAAGCGTGCGGAAGGGCGGCTCGCCCCTGCCGCCGCGCTGTGGGTCCTGACCCTCACCGCGCTCACGCTGGCCGGCGGATCGCTGACGGCGCTGGGCGCCCTCGTCCTGACGGGCTTGCTGAAGCTGCCCGTTCTCGCGGCCTTCGGCGAGCTGGTCCACCCCTTGCGCACGCCGTGGGACGCGGTGGCGGTACCGGCCGCCGCCGCGTCCGTCGGTCTGCTCGCCGTCGGCGCATGGACGCTGACCCGTTCCGCCCTCCGGCAAGCGAGGGCGTTGCGCACGGCGCACGCCGAAGCCGGTCGCCGGCCGGCCGCCGGTGACCTGTGCGTCGTCGACTCTCCGTACCCGGACGCCTACGCCCTGCCGGGACGCCCTGCCCGTGTCGTGGTCACCACCGCGATGATCCGTAGCCTGGGTCCCGCCGAACGCGAGGTTCTCCTCGCCCACGAACGCGCCCACAACGCCGGCCACCACCACTGCTTCCTTGCCATGGCCGAGCTGGCCGCACACTGCCACCCCGCATTGCGCACCGTTCGCGCATCCATCCGGTTCGCCGCCGAGCGCGCGGCCGACGAAGCCGCGGCCGCGGCCGTCGGCGACCGCCGTCTCGCCGCCCGCGCCATCGCCCGTGCGGCACTGGCCGCCGACGCCCACCGCCCCGAGCGGCCGGTCCTCGCCCCGGCAGCCACGAGCGGGCCCGTCCCGCGCCGCGTCGCCGCTCTCCTCGCAGGTCCCGCGCCCCGGGCGCAACGGGCGGCTCCCTGGATCTCCATACTCCTCGCCGTGTGCGCCGCCACTGCCGCCGGCGCTGCGGCGACGAGCCTGGTCGCCTTCCATCACGACGTGGAAGTCGCCCAGGGCGAAGCCGCTCATTGATCACCGGGCCCGTCCGCAGGCGTGGAACCGTTCGGCCGCCGCTGTCGTCTACCGGCGTGTAGACGCTCGCCGGGTGTCGCCTCCCGGCCCCCGCCCGCGCGCGGCGGCTTCCAGCAGCCCCACGGGACCACCTCTCCGCATGACGGGAACCTGTAGACGATGAGCACCGCTTCCGGCCCCAACGGCCTCGACGGGGCCGCAATAGACGGCGGCCTGTACACCGAAGTCACCGACTTCGCGCACCGGACGCACTGGCTGAACGGGCCGGTGGCCGTCTACACCACGTACGGCATTGCCCTGTTCGGAGCGCTCCTGCTGGCCGGCTGGTGGCTGGCCCGCCGCGGCAACGCCCGCACCATGGCCGCTGCGCTGATCACCCCGGTCGCCGTCGTCATCGCCTACCTGGCCAACGACAGCATCAAGTCGGTCTTCCAGGAATCGCGTCCCTGCCGGGCCCTGCCGCACGACTTCCTCATCGAGGCATGCCCGCAGGCCAACGACTACGCCTTCCCCAGCAACCACACCACCGTCGCCTTCGCCGTGGCGGCCGGACTGCTCCTGGTGAACCGGCGCCTGGCCGCCCTCGCCATCCCGGCAGCGATGCTGATGGCCGCCTCACGCGTCTACGTCGGCGCCCATTATCCCCACGACGTCCTCGTGGGGGCCGTCGTCGGGACCGTCGTCGGTTTCACCGTCGTGGCGATCGCGAGCCGCCTGGCCGCCCCGGCCGTCTCCAGGCTGCGCAACGGGCCGGTCCGCACGCTGCTTCTGGCCGCCTGACCACGTGCGCGGCCGGGGCGACGACCGGTGATGGCCTGCGCCACGTGTGCGATCACGCTCATGTCGTAGCCCTCGGCCGGACACTCGTCGGCGAGCCCCGGCTCGGGCAGCGGGCATCCGCTGCCCGCAATCAGGCCCCCATGGGCAGCCGGGTGCGAAAGGTGGTCGCTCCGGGGGTGTCGAGGACGACGAGGGTGCCCTGGTGGAGGGCGGCGATGTCGCGGGCGATCGGGAGGCCGAGGCCGGTGCCGCCGTCGTCGCGGCTGCGGGCGTCGTCGAGGCGGGCGAACCGTTCGAAGATCTTCTCCCGGTCGGCGGGCTCGATCGGGGGGCCGTCGTTGGTCACGTCCAGGACGGCGCCTGCGCCGGCCCGGTCGGTGGTGAGGCGGACGGTGACGTGGCTGCGGGCGTGGCGCTGGGCGTTGTCGAGCAGGTTCGTCAGCAGCCGTCGCAGCCACAAGGGGTTGCCGGTGAGGGTGATCGCCGTCGTGGCGTGGACGGTGACCGGGTGGGGTTCGGCGCCGCGGGCCGCGACCGTGGTGTGTACGAGGTCGGTGAGGTCGACGGGTTCGTCGGGCCAGTCGTGGTCGGTGGCGTCGAGGCGGGCGAGCAGCAGGAGGTCGGCGGCGAGCGCTTGCAGGCGTTCGGTGTCCTCCAGGGCGCCGGCCACCAGGTCCGTGTGCACCTCGGGGTCGCCGTGGGCGAGGGCGACTTCGAGCTGGGTGCGCAGGACGGTCAGGGGGCTGCGCAGTTCGTGGGAGGCGTCCGCGATGAAGCGGCGCTGCCGGGTTCCTGCGGCTTCGAGGCGCTGGAGCATGGCGTTCATGGTGCCGGCGAGACGGGCGATCTCGTCATTGCTGCCGGGTACGGGGACGCGGCGGTTCAGGTCACGGTCGCCGATGGCGGCGACTTCGGCGCGGATGGCCTCCACCGGCCGCAGGGCGCGGCCGGTCGCGCGCCAGGTGAGGACGCCGACGGTCAGCAGCAGAACCGCGCTCAGTACGGCCAGGGCGGCGGTGGTGAGGTCCTCGGCGGCATCGGCCGTACGCAGGGACGCGCCCACATAGATGGTGACGGGGCCGGTGGGGGTGAGGGCGGCGACGCCGGTGACGCGCTGGTGGTGGCGATGCGCGTGGCCCGGGGCGTCGAGGTCGAAGGTTCTGCGGCCGTGAGCGCGGCCGGCAGGGACGAGCGGGGGCCGGCCGGTGAGGTTCTGGCTGGCGGCGACCACCGTGCCGTTCGCGTCCACGACCTGGACGAAGTCGGTGCCGTGGTCGAGGGGGAGCGGGCTGGTGAGACGACCGTCGTCGGCGAGGCGGGCGACGGCCCGGGCCTGCTCGCGGGCGTCGGCCTCGACGCTGCGTTCCAGATTGACGCGCAGCAGGAGGACCACGGCGACCGAGGCCACGCAAAGGACGACGGCGACGCTGGCGCAGGCGGCAAGAGTGGTACGGGCGCGAACCGAGCGCGGTGTCAGACGGCCGACGAGGGCCGCGGCGCGGGGGTGGCGGGCCAGATGGCGGTGCACGGCCGCGCGCAGGCGGTGGTGCGCGGCGCCGGTCCGTGCACCGGCGGAGGTCCGGTCAGCCACCGTCGGCCGCCAGTCGGTAGCCGGCGCCGCGCACGGTCTGGACCGCGGCTCGCCCGAAAGGCGCGTCGATCTTGCGCCGCAGGGCACTGACGTGGACCTCGACGGTGTTGGGGTCGCTGTCGAGGGCGTTGTCCCAGACGGCGTCGAGTATCTCCCGCTTGGAGACCGCCTCGCCGGCCCGGCGGGCGAGGTGGTCGAGGATGGCGAACTCGCGGGGCGTGAGGGGGACCGTGGTGCCGGCGCGCGTGCAGGTGCGGGCGGCGGAGTCGATCACGAGGTCGCCCAGGACGGTACGACGGGGCGCGCGGCTGCCGATGCGGCGGGCCAGCGCCTTGAGGCGGGCGACGAGCACGACGAAGGAGAACGGTTTGGACAGGTAGTCGTCGGCGCCGGTGTCCAGCGCCTCGGCCTCGTCCCATTCGCCGTCCTTGGCGGTGAGCATGAGGATGCCGACGTCGCTGCCGCAGGCCCGCAGGCGTGAGCACACCCGGTAGCCGTTGAGACCGGGCAGCATGACGTCGAGCACGACCACGTCGTAGGCGTGCTCCATGGCCCGGGCCAGGCCGGAGAGGCCGTCGTGGGCGACGTCGACCGTGAATCCCTCGGCGGTCAGACCGTGCCGCAGCGCCAGGGCCAGCCGGCGTTCGTCCTCCACCACCAGTACGCGCATGCCCAACAGGGTCGCAGGTCGCCGCGGCGGACAGCTGAAGGGGTCTTCAGGTCTTCAGCCGATCTTCAGCAACGCACCTCCATCCTGCCGCTGTCGCCCGGGGACGGCCCGGGCCTGCTGAGGATCGGGGTGTGCCATGAGCGAGCCCATAGGAACGGGTGGAACGGTGCCGCAGGAAGAGCCGAAGGCCGCGGGCACGGGCAGGACGCGTACGGGCGCGGGCCGTGCCGGCCGGTGGGTGCGCGGCCGGTCGGCGCGCTGGGTCGCGGCGGGGGCGGCCGTGCTGGTGATCGGCGGCGGCGCGGCAGCAGCGGTGGCCCACCATCACCACGAGGGCGAGGAGGGCCACGGCCACGGTCACGACCGCAGGACGGCCGCGGACGACCGGGGATGGCAGGACGACCGGGACGGACGCGAGGGCCGGGGCGGACACGAGGGCCGCCGGGGCGACGGGCGGGCCGGCCACGCGGCGCCGGCACCGCTGCCGTCGACCAGCGCGGCCGACGCGATGGCCAAGGCCTCGTCGGCGGTGCCCGGCGGCAAGGTGGAGTCGCTGCGGCCGGTCGCCGAGCAGGGCGGCGGCCGGGGCTGGCGGGTCGTGGTCCAGGGCGCCGACGGCGTCCGGCACGCGGTGACCATCGACGGAGCCGGCGACACGGTCACCGGCAACACCGTCCTGAACGACTGACCCACCGGCCGGCCGCTGCCGGGCCGCGCCGTACGGCACCGCAACGCGGTACCGGCGCGGCCGGTCGTGAGCAAGGTCCGGCGGGTGACCGCAGTGCTCCGGCCGGCTCGGCCCGCCCTTGCTGCCGGCCGCCACGCCGATCACCGGCGTTATCCCGGGCCCCGGGGTGTTGTCAGTCCGTAGCGTTCCGGATGTCGTCGCCGGCCGGCCGTGGCTACCGTGCCGCTGGCCCACCCGTCCGACCCGATGTGCCCCCGAGGGGGGAGGAACGCCACGTGCTCCACGGTCTTCGCACAGGCGCGCTGCGCCTCGTTCTCGCGGCGACGTTCGCCGTTCTGCCGTCGCTGGTGACCACCTCACCGGCCTCCGCCGCACCGCGGTTCGCCGGCTTCGCCGCGTCGTGCCCGACGTCCGGCTTCATCTCCGACGCCTACGGCGGAGCCCGCGATCACGACGGCATCGACATCGCCAACGCCCTCGGTACTCCGATCTACGCCGTGGGCGACGGGGAGGTCATCAACTCCGGCCCCGCCCAGGGCTACGGCCAGTGGATCCGCATCCTGCACCCCGACGGAACGGTGACCGAGTACGGGCACATGTACCAAAGGGACGTCGCCGTCGGGGAGCGGGTGACGGCAGGCCAACGCATCGCGCTCATGGGGGCCGAGGGCGAGGCCAGCGGCCCCCACCTCCATCTGCGGGTGCGGCGTGACACCAGCATGAGTCACGGCATCGACCCGATTCCCTACCTCGCGGACCGCGGCGTGACCGTACCGTGCACGCCGGGCCGGCGGCCCGGGCCGGCGCCGTTGGTGTATCCGGTGGAGTCGGGGCGGGTGGTCTCGGCGCGGTCGGCCGATGGTCGTCTGGAGGTGTTCGCGGCCGGGGCCGACGGTGTGCATCATGCCTGGCAGTCGCAGGTGAACGGTGGTTGGTCGGAGTGGGAGAAGCTGGGCGGTCCCAGGAACGCGCAGCTGGCCATCGCGCCGAACGCCGATGGCCGTCTGGAGGCGTTTGCGATCAACGGTGACGTGGCCCAGCACCGCTATCAGCTTGCTCCGTCGGGCGCCTGGTCGGGCTGGGAGGACTTCGGCACCGGCGGCAGCAGCATCACCGCGGGCGTCAATGCCGACGGCCGGATCGAGGTGTTCGCCTCGGGCCCGACCGGCGTCTTTCACCGGTACCAGACGGCGCCCAACGGTGGCTGGTCGAACTGGGAGCCGTCGGGCGGTGGTCCGGGCGGGAGCCGGGTGAAGATGGAGAAGTCGTCCGACGGGCGTCTTGAGGTGTTCGCGCTCAACGGGAGCGTCTTCCAGCACCAGTACCAGACTTCGGTCAATGGTGGCTGGTCGCAGTGGGAGGACTTCGGTGGCGGTGGCCATGACGTGACCGTCGACCACAATGCGGACGGTCGCCTGGAGGTCTTCGCCTCCGGCCCGGTGGGCGTCTTCCACCGCTATCAGACCGGCCCCAGCAGCTGGTCGGGGTGGGAGCCGGTGCGCGGCCCCGCCAACTCCCGGCTCACCAGCGACCGTACCGCCGACGGGCGCGTCGAGGTCTTCGCCATCAACGGTGACGTCGCCATGCACATCTGGCAGCAGGGGCTGAACGCCTCCTACAGCGACTGGGACACCTTCGGCACCGGCGGCACCGACGTCACCGCCGCGACGAACGCCGACGGCCGGATCGAGGTCTTCGGCACCAGCCGGGAGGGAGTCCACCACAAGTGGCAGACCGGTTTCAGCACCTGGTCCGAATGGACCTGGGTCAACAGCACCTCCGGTCCTTCCGTCCCGTGACCGACCACCCGAAGGGGCAGCAGGTGACAAGAATGCAGCACGTCCGGAGACGCGGTTTCCGACGCATCGTTCCCTCGGTGCTCGCTTCGCTGCTCGTGGCGGCGGGCCTGATCGGCGGTGCCTCACCGGCGCAGGCCGACCCGAGCGACCTGTGCGCCCAGGTCGGCTACAACGCCGGCTGGCGCGGCCAGGCCCTGGAACTCGCCGTCGCCGTCGCACTGGCCGAGTCCAGCTGCAACCCGTCCGCGTCCAACACGACGAACAACACCCCGCCGTCGACCGACCGCGGCCTGTGGCAGATCAACAACTACTGGCACAAAGAAGTCGACGACGCCTGCGCCTACGATCCCCAGTGCAATGCGAACGCGGCCTACCGCATATCCAACGAGGGGCGGAACTGGGAGCCCTGGTCCACGTACGTGATGGGACATCACCTGCGGCACATGGGCGAGGCACGCGCCGCGGTGGCGCGCCTGGGAAGTCCCGGCACCGGGCCGGCGCCGTTGGTGTATCCGGTGGAGTCGGGGCGGGTGGTCTCGGCGCGTTCGGCCGATGGTCGTCTGGAGGTGTTCGCGGCCGGGGCCGACGGTGTGCATCACGCCTGGCAGTCGCAGGTCAACGGTGGTTGGTCGGAGTGGGAGAAGCTGGGCGGCCCCGGCAACGCGCAGCTGGCCATCGCGCCGAACGCCGATGGCCGTCTGGAGGCGTTTGCGATCAACGGCGACGTGGCCAAACACCGCTATCAGCTTGCTCCGTCCGGTGCCTGGTCGGGCTGGGAGGACTTCGGCACCGGCGGCAGCAGCATCACCGCGGGCGTCAATGCCGACGGCCGGATCGAGGTCTTCGCCTCGGGCCCGACCGGGGTCTTCCACCGGTACCAGAACGCTCCGAACAGCGGCTGGTCGAACTGGGAGCCGTCGGGCGGTGGCCCCGCCGGCAGCCGGGTGAAGATGGAGAAGTCGTCCGACGGGCGTCTTGAGGTGTTCGCGCTCAACGGGAGCGTCTTCCAGCACCAGTACCAGACCGCTGTCAATGGTGGCTGGTCGCCGTGGGAGGACTTCGGGGGTGGCGGTCACGACGTGACCGTCGACCACAATGCGGACGGTCGCCTGGAGGTCTTCGCCTCCGGCCCGGTGGGCGTCTTCCACCGGTACCAGACGAGTCCGACGAGCTGGTCCGGCTGGGAGCCGACGCGCGGTCCGGCGAATGCCCGGCTCTCCAGCGACCGCAGCCCGGACGGGCGCGTGGAGGTCTTCGCCATCAACGGTGATACCGCCCAGCACATTTGGCAGAAGGGTGTCAACGCCGCGTACGTCGACTGGGACGCCTTCGGCACCGGCGGCACCGACATCGCTGCCGCGACGAACGCCGACGGCCGGATCGAGGTCTTCGGCACCAGCCGGGACGGGGTCCACCACAAGTGGCAGACCGGTTTCAGCACCTGGTCCGAGTGGGCCTGGGTCAACAGCACCTCCGGTCCGCCCATCCCCTGACCCGCCCCCGCGGCCGGCCGGGCGACGAGGCCCGGCCGGCCGCCGCACCCCACCCGGAGGAACCGTGCATCCGATCAGCAGACGCCGCCTGCTCCAGGCCTCCGCCGCGGCGCTCGCGCCGGCCCTGCTGAGCACCGGCGGCACCGTGTCCGCCGCCGCCGCGCCGCCCCCGCCCCACCGGTGGGTCGGCGCGGGGCCCTTCACCCACGTCCACGACCCCTCCACCGCCGGTGAGCGGCGCTACCTCAACGACCACACGCTGATCGAGGCGGCGGGCCGCTGGCACCTGTTCGGCATCGTCGGCGCGGCGGCGCCTGCCGGCCAGTCCCCCGACAGCGCGGCCGAGATCTCCTTCGCCCACGCCTCCGCGCCGCACCCCACCGGCCCGTGGACCCCGCACGCCGACGCGCTGACCGTCGACCGGGCCTACTTCGGGGAGGAACACCTCTGGGCGCCGCACGTCGTCGAGGCGGGCGGCACGTACTGGATGTTCTACGCGGCGGGGGGCCGCAACGGGGCCGCGATCAACCTCGCCACCTCGACCGACCTGTTCACCTGGACCCGCGTGCCGAGCGGCCCGCTCTTCCGGGGGCGCGCGGCACGCGACCCGATGGTGGTGCGGATCGGCGGCCGCTGGGTCATGTACTACACCGAGCTCTCCCAGGACGGCCGGCACGTGGTCGCCTTCCGGCGCTCCGACGACCTGGTCCACTGGAGCGAGCCGGGCGTCGCCTTCACCGACGCGAGCACCGCCGCGACGGTGTCGGTCACCGAGTCGCCCTTCGTCGTCGAACGGGACGGCTGGTACTACCTGTTCATCGGGCCGCGCAACGGCTACGACGGCACCGACGTGCTCGCCTCCCGGGACCCTTTCCACTTCGTCCTGGACGGCTACGCGGGCCATGTGCCGGGGCACGCCGTCGAGGTGGTCACCGCCGGAGGGCAGTGGTACGCGACGGCCGCGGGCTGGTTCCACCAGGGGCTGTACGTGGCCCCGCTGGAGTGGCGGGACGTCCCACCGCCCTGGCAGAGCCCGGACAACCCGGCCGCCGCACTGGACGTCGACGGCCGGCTGAACGTGTTCGCCCTGGACGCGGGCGACCGTTCGATGCTGCGGCGCGTCCAGCTCGACCCGCAGTCCGACACCTGGTCGCCGTGGGAGGCGTTCGGCGGGCCGGCCGGAGCGGTCCCCGCCCTCGGCCGCAACGCCGACGGCCGGCTGGAGGTGTTCTCCCTCGCCCCGGGCGGTGCCGCGCTGGACCACCGGGTGCAGCGTCCGGACGGCGGCTGGGCCGACTGGGAGCGGTTCGGCGGCCCGGCGGGCGCCGCCCCGGCCGTCGCCCGCAACGCCGACGGCCGGCTGGAGGTCTTCGCCCCGGCCCCGGGCGGCGCATCCCTCGCCCGGCGACGGCAGCAGGCGCCCGGATCGCCAGCGTGGGAGGAGTGGGAGGCGGGCTTCGGCGGGCCCGTGGGTGCACCGCCCGTCGTCGCCGCCAACGCCGACGGCCGGCTGGAGGTCTTCGCCCTCGCGCCCGGTGGCGCGGGCATCTTCCACCGGTGGCAGGAGGCGCCGAACGGCGGCTGGGGGCAGTGGAGTCCCTTCGGTACCGCGGCCGGCACCGCGCCGCGCGTGGCACGTGACGGCAGCGGCCGGCTCACCGTCCTCGCCACGGCCCCGTCCGGCCTGGCGACCTTCCACCGGCGCCAGTCGGTGCCCAGCGGCGGCTGGGACGACTGGCGGCCGCTGTCCGGCTGGACGGACGCGGCCCCGGCGCTCGTCCCCGACGCCGACGGCAGGCTGGACGCCTTCGCCCTGCCGCCCGGCGGGGCGCCGCTCACCCACCTCCGGCAGGTCGCGCCCGGCGGGGCCTGGGACACCGGTGGCGACTTCGGCGCGTCCGGCGTCCGGCTCGCCGCCACGCCCACGGCGGTGATCGACGCCACCGGACGGATCCACGTCCTCGCCGTCACCCCGGAGGGCCGGATGCTCACCCGCGTCCAGGCGGCGCCCGGTGGCGGCTGGAGCCCGTGGACCGCCTTCGGCGACCGCTCGGTCGCACCCGTCCGGACGAGCGCCCCGGCCTTCTGAGACCGACCCGGTACTGGCGGGACGGCCGCCGGGTGGGAAGGATCGGCCGGGTGACGACGGATCAGGAAAGCCCGGATCAGCATCACCCGGATCAGCAGTGCCCGGATCACCAGCGCCCGGATCAGGAACGCCCCAGCACCCGCCGGATGCTCCGTACGAATCAGGAGAACTGGGACGCCCGTGCCCCCGTGCACGCGGCGAGCGCCTTCTACGGGCTGGACGGCTCCCGGTCCGCCGAGGACTGGTTCGCGCCCTTCGAATGGGAGGACCTCGGCGACCTCCGCGGCCGCGACGTGCTGCACCTGCAGTGTCACCTGGGCACCGACACGCACGCGTTCGCCCGGCGCGGCGCGGCGCGCACCGTGGGTCTGGACTTCTCCGGGGAGTCGGTGGCGCAGGCCCGGCGCATCGCGCGCGAGGCCGGGGTGGACGTCGAGTTCGTGCAGGCCGACGTCCACGACGCCGTCGACGCCCTGCGCGGACGGCGATTCGACGTGATCTACACCGGCAAGGGTGCCCTGTGCTACCTGCCGGACCTGCGGGCATGGGCGGATGTCGTCCGCGCGCTCCTGCGTCCCGGCGGCATGCTGTACCTGGTCGAATTCCACCCGCTCCTGAACGCCCTGGGCCCGGCCCCGGACCCCCGGCGGCAGACGCTCGAACTCACGGCCGACTACCTGGCCGGCCGCGGCGCGATCAGGAAGGACGCGCCGCACACGTACACGGACGGGCCGCCCCTGGAAGGCGCGACCACCTGCTTCGAGTGGCGGCACGGACTGGGCGACGTCGTCACCGCGCTCGTCGGCGCCGGCCTGCGCATCGAGCTGCTGCGGGAGACGGAGCTGCTCCCGTGGAAGCGCTTCGAGGCCATGGTCCCGGCCGGCGGGCTCTGGTGGCGCCTGCCGGACGAGGAACCGCGGATCCCCTTGCTGTTCGCCCTGCGTGCGGTCAGCGCACAGGCCGAGCACAAGCCCAGCACTTCTCGTGACGTTTTGGGTAGTGTTCGGTCTGCGTAAGTACGGCTGACGGGGGGTGGGGAGAGGTCAGTGAGCGGGATTGTGGTTCATCTGCCACGGGGGAGCGGTGATCCCACGGAGGCCGGCCGCGGCGGGGACGGGGTGACGCTGCGGCTCGGACCGGGGGAGGTGGCGCGGTTCGGGCGGGGATCGGCGACCGTGCCCGTCGAGCTGCGCCTCGTCGACGAGGCGATCTCCCGCCTCGCGGGCGAGATCCGGGTGACCGACGACCACTGGCAGCTCAGCAACTTCAGCACGACCCAGAGCTACCTGGTGGAGAACCCGGAAGGGGCGGGGGAGTACCTGAGGGTGCCGCCGCGCCGGGCCGGGGCGCCCATCCCCTTCGAGTTCTCCCGGGTCGTGCTGCCCACCCGCGAGAACGCGGTCGCCTTCCAGGTCTTCGCGCCCGACCACGTCTACCTCGACCCCGACGCCGCGGGCGGCCCGTGGGGGACGCGCACGCTCACCGCGTACTCGCTGGACGAGACCGCCACGTACTTCCTCGTCCTCGTCGCCCTGTGCGAACCGCGCCTGCGCGACGAGTCGCCCGTCGCGGTGCCGACGACCCCGCAGATCGTCGAGCGGCTGCGCGGACACGCCGCCTGCGACCGGCTGACGGCCCGGGCCGTCAGCTCGCACATCGACTACCTGGCCGAGGAGAAGATCCGCGTCGGCCCGCCGGCCGGCGGCGACTCCGGCCGGGGAGCCCGCCGCAACGGCAAGAGGGAGGCGATCGTCGGGGTCGCCCTGCGCTTCGGCCTCGTACGCGAGGAACACCTGGCCCTGCTGCCACCCCGGCCGGGTGCCGGCAGAACGGCGCGGGGGACGGCCGGATGAGGGACGACGGCCGGCGGACGGTGACGGCCGTGGGAGGGCTCACAGCCGGCTGCCGCCTGGGCGACTGGGAGGTCGGCGCACCGATCGGGACGGGCGGCTGGGCGACGGTCCACGCCGGGCGCCCGGCCGGCGGGAGCGCGCAGACCTCCGGCGAACAGGCGGACGTCGCGGACGTCGCGCTCAAGATCCTGTCCACCGAGGGACTGGCACCGCGCCAGGCCCGCGCCGTCGCGGAGGCCGCCCGGCGCGAGGTCGAGCTCGCCGCCCGCGCCCGCCACCCGCGGCTCGTCCGCTTCCTGGACTCCTTCACGCTCGACCGGCCCGGCGACGCTCACCTGGACGGCGCGATCGTCCTGGTCATGGAGCGCGCGGCCGGCAGCCTGCGCGACCGGCTCGCCGCCGGCATCGGCCCGTCCGAGGGCGCCCGGCTCGTCACCGAGATCTGCGAGGGCCTGGCCCACCTGCACCGCAGCGGCTGGGTGCACGGCGACCTCAAACCGGACAACGTCCTGCTGATGGCCGACGGTTCGGTCAGGCTCTCGGACTTCGGGCTCGCCACCGAGCTGACGGCCACTCAAGGAACCCACGGCTACGCACCCCCGATGGGCACCTTCGACTACCTCCCGCCCGAACGCTGGAAGGCCCCGCTGGGCGAGCACGGCGTCCGGGTGCGGCCCAGCGCCGACATCTGGGCCCTGGGCATCCTGATCCACCAGGTGTTCGCCTCCGGTGCGACGCCGTTCCCCGGCGCCACGCCGGTCTCGCGCGCCGCGGCGGTGCAGGAGTACGCCGAAGGACGCACCCCGCTGCGCATCGACACCGCGGTCCCGCCCTTCTGGCGCGCGCTGATCAGCGACTGCCTGGCCCCGACCCACGCCGCGCGCGCCCCGCACACCGCCGAGAACCTGCTGGCGCGCATCGGCCGCCGGCCGGCCGAGGAGGGACGACCCCAGCCCGGACAGCAGCCGGGACCGCAGCCCGGATCGCACCCCGCCGGCCCGCCGCCGTCCCGGCCCCGGCGCAAGGGCGTGCGGATCGCGGCCGTGGCCGCCTCGGTGTGCGCCGTGGCCGTGGCGAGCTGGGCGTACGCCGAGCGCGGAGCCGGTCCCGAAACGCCGGGCGCGGACCGGATCCGGGTGTTCAACGAGGAGCGCGGCTGCCGGGAGCGCACCGACCGCGTCCCCGACTGCAGCCTCGGACTGGCGATCGACCCCCACCGGAACTACACCACCGACAACGTCGTACCGACCCGCGTGTGGCACGGCGACGTCCTCGCCGTCGACTGCCGGCTGGCCCAGGGCGTGCCCATCGTCGACGAAGGCGGCACGTGGTCCGCCGAGTGGTTCCGCATCCGCCTGCCCGCCGGATCCCGCCCGGCCACCGCCTGGCTGCCCGCGGTGCGCACGAAGGACCACCCCGCCGTCCCGGCCTGCCCGCGCCCCGGCTCCACGCCGTCGCGCTGAGGCGGTCTCCGGCGTACCGCCCCGGGGGCCTTTCTACCGGCAGCCCCCGCGGGCGGTCACTCCGGATCGTTCCGGATGCCGTCCCGCGGCCGCCCGCGATTACGGTGCGGGCCTGTTTCCACCCGGGACCCGGGCCACCGGCAACGGAGTTTGTTCACCATCAGGAGGTCATCTTGAGCGAGTACCGACCCACGCGCCGCGGCATCCTCAAGGCCGTCGGGGGCCTGTCCGCGGCGGTGGCGGTGGCCGGCGGAGGCGTCCTCGCGGGCGCGTCGGCGGCCCACGCCGTCGGCGACGGCTTCGGGCTGCGCGTCGTCGAGCGCGGCGAGGGCGACCCCCGCATGTGGTACTACCGCTTCCAGACCGCCGAGATCGGCTGGAAGCCGGCCGTCAACGTGCTGCTGCCCGACGACTACCACACCAGCGGCCGCACCTACCCCGTCCTGTACATGCTGCACGGCGGCGGGGGCGACTTCATCGAGTTCGACCGCGCCGGGATCCGTGAGCTGACCGCCGGCAAGCCGATCATCGTCGTGATGCCCGACGGCGGGCGCACCGGCTGGTACTCCAACCCGGTCCACTCCAACGTCGGCCCGCGCAACTGGGAGAACTTCCACATCAACCAGCTGATCCCCTGGATCGACGCGAACTTCCGCACGTACGCCGAGTACGACGGCCGGGCCATCGGCGGCTTCTCGATGGGCGGCTTCGGCGCGCTGAAGTACACGGCCAAGTACTACGGCCACTTCGCCTCGGTGAGCTCCTACTCCGGCCCGGCCAGCCTGCGCCGCGACGGCGGCCTCGTCGTGCACTGGGCGAACGTCACCTCCGCCCTGGACCTCGGCGGCGGCACGGTGTACGGCGTGCCGTTCTGGGACCAGGCCCGGGTCACCGCCGACAACCCGGTCGAGCGCATCGAGAGCTACCGCAACAAGCGCATCTTCATGGTCGCGGGCACCAGCCCCGACCCGGTCAACCTGTTCGACCGGGCCAACGAGACCCAGGTCCTGGCCGGCCAGCGCGAGTTCCGCGGCCTGCTGGACCGCGCGGGCATCCCGTACGAGGCCCACGAGGACACGGGCGGCCACTACTTCCGCACCCAGTTCTTCCGCGACGACATCAACGGCATCATCGACCGGCTCCGCAAGGCGTAGGCCCCGCAGGGGCGGTTTGCGGGGTGGGGCCGCGTGGGCGCGATCGGCCAGCGACGGCCCGCAGCCGACGCACCACCCCGTCTGCGGGCGCTCTGTGGCTTGTCGCGCAGTTCCCAGCGCCCCTGACGGGGCGCTGCATGATCCGCCGGACACGCCCTGGACGCCGCAGGGGCGGTTTGCGGGGTGGGGCCGGTGGTTAGTGATCTCACCGGCATCCTCCCGCGGCGCCCCGCGCCCGGACGGCACGTCGGCTGAAGAGTGACGATGACCAGGACCTCGTCCGATCCCGAGCTCGGCGGAGGCACTCTCGCGCCTCACCCGTTGCGGCAGTACGCGCTGCTGGCCGACGGTGAGCGGGGGGTCCTCGTCGGGCCCCGGGGGGAGTACGCGTGGATGTGCGCCCCCCGGTGGGACTCGGACGCGGTCTTCTCGACCCTGGTCGGCGGTACGGGCGTGTACGTGGTCACGCCCGTGCAGCGGTGCGTGTGGGGCGGGTACTACGAGGACGGGACGCTCATCTGGCGCAGCCGCTGGGTCACCGACGACGGCATCGTCGAGTGCCGCGAGGCCCTCGCCTTCCCCGGTGACCCGCACCGCGCCGTGCTGCTGCGGCGCATCGTGGCCGTGCACAACGCCGCGCGGATGTCCGTGGTCCTCGAACCGTGCGCGGGCTTCGGCCGGTATCCGTTGCGGGGGTTCTCCCGCGAGGCCGACGGGGTGTGGTCCGGGCGGGCCGGGCCCCTCGCGGTGCGCTGGTCGGGATGCGCTGCCGTGCCGCGGCCGGTGGATCCCCGGGGGCGCCGGGTGGGGATGGAGCTGACGGTCGGGGCGGGCGACTTCCACGACCTGGTCCTGGAGATCAGTGACCGGTCCCTGACCGGGCGGCCCCCCGACCCCGGCGCCATGTGGCGGGCCACCGAGGAGGCGTGGCACGCGGCGGTGCCGCAGCTCGGCGGCACGGTCGCCCGGACCGACGCCCGCCGGGCGTACACGGTCCTGCGCGGGCTGACGGCGGCCTCGGGCGGCATGGTCGCCTCCGCGACGACGAGCCTGCCGGAGCGTGCGGAGGAGGGCCGCAACTACGACTACCGCTACGTGTGGATCCGCGACCAGTGCTACGCGGCCCAGGCGGCCGCCGCCGCCGGGGACACGGTGCTGCTGGACGACGCCGTACGGTTCGTCGCGGCCCGCCTGCACGAGGACGGGCCCCGCATGGCCCCCGCCTACACCGTCGACGGGCGCACGATCCCCGACGAGCGCGAACTGGACCTGTCGGGCTACCCCGGAGGGTTCGACCGGGTCGGCAACAAGGTCAGCGGGCAGTTCCAGCTCGACGCGTTCGGCGAGGCCCTGCTCCTGCTGGGCACCGCGGCGCGCCACGACCGGCTGGACGCCGACGGCTGGCGGGCGGCGGTCGTCGCCGCGCAGACCATCGCCCGCCGCCGCGACGAGCCGGACTCCGGCGTGTGGGAACTGCGTCCGCGGCTGTGGGCGCACAGCCGGCTGGCGTGCGCCGCCGGCCTGCGGTGCGTCGCGGCCGCCGGCGCGCCCGGCGGGCGTACGGCCGAGTGGAGCGCGCTGGCCGACCGCCTGGTCGCGGACGCCGCCGCCCGCTGCCTGCACCCGTCCGGGCGCTGGCAGCGTTCCCCCGAGGACCCCGGCCTGGACGGCGCCCTGCTGCTGCCTCCGCTGCGCGGCGCCGTCCCCGCCGACGACCCCCGGACGCAGGCCACGCTGCGCGCGTACGTCGAGGAGCTCACCGAGGACCACTTCGCCTACCGTTTCCGGCACGGCGACCAGCCCCTGGAGAGGAGCGAGGGCGCCTTCCTGCTGTGCGGGTTCGTCACCGCGCTGGCCGAGCACCAGCAGGGGCGGGAGGTGGCCGCGTTCCGCTGGTTCGAGCGCAACCGTGCCGCCTGCGGGCCGCCCGGGCTGTACTCGGAGGAGTACGACGTCGCCCAGCGGCAGTTGCGCGGCAATCTGCCGCAGGCCTTCGTGCACGCCCTGATGCTGGAGTGCGCGGCCCGCCTGGCCGGTCCCTGGCCCGGGACGTAGCGGCCGGGCGGGGGCCGGGGCTTGAATGGGCCCTCCTGGCACTCCACCCCTCAGGAGGTTCCCGTGGCGGACCGCAGCGAGTCGATCGAATCGATGGAGCAACTCGCCGTCGTGTGGCGGGCGATGGTGCTCGACCGCGATGCCGGTGCCGACGTGCGGGACCTGCCGGGCCTCGCCGTCCGCTGGGCCGACTGCCGGTTCGCCTTCTGGAACTGCATCACGCTCACCGAGGTCGATGCGCAGCCGGCGCTCGTCGAGCAGCGCCTGGGACTGGCGGCGGAGATCATGCGCGCGAAGGAGCACCCCGGGTTCGTGTGGCTCTTCGAGGACCTCCTCGGCGAACAGGCGCGTGCCGGGGTGCGGGCGGCCGCCGAGCGGGCGGGCCTGGAGTACGCCTTCCCCGGCACCGGCATGGCCGGGGACATCCTCCCCCTCCCCGAGCCGTCCCACCCCGAGCTGACGTTCGTCCGCGTGAGCACCGACGAGCACCTGCGGGCGTACGCGGACCTCAACTCCCGCGCCTACGGGTTCCCGCTGGAGGACGGCCGCGACGGGCTCCTCGGGTCCACGCTGTGGAAGAACGACGTGCACGCCTACCTGGGCCTGCGCGACGGTGTGCCGGTGACGTGCGCCGGCACCGTGGAGGCCGAGGGCCGCCTGTTCGTCGTGCTCGTCGCCACGGCCCCGGAGTGGGAGCGCCGGGGGTACGGGGAGGCGGTGACGCGCAAGGCCCTGTACGAAGGGGCGCGGGCCACCGGCCTGACCCGGGCCACCCTGCACGCCACCGCGGCGGGGGCACCGGTGTACCCCCGTATCGGTTTCCGGCCGAACTCGCCGGTGCACTTCTACGGGCTGAAGGGCTGAAGGGCTGAAGGGTTGACGGGTCAGCGGGCGGCCTCCCGCGGGGCCGTCGCCCGGTGGCGCACTCCCGAGCGGACCGCCCAGAAGAAGACGGCCAGGGCGAACAGGGCGACGGTCAGGGAGTCGTAGGGGGCGGGCAGCCGGCCCGAGCCCTTGAACGTGCCCAGCCAGGACAGCAGCGTCAGCCCCGACAGGTAGCACAGCAGCCAGGCGCCGTCGCGCAGTTCGCCGGCCAGCGGCCCGTCGTCGGCGGAGCGCCGCATCCCGGCGTACAGCACCAGGCCGGCCAGGACGACGGGCAGCGCGAGGCGCAGGTCGTGCCAGCCCGACCAGTACACGAACTCGCTCGACACCACGAAGCTCAGCGGGGCGATCCAGCGCAGGCCCGGCACCCAGCCGGCCATGCGGGTGCCCGGGTCGGCGCGGAAGACGGCGACCGCCACCGCCGAGGCCGCGTAGATCAGCAGATACATGTCGCCCATGATGCTGACGATGCGCTGCCACCCCCCGAACGGCAGCAGGAAGACCACGATCACGGCGAAGTTCAGCGCCAGCGCCCGGTGCGGGATGCCCGAACGGGGGTCCACCTGCATGAGGGCGCGGGGCAGCGTGCGGTTCTTGGCCAGCGCGTAGGTGTGGCGGGCGTTGAGCGCCACGCCGACGTACGCCGAACCGCCGGGGGAGAGCACCGCGTCTGCGTAGAGCAGGCTGGAGAGCCAGTGCAGGTTGAGGATCAGGGCCAGCTGGCCGAAGGGCGACTCGAAGTCGACGCCCTTCCAGCCGTGGCCGAGCAGACCGTCGGGCACGGTGAAGAGGAAGGCGAACTGCAGCGCCAGGTACATCACCAGCGCCAGGCCGATGCCCGTGAGCACGGAGGCCGGAATGGTGCGGCGGGGGTTGCGGGTCTCGCCCGAGAAGTCGAGGGCCGCCTGGAAGCCGTTGACCGAGTAGACGATGCCGCCGCCGGCGAGGGCCGAGAGGCAGGCGGCGTAGCCGTACGGGGCGAATCCCCCGTGGTCGGTCAGGCGGCCGGAGTGCCAGCCGGAGGCGAACAGGGCGACGACCGTGATCACCGGGACGGCTATTTTGAAGACCGAGACCAGGTTGTTCAGCCGGGCGAACGTGCGCACCGCGAACCAGTTCAGGACGGTCAGCAGGAGGCTGAGGCCCACGGCCAGGGCGAGGCCCAGCGGCGTGAGCACGTGGCCGTGGTAGAGGTCCGGCAGGTAGTGGTCGGCGTACTGCATGATCGCGCTGATCTCGGCCGCGGTGCCGCCCACCGACAGCAGGACCGACCAGCCCACCAGCGTGCCGACCAGGCGGCCCGAGGCGTACAGCGGCCAGCGCACGGTGCCGCCGCCCTCGGGCCGGGAGGCACCGAGCTCGATCATCACCAGGGCGACCAGGCCGCACAGCACGCCGGCGCCCACCCAGGTCAGCAGGGACGCCGGGCCGGCCGTGCGGGCCGCGTACATCGCGGCGAACAGCCAGCCGGATCCCACGATGTTGGAGAACCCGATCGCCGTGAGCGCCCAGAACCCGAGGTCCCGCCGGAGCCGTTGCTCCTGGACGGCCGCCTCCGCCGCGCCGGCCTCCGGTGCGGCCCCACGATCCGCTGCCACGATCTGTCCCCCTGCCCGAGGCGCCTCGACGGCGTACTGCCGAATGGATCACTCAACCTTAGGTGACGGGTCAACAATTCCCGCCGGTCCGCCGCCGGTGAGTCGGGGCGGCCCCGTGGTGCCGGTGCGCTCCCGGGCCGGGTCGGCGCCGTGCGTTTTTTCGTATGCGGACCGTCACACCGCAAAAGCGGACATTCGGGAGTTTCTCAAGGGTGCCGGAAGGTGCGCACGACGCCGTTCCGGCCGGTGGGCAAAACGACCAAAACTTGGTGACGGAGCGTCCGAAACTCCTCCCGGGTGTGACTGAAATCTATCGGCCTGGCGCGAACTCGCCGCACTGACCAGGGGCGTTGACCGGGCCTCCGACCTTGATCGACAGCTGTAGACAGGTCGGATTCGGCCGCCCTAGGATCCAGCCTGGCCCGACCGGACAAGGTCGAGGAATTGGCCTATCAGTCGCTGGTTTCAGTCGTTGGCTTTTCGATATCGGGGGAATTCCCATGCCCAGCCCCACCGTCTGGAATGTCGTGCTCGACGCGGGAGCCGACACCGACATTGTGCTCGCCGCCGATTTCCCGGTGACGGGCCGGAACGAGGGCGGGTTCGCCGAACTGGCGCCAGGGCTGCACCTCGACTGCGCCCTGTGGCAGACCGTCGCCCCCGTCCGCAACCCCGAGACCGACGCCCTGGGCGAGGAGTACCTGGAGCCCTGGCTGTCGGAGGTGGCCGCCAGCGGGCGCACGGTCCGCGCGGTGCTGGGCTACTGCGCGGGTTCGGTGTTCGCGGGCGTCCTCGCGCAGAAGATCGCCGAGCGCCAGGGGACCGCCCCCCTCGTGGTCGTCTTCGACCCCGAGCTCGTCGACGTGCCGACCGTCCACCTGCAGTTCGGACGCGTCATCGGCAACATGACCACCGTCCTGACGCCGGAGGAGATCGCCGAGCTGTCCGGCACCGCCGAGCAGCTCGCCGCGAAGCCCGGCATCGCGCCCGTCGACTTCGCGGCAGGTCTCTACGCGGCCTTCCGGCCCATCGGCACCGCGGCCCTGCGCCGGGCCGGGCTGGACGAGGACTACGCCGGGGAACTGGTGACGCTGGTCGGCTCGTTCATGTCCTACCTCGCCACCGCCGCCGGCCTCGACCCGCGCCCCGGCTGGCAGCGGGCCACGGTGATCACCTCCGCCAGCGAGCGCAGCGGCCTGAACCGGATGCGCACCACGCCGGGCATCGCCCCCGTCGAGGTGGCCGATGAGCGGCGCTTCGAGGTCGAGCACCGCGACCTGCTGCGCACGCCCGCGGTCGCCGACGCGGTCGCCGCCGTGCTGGCCGGCCGTCCGGAGGCCGGCGCGTGAGGGCCGACCTGCCGGCCGGCCACGTCCGCCCGTCCCGCAAGGAGAGCACCCTCTGGCTGCTCGACGAGCTCGTCCCGGACAGCGGCGCGAACAACCTCTCGCTCGCGATCCGGGTGCACGGCCGCCTGGACGCCGCCGCCACCGCCAAGGCCGTCCAGCTGCTGGTCGAGCGCTTCGAGGTGCTGCGCACCGTCTACCACCGCGACGAGGCGGGCCTGGCCCGGTCCGTCGCGCCGACGCTCGCCGTCGCCCTGGAGGAGGCGGAGCACCAGCAGGACGAGGAAGGCGAACGGGCCCTGCTGACGGCCTTCGTGGCCAGGCCCTTCACCACGGACGGCAGCCCCCTCGTGCGGGCGCTGCTGCTGCACGGCCCCGACGCGGACGTGCTGTGCCTGGCCCTGCACCACGCCGTCTCCGACGTCCAGTCGACCGCGATCCTGCAGGCCGCCTTCGTCTCCCTGTACGAGGCGGTGCTCGCCGGCGAGCACCCGGTGCCCGCCGAGGTGCCCGCCTGGCACGAGCCGGAGGCGTCCGACGAGAGCCGGCAGTACTGGCGCGAGAAGATGGCCGGTTTCCGCTCCTCCGGTCTCGAACTGTGGTGCGAGCAGCGCGATCAGCCGGTGACCACCCTCAAGGGCGACGAGGTCACCCACACCCTGACTCCCGAGGCCCACGCGGTCGTGCGCCGCCTCCAGCGCGAGCTGCGGGCGCCCGAGTCCGTCGTCCTGCTCGCCGCCTACGCCGTCCTGCTCGCCGCCCACGGCGCCGGCCCCGACCTGACCGTCGGCTCGCCGGTCAACACCCGGCCCCGCGAGGCCGTCGAGGCGGTCGGCTACCACAGCAACCTCGTCACCCTGCGCCTGCTGCTCGACCGGGACGCGAGCTTCCGCGACCTGGCCGCCCTGACCCGGCGGACGTTCATGGAGGCCATGGCGCACAAGGACGTGCCCACCGACGACGTCCTCGACATGGTCGAGCGCGACGGCTCCACCTGGCGCAACACCCTCTTCAAGCACGTCTTCAACTACGTGCCCTTCGCCGAGGACCAGCGCACCTTCCCCGTCGCCGGCCACGACGCCGAACTCGTCGTCGTCGAGAACGGCTACAGCCAGTTCGACCTCGAGTTCTTCGTCTCCGCCAGCCGCGAGGCGGCCACCGTGCGCGCCGTGTTCTACACGGGCGTGCTGGAGCGCTCCGACGTCGAGCTGATGGTCCGCCGCTACGACGCCCTGCTGGTCGCGGTGGGGGAGGCGGTGGACGCCCCCGTCGCCTCGCTGCCCTTCTGGTCGCCGCAGGACCACGCCGTCATCGACGCGGCCAACGCGACCGACCGCACGATCGAGCGCCCCTCGGTCCTGGCCGGATTCGCCCGCCGCGCCGCCGCGCACCCCGCCGCCCCCGCCGTCCGCGACGGCGAGGCCACGATGACGTACGGCACGCTGTGGTCCGCCGCCGCCGACACCGCCGCCCGGCTGAGCGCGGCCGGTGTGCAGCGCGGCGACGTCGTCGCCCTGCTGCTGCCGCGCGGGGCGGCACTGGCCGCCTCGGTGTTCGGCACCTGGCTGGCGGGCGCCGCCTACCTTCCCCTGGACCCCAACCACCCCGCGGAGCGGCTGGCGTACCAGCTCGACGACGCCGGCGCCAAGGTCGTCATCACCGGCCCGGGCATCGAGGCCCCCGGGGCACGCACGAGCGTCCCGGCCGCCGACTGGCAGGCCGTGCCCGAGGTGCCGGTGGACACCGCCGCAGCGGCGGCGGCCGGGCCCGACGACCTCGCCTACGTGATCTACACCTCCGGCTCGACCGGCAAGCCCAAGGGCATCCCCATCCGGCACCACAGCCTGGTCAACCACATCGTCGACTACGCCGACCGGTTCGGTGTGGCCGGCTCGGCGCGCCCCACCGGCTGGCTCAGCACCTACAGCTTCGACACCTCCTCGCTCGAACTGATGATGCCGCTGCTCCACGGCGGGCACACCGTCGTCCTGCCGGACGAGGCGCGCACCGACGGCGCCCTGCTGGCGGCCGCGGTCACCGCCCACGACATCGGCCTGCTGCAGGCGACCCCGACCACCTGGCGGCTGGTCGCCCGCGAGGCGGGCGAGGTGCTGGCCGGCCGCACCATCCTCACCGGCGGCGAGCCCCTGCCCGCCGAACTGGCCGACACGCTGCTGGCCGCCGGCGCCGAGCTGTGGAACGTCTACGGCCCCACCGAGAGCACGATCTGGGCGACCGCCGGACGCATGAGCGCCGACCGCGGCGGCCGCGTGGACGTCGGCTCGCCCGTCGCCAACACGCGCATCTTCATTGCCGACCCGCACGGCAGGCCCCTGCCCGTCGGAGTGCGCGGCGAGCTGTGCGTCGCCGGCGTCGGCGTCGCCTCCGGCTACCACGAGCGGCCCGAGCTGACGCAGGAACGTTTCGGCGAGCACGCCGCGTACGGGCGCTTCCACCGCTCCGGCGACGTCGCCTGCTGGCGGCCCGACGGCCGCATCGACCTCTTCGGCCGCGTCGACCGGCAGGTCAAGCTGCGCGGCAACCGCATCGAGCTCGCGGAGGTCGAGGCGGTCCTGCTCGACCACCCCGACGTCGAGGCCGCGGCCGTGGTGGTGGTCGGCGACCCCGGCGGGGACGGCTACCTGGCCGCGTTCGTCCGGGTGCCCGGGCGACCCGAGGCCGTCGACGAGCTGTGGGACCACGCGCACCGGCAGCTGCCGCGCTCCGTGGTGCCCCACCAGTTCCTCGCGGTGGACGCCTTCCCCCGGACCGGCAGCGACAAGGTCGACTACCTCGCCCTCGCCGAGCAGGCGGCCCGGCAGCGCGGCCCGGCCGTCGGCTCCGGCGCCACCGGCACCGGCGACGACCTGACCACCACCCTCGTCGGCCTCTTCGGCGAACTGCTGGAGCGGCCGGACCTGGACGCAGGCTCCCACTTCTTCGCCAACGGCGGACACTCGCTGCTGGCCGCCACGCTCGCCCAGCGGATCAAGGGCATCACCGGCGTCCGGCTCGCGCTGTCCGACGTCTTCGAGACGCCGACCCCCGCCGCGCTGGCCGACCGGCTGCGCCGGCTCGTGTGACGGGACCGAAAGGCAGACACACCATGGAAATCCTCAAGCTGGCCGTCAGCGGCTGGTTCGCCCGGGCACTGGCGGTCGCCGCCCGGCTGGAGATAGCGGACATCCTCGACGGCGGCTCGATGTCGTCGCAGGAACTCGCCGAGCGCACCGGCAGCGACCCGGAGGTCCTGCACCGCCTGCTGCAGATGCTCACCGTGCCCGGCGTGCTGGAGCGCGACGGCGAGAAGTTCAAGCTGACCGAGGCCTACGCGCCGCTGCGCGCCGACCACCCCTTCACCCAGCGCCACTTCGCCATCCTCGCCGCCGAACTCTACGACGACGCGTTCGCCGGCCTGATGCACACCGTCAAGACCGGGAAGTCCGGCTTCCAGGAGGTCTTCGGGCAGTCGCTGTACGCCTACCTGGAGAACAACCCCGAGACCGCCGAGCTCTTCGACAAGGGCATGGTCGACCTCGCCACGCCCGTCGCCCACTGCCTGGTCGAACAGCACGACTTCGGCGGCGTCAAGACCGTCGTCGACGTCGGCGGCGGCAGCGGCGGCCTGCTGCCGGGCATCCTCGCCGCCCACCCCGGCATCCACGGCACCGTGGCCGACCGGGCCAGCGTCTGCGCCCGCGGCCGCGAGGGACTGGGCCGCGTCACGGACGAGGGCGTCCTGGAGCGCATCACCTTCGCGCCCAGCGACTTCTTCACCGAGGTGCCCGCCGGCGCCGACCGCTACCTGCTGAAGAACGTGCTGCACGACTGGACGTACGACAACTGCGTCCGCATCCTGCGCACCGTCGCCACCGCCATGGCCACCAGCGCCGAGGGCGCCCGGCTGCTCGTGGTGGAACCGCTGGTGGAGCACGACATCGACGGCTGGCGGGCCATGTTCCAGGCCGTGGCCTGCGACGAGGGCACGCTCGGCCTGGACGAGCCCGGCATGCGCCGTGCCCTGGAGGAGGCCGGCTTCACGGTGGAGTCCGTGGCCCAGCTGCCCACCGGGCACAAGGTCCTCGCCTCCGCCCTGCGTGCCGCCTGATGCTCACGCCCGTCTTCCTGTTCGCGGGCCAGGGCTCGCAGTACCACGGGATGGGCAAGTGGCTCTACGAGGCCGACCCCATCTTCCGCGAGACCCTCGACTCCCTCGACGCCGTCGTCCGTGAGGTGCGCGGCGACTCGGTGATCGAGGCGATCCACGGCGACGGCCACGGCCCCGAGCGCCCGATGACGCGCTTCGCGGTCACCCAGCCGGCGATCTTCATGGTCGAGTATGCCCTGGCGCACATGCTCGAGGTACACGGGTTCGAGCCCGGCGCCGTGCTCGGCGCCAGCCTCGGCGAGGTCGCCGCGGCGGCCGTCGCCGGGGTCGTCGACCCCCACGCGTGCCTGCGCTCCCTGCTGCGCCAGGTCGAGCTGTTCGAGGCCGAGTGCCCCCGCGGGGGCATGCTCGCCGTCCTCGCCGACGTCGGCCTGGCCCGGCGCGACCCCGCCCTGGCCCGGGCCCACGTGGCCGCGGTCAACTCGCCGGAGAACTTCGTCCTGGCCGGCGAGGCCGAGGAGCTCGACCGCATCGAACGGCACCTGGTCGCCACCGGCACGCTCTGCCAGCGGCTGCCCGTGCTCTTCCCCTTCCACTCGCCCCTGATGGACCCGGTGGAAGGCGCGTTCAAGGACCTGATCGGGGACCTGGCCACCGGGCCCGCCACGATCCCGCTCATCTCCGGCACCACCGGCCGGGCCGTCCACGTACCCGACCCCGCCCACCTGTGGCAGGTGCTCAGGGAACCGTTCGACCTGACCAAGGCCCTCGCCCCGCTGCTGGCGCGGGACGACCTGCTCTTCCTGGACCTCGGCCCCTCCGGGTCCATGGCCAACCTGGTGCGGGCCGCCCTGCCGCCCGGCAGCCGGTCCAAGGTGCTGCCGCTGCTCTCCCCGTACGCCCGCGACGAGGTGCTCTACCGGGCCGTGCTCGACGCCCGCCCCCTCCTCGCCGCCCCCGCACCCCGAACCGAGGTGAACCCCGTGAGCACTCCCGTGGCGACGCAGGCCCGTCCCGCCGCCGCCGGGAAGACCCTCGACGTCCACGTCTTCCCCGGCCAGGGCGCCCAGGCCAAGGGCATGGGCCGGGAGGTGTTCGACCGCTTCCCCGACCTCGTCGCCCGCGCCGACGCCGTGCTCGGCTACTCCGTGCGCGAGCTGTGCCTCGAGGACCCCGGCCGCAAACTGCGCGACACCCGCTACACCCAGCCCGCGCTGTACGTCGTGGAGTCCCTGACCTGGCTGGCCACCCTCGCCGAGGGCGGCCGGCTGCCGGACTACGTCCTCGGCCACAGCCTCGGCGAGTTCGCCGCGCTCTTCGCCGCCGGCGTCTTCGACTTCGAGACCGGCCTGCGCCTGGTCGCCGAGCGCGGCCGGCTCATGGGACAGGTCACCGGCGGCACCATGGCCGCCGCCTCGGCCGTCGACGCCGCCCTCGTCGAGCGGGTCCTGACCGACGCCGGCCTCGACGACATCGACATCGCCAACTACAACGCCCCCACCCAGACGGTGATCGCCGGCCCCGCGGAGTCGGTGAACCGGGCCCTGCCCCTGCTGAAGGAGGCCGGCGCCCGCTGCGCGCCGCTGAACGTCAGCGCGCCCTTCCACAGCCGCTACATGGCCGCGGCCGCCGAGGAGTTCGGGCGGCTGCTGGACGCCACCGACTTCGCCGCCCCGAAGATCCCGGTGATCAGCAACGTCCACGCCCGGCCGTACGAGGCGGACGAGGTGGCCGCCACCCTGCGCCGCCAGATCGCCTCCCCGGTGCGCTGGACCGACAGCGTCCGGTACCTGATGGGGCTCGGCGACTTCCGGGTGCGCGAGCTCGGCCCGGGCCAGGTCCTGACCAAACTCGTCGACCGGATCCGCACCGAGGCGCTCCCGCTTGCGGCGACAACACCGGCGACACCGACAACACCGGCGACACCGACGGCCCCGGCCGTGACCCCGGTGGAGCCCCCGGCCGCCGCGCAGCCGCCCGCCCGCCCCCGTGCGACCGCCGGGTCGCTGGGCTCGGAGGCCTTCCGCCGGGACCACGGCGTCCGCCTGGCGTACGCCGCCGGCAACATGCGCCGCGGCATCAGCTCGGTCGCCATGGTCGCCCGGATGGCCCGGGCCGGCCTGCTGTCCTACTTCGGCGCCGCGGGCCTGGCCCCCGCCGAGGTGGCCGCCGCCATCGGCCGGATCCGCGAGAGCGCCGGCACCGGCGCGCCGTTCGGGGTCGGCGTCACGCACGACCCCTTCGACCCGCGCGCCGAGGACGAGCTGGTGGACGTCCTGATCCGGCACGACGTCCGGCGCGTGGAGGCCGCCACCCACGTGGAGGTCACCCCCGCCCTCGTGCGCCACCGCCTCACCGGCGCCCGGGTGCTCCCCGACGGCACCGTGCACGTGCCCCGCACGATCCTGGCCAAGGTCACCCGGCCGGACGCCGCCCGGCTCTTCATGGCGCCCCCGCCCGCCGCCCTGGTGCGGCAGCTGGTGTCCCAGGGGCTGCTGACCGAGCAGGAGGCAGCGGCCGGGCAGCGCGTCGCGCTGGCGGACGACGTGTGCGCGGTCGGCGACTGCGGCGACCACTCGGACCTGGGCACCCTGTGGGCGCTGCTGCCGGCGCTGCGCCGGCTGCGCACCGAGCTCGGGGGCGTCGCCGAGGCCGTGCGCATCGGTGCCGGCGGCGGCATCGGCGCCCCCGAGTCGGCCGCGGCCTGCTTCGTGCTGGGCGCCGACTTCGTCCTGACCGGCTCGGTCAACCTGTGCACGGCCGAGAGCGGGATGAGCGCCGCGGCCAAGGACCTGCTGCAGGAAGCCGACGTGCACGACACCGCCCTCGCCCCCTACGGCGAGCTGTTCGAACTGGGCGGACGGGCGCGCGTCCTGCGCAAGGGCGTCCTCTTCCACGCCCGCGCCGGCAAGCTGCACGACCTGTGGCGCAACCACGACTCCTGGGACGCGGTGCCCGCCGCCGTGCGCTCGAAGGTGGAGCGCGACTACCTCGGCGCCTCCTTCGACGAGGTCTTCGCGCGCCTCGGTCGCAGCGGCGAGGCGGCCGCGGACCCCAAGCGGCGCATGGCGCTGGTCTTCCGCTGGTACTGCACGCAGGCGAGCACCTGGGCGATCGAGGGCACCGCCGGCCGCGTCGCCGACTACCAGGTGCCCTGCGGCCCGGCGCTCGGGGCCTGCAACCGGTGGCTGGCCGGTACGCCGCTGCACGCCTGGCGGGACCGGCACGCCGACGAGATCGCCGACCGCCTGCTGACCGAGGCCGCCGCGCTCGTCGGCCCGGCGGCCTGACATCACATCCGAGCAAGAAGCGAGGCCGACCGAATGACCGATACCTGCCCCCGGGCGCTGACCACCCTCGCGGACGCGCCGGCCAGTGAGTTCGACCTGTCCGACCCGGCGTTCATCACCGACCCGGCGGCCGGCGAGCGCTGGACCGGCGGCCCCCGGCCGGTCTGCCGCGGCAGGTTCGCCGACGGCACCGACATCTGGGTGGCCACCGCGTACGAGGACGTCAGGAAGGTGCTGGGCGAGCCCACCCTGCGCAGCCGGCCGCCGGGCGACTCCCACCGGGAGTCCATGCTCAGCCGCGGCATCCCCGAGGACATCGTCGACATGTTCGACTCGACCCTGCTGACCATGGACGGCGCCGACCACATGCGCGTCCGCCGCCTGGTCACCCGGGCCCTGTCCGCGCGCCGGATGCAGGCACTGACGCCCGCGATCACCCGTGTGGCGCACCGGCTGCTCGACGACCTCGCCGGCAAGCCCGAGCCCGACCTCATCGCCGACTACGCCCACCCCCTGGCCATCATCGTCATCTGCGAGATGCTCGGCGTCGACGAGCACTACCGCGAGCAGTGGCGCGACTGGAGCGAGACCCTCGCCCAGGCCCTGCGCCCCAACCCCGAGCAGTTCGCGCCGGCGGTGCGCGGCATGGCCCGGATGACGAAGGAGATCATCGAGGCCCGCCAGGCCGAGCCCAGGGACGACCTGATCTCCGAACTGGTGCAGGTGCACGAGGAGGACAGCGACCGGCTCACCGACGACGAGCTGGTGGCGCTCGCCATGGTGCTCGTCCAGGCCGGCCACGAGACCGTGCGCAACCTGATCGCGCTGGGCGTCTTCACCCTGCTCCAGCACCCTGAGCAGCTCAAGCAGTTCACGAGCGACCCGTCCATCGCCGCCAAGGCGGTCGCCGAACTCGTCCGCCACACCGCGCCCGTCAAGCACACCTTCCGGCGCTTCGCCACCGAACCCGTCGAGATCGGCGGGGTGACGGTGCAGCCCGGCGAGGCGATCCAGGTGGTGCTGGCCGCCGCCAACCGCGACCCCGAGGAGTTCGAGCAGCCGCAGGAGCTGGACCTCACGCGCGAGCACAACCCCCACCTGGGCTTCGGCCGCGGCGCCCACTACTGCCTGGGCGCCAGCCTCGCCCTGATCGAGGGCGAGGTGGCCCTGACCGCGCTGTTCGAGCGGTTCCCCGACCTGCAGCTGGCCGTCGACCCGGCCGAGATCGCCCCGCGCTACCTGCTCGCGATGCAGCGTCTCCCCGTCCACCTCACGCCCCGGAAGGGGGAGGAATGACCCCAACCGCCCTGCCCACCACCGACGGCCTGCCGATGACCCGCGGCCGGTGCCCGTTCGACCCGGCTCCCGGACTCACCGCGCTGCGCGCGCAGGCCCCGGTGGCCCGCATGGTCTTCCCCGACGGTCACGTCGGCTGGCTGGTCACCGGCTACGAGACGGTGCGCGAGCTGCTGGCCGACGGCCGGCTGAGCTCGCGCGGCGACGCCCTGCGCTCGCCCATCCCGCTGCCCATGGCCGACGACCGCACCGAGGTCGCCCCGGGCATGTTCACGGCCATGGACCCGCCGGAGCACACCCGCTACCGGCGCAAGGTGGCCGCCTGGTTCTCCGCGCGCCGCACCCGCACCCTCGAACCCCTGCTGACCGCGCTCGCCGAGCAGCACCTGGACGCCATGACGGCCAAGGGCGCCGACGGGACCCCCGTCGACCTGCTGACGGAGTTCGCCGAGCCCATGGCCGCGTCCGCGATCTGCGAACTGCTCGGCGTGCCCGTGGCCGAGCGCGCGCACTTCGCCGACTGCGTCAAGCGCCTGTTCTCCGTGCACTCCAGCGCCGAGGACGCCATCGGCGGCTGGCAGACCATCGGCGGGCTGCTGCACGGCCTGATCCGGGCCAAGAAGGCCGAGCCCACCGACGACCTGCTGGGCACGCTGGTCGCCGAGGGCGACCTCGACGACGCCGAACTCGTCACCGTGGGCACCGTCCTGCTGATCGCCGGCTACGACACCAGCGCGAACATGATCACGCTGGGCACGTTCGCCCTGCTGCAGCACCCCGAGCAGCTCGCCGCGCTCGTCGCCGACCCCGCCCTCGCGCCGAACGCCGTCGAGGAGCTCCTGCGTTACTTGACCATCGTGCACGCGGGCTCCATCCGTGCGGCCGGCGAGGACATGGAGATCGCCGGGCACCGGGTCGCGGCCGGCGACGCGATCTCGCTCTCCCTGGCCGCGGCCAACCGCGACCCCGCCCTCGTCGCCGACCCCGACCGGCTCGACATCACGCGCGAGCCGGTGGCCCACCTGGCCTTCGGGCACGGCATCCACCAGTGCGTGGGCCAGCAACTGGCCCGGCTGGAGCTGCGGATCGCCTTCGAGATCCTGCTGCGCCGGCTGCCCGGGCTGCGCCTGGCCGTCCCGGCCGACGAGATCCGCACCCGCGCAGAAATGATCATCTACGGCGTGCACGAGCTGCCGGTGACCTGGTGAACGGAGACAGCGTGCTGTACCGAGAGATGTTCAAGTCCAAGATCCACCGGGCCAGGGTGACCCAGGCGGACCTGCACTACGTGGGCTCCGTCACCATCGACGCCACCTTGATGGCCGCCGCCGACCTGCTGCCCGGCGAGAAGGTCGACATCGTCGACATCGACAACGGCGCCCGGCTGAGCACCTACGTCATCGAGGGGGAGGCGGACAGCGGGATCATCGGCATCAACGGCGCCGCCGCCCGCCTCATCAGCCCCGGCGACCTCGTCATCATCATCTCCTACGCCTCGATGAGCGACGAGCACGCACGCTCCTTCGAGCCCAGCGTGGTGTTCGTCGACGCGGACAACCGCCCCGTGCAGGTCGGCTCCGACCCC
This sequence comes from Streptomyces luteosporeus, assembly GCF_039532865.1. Lineage (NCBI taxonomy): Bacteria > Bacillati > Actinomycetota > Actinomycetes > Kitasatosporales > Streptomycetaceae > Streptomyces > Streptomyces luteosporeus. Next base: position 148,510 of record NZ_BAAASL010000003.1, read on the forward strand.
GCCGACGTGCCCGACGGCTTCGGCCTGCGCCGCGGCGACACCGTCGACGCCTGACCCGCCCCACCCCGTCGATCGTGGAGTAACGCCTTGAGTGCCACCCCTGACGTGATGACCGCCTTCACCAGCGGTCTCGCCGACATCAACCTCACCGAGTCCGCAGCTCCCCGCAACGGGGAGAAGGCCGCCGGCATGAAGTCGGCCAGCGCCACCATCTACGACATGGCCGCCACCCTCTCCGGCAAGGGCGACCTGTGGAACTGGGGCATGTACGACCGCGAACTCGCCGAGGAGATCCGGGCCCGCGTGCCCGGCTTCGGCGAGCCCTGGACCGACGGCTTCAGCGAGCAGCTGTACTTCCTCGCCCTGCGGGACCTGCCGATCGACCTGGACGACTACGCCGGCCGCACCGTCCTGGAGGTCGGCTGCGGCATGGGCGAGGGCCTGAACTTCCTGTCCAGGATCGTCCCCGGGGCCCAGCTGACCGGCCTCGACCTCTCGCCCAAGGCCGTCGCCCGGGCGAGCGCCACCCTGGCCCGCGGCGAGAGCCTGCGCTTCGTCCACGGCGACGCGGAGGACCTGCCGTTCGAGGACGGCTCGGTCGACGTGCTCGTCAACATCGAGAGCTCGCACACCTACCCCGACCTCGGCAAGTTCCTGCGCGAGGCCGCGCGCGTGCTGCGCCCCGGCGGCCACCTCAGCCACATCGACGTCTTCACCAAGCAGCGCACCGCCACCATGCGGCAGGCCGCGAAGGAGACCGAGGGCCTGGAGTGGATCGCCGACAACGACATCTCCGACCGGGTCCGCGCGGCAGTGCGCCGCCGGATGGCGCCGGGCAGCCACTTCCGCACCATGCTGGGCAAGCAGCGGATGAACCCGCTGATGCGGCAGGTCGTCGCGCACAGTCAGATCCTGATGTTCGGCGGCATGTTCGCCGGCTACCAGCCGCCGTCCACCATCAAGGTGCTCAGCAAGCTGGGCATCGTGCCGTGGATGAGCGGCCTGCCCATGGAGAGCTACCGCCACCAGATCGCGGTCCGCCGGTGAACGGCCCGGACACAGGGGCCGGCAGCCCACGGCTGTTCGCCGTCGCCGCCGGCTCCGAGGAGCTCCTCACCGCCCTGCTGTACGCGCACCTGGACCGCATCCGCGCCGGGCGGTCGCTGCCGTCGCTCGCCCGGTACTGCCACGACGCCGCCACCGGCACGGCCGGCACGCACCGCGTCGCCTTCGCCGTCGCCTCCTACGCGGAACTGGAGCAGCAGCTGCAGGCGGTGTGCGCGGGCGAGAGCGAGCGCGTCCCCGCGGACGTCGCGGCCCGCCGCCCCCGCCTGGTGTTCGTCTTCGCCGGGCAGGGCGCGCAGTGGCACGGCATGGGCAGGGAACTCCTCGCCGCCGAGCCGGTGTTCCGCACGACCCTGCACCAGTGCGACGCGTACGTCCGCGAGTTCGCCGGATTCTCCGCCGTCGAGCAGCTGGGGCTGCCCGAGGAGACGGCCCGGCTCGGCGAACTCGACGTCCTGCAGCCGACGATGGTGTCCTTGCAGATCGCCCTCGCGGCCCTGTGGCGCAGCTGGGGCGTGACGCCGGACGCGGTCGTCGGGCACAGCATGGGCGAGATCGCCGCCGCGCACACCGCCGGCGCACTGACCCTGCGCGACGCCATGATGATCGCCTGCCGGCGCAGTGCACTGCTGCGCCGGATCGCCGGCAAGGGCGCGCTCGCCGTCACCGAACTCCCGCCGGCCGAGGCCCGCGCGGTGGCCGAGGCCAGCGGCGGCACGATCAGCGTGGCCGGGGAGAACAGCCCCCGCTCCACCGTGCTCGCGGGGGACGCGCACTCGCTCGCCGAGCTCGTCGGCGAACTGGAGCGGCGGGACGTCTACTGCCGGATCATCAAGGGAACGGTCGCCTCGCACAGCCACTACGTCGAGGAACTGCGCGAGGACCTGCGCACCGCCCTGCAGTCCCTGCAACCGACGGCCACCGGCGTGCCGATGTACTCGACGGTGACGGCCGAGCCCGTGCCGGGCACCGCGCTGGGAGCCGCGTACTGGATGCGCAACCTGCGCGAGCCCGTACGGCTCGCCGCCGCGACGCAAGCCCTGGCCGCCGCGGGCCACGAGGTGTTCGTCGAGGTCAGCGCCCATCCCGTGCTGCTCAGCCCGCTGCGGCAGACGCTCGAGCACCACGAGCGGCCGGGGTGGCTGCTGCCCTCCGCCCGGCGCCGGGAGGAGCACCGCTCGATGCTGTCCTCGCTCGGCGCGCTGTACGCCTGCGGCCGCGAACCCGACTGGGCCGCCCTGCACCCGGGCGGCCCCGCCGCGGCCCTGACGCCGTACCAGGCCGCGGTGATCGACGCCGCGCGCCGGCCCCGGCCGGTGCCCACCGCATCCGTGGCGTGACGGACGTGCGGCCCCGCGTCCGGCAAGGACGCGGGGCTCCCTTGCAGGGGTCAGCGGCCCTTGCGCTTGATCTTGATGCTGGCCATGTCCGTCGACGTCGAGCGCAGGTCGCGGCAGCCGGCCCCCAGGCCGCGGACGGCGGCGGTGGCCAGCTCCTCGGCCTTCGCGTGCACGACGGCCTCGGTGTCCTCCTCGTCGGCGGGCACCAGCACGCGGAAGGTGAACCCGCGCAGGTGCCGCTCGTAGGTGACGGTGCCCTCCTCGGTGAACCGGGCACTGAACACGTCGTGCTCGCCGGCCTTCGCCACCAGCGCGGCGCGCTGCGCGTCGTCGAGGTCCGCGAACCTGCCCTGCGTGAGGACCTGATAGGTGGTGCTGCTCATACGCTCGCTCTCCAGGTGTACTTCGTCGGTGCCGGGCCGCGTCCGCGGGTGCGTCGTGGCTCGTCGCGCCCACGCGGCGCCACAGCGCCCCGTAGGGGCGCGGGGAACTGCGCGACAAGCCACGATGCGCCCGCAGACGGAGTGCCGGTCTGCGCCCGGACCCCGGGGCGGCGCGTCGGCTGCGGGCAGTCGGTGGCCGGTCGCGCAGTTCCCCGCGCCCCTTACGGGGCACTCCACAATCCGCCGGACAGGCCCTAGACTGCCGCCTCTTGCTTGCGCACCCGGTGGTGCGGCAGCAGGAACAGCAGACCGGTCACCGGTATCAGACCCGCGGCCGTCCAGTACAGCGTCTCGCTGTACGTGGTCTGGAACGTCCGGCCGCGGATGTCGCCGAGCGCACCCGCGATCGCCTCCCGGCCGCCGGCGTCCGCGCCGTCGAGGAGCATGGTGCAGCTGGGCGGCACCTTGGTCAGGTCGTCCTGCCCGAGCGAGTCGGTCGCGCACGTCCGCACGGCCGTGACGTGCTGCGGTGCCACGGCACGGTGCTCGGGCAGCGCCCGGTCGGCCTGCGGGCCGGCGTTGGCGCCCAGGGCGGAGAAGAAGACGCCGCCGATGACCGCCACGCCGAGGGCGGCACCCAGCTGCCCGGTCGCGTTGATGATGCCGGACGCGGCTCCGGCCTCCTGCGGGGTGACCTCCCGCAGGACCAGCGCGGTCAGCGGGGGCATGAGCAGGCCCATGCCGGAGCCGAGCAGGATCATGGCCGGGACGGCGTGCCAGGAGGTGATGTCCGCCCCCGTGCGGTCGGCCACCCAGGCGTACGAGGCGATGCCCGCCAGCATCATCAGCGCACCCGCCAGCAGGCAGTACCGGCCGTAGCGCGGGGAGAGCCTGCGCACGGCGAAGCTGCCCACGAGCGGGACGCACACCGAGAACGGCACGGCGGTCAGACCGGTGTGCAGGGCCGACCAGCCCAGGCCGCCCTGCAGGTAGAGCGTCCAGCTGAGGAAGAAGCCCGCGGGCACGGCGCTGAAGAGCAGCTGCACGCCGATGCCGGCGCCGAACGCGCGCACCTTGAACAGCGACAGCGTCACCAGCGGCGAGCCGTCCTTGCGGGTCTTGTGGCGCTCGTAGAGGACGAACGCCACCCCGACCGGGGCCGCGGCCACGAGCGAGACGATGCTCCAGGCGGGCCAGCCGAGCTCCCGGCCCAGCGTCAGGGGCAGCATCAGCAGCAGCAGGCCGCCGATCGCCAGCAGCATGCCGACGATGTCCAGCCGCTTGGCGTGCGGGGAGTTCGACTCGCGCATCCACCGCCAGGCGCCCACCAGGGCCGCGACGCCGACCGGGAGGTTGACCACGAAGATGCTGCGCCAGCCGAGGCCGAGGGGGCTCCAGTCGACCAGGGCACCGCCGATGACCGGGCCGCAGACGATGGCCATGCCGATCATGCTGGCGTACAGGCTGACGACGCGCCCCACCTCCTGCGGCGCGAACGTGACGTGAATGAGCGCCAGCACCTGGGGCACCATGACGGCGGCGGCCAGGCCCTGCAGCACCCGGGAGGCGACGAGCATCTCGGTGCTCTGCGCCGCGGCGCACAGCGCGGAGGCGACGACGAAGCCGGCGACGCCGGTGAGGAACATCCGCTTGCGGCCGAAGATGTCGCCGAGCCGGCCGCCGGTGATCAGTAATACGGCGAAGCTCAGCGTGTAGCCGGCGGTCATCGCCTGGACGGCGACCGCGGAGGCCCCCAGGTCGCGCTGGATGGCCGGGATCGCCACGGTGATGATGTTGGCGTCCAGCAGGTCCATGAAGGTGGCGACCAGCAGAACGGCGAGGGCGAGCCAGCGTTTGGGGTCCGGCTCGGGCGCTTCGGGGGTGACGGGTGGTCCGGCGGTGGCCGGCTGCTCCGTCTGTCCTGCCTTGCTCATGGGTTCGTCTCCACGGTGTCGGATGAGCGGGACTCGGTGGTGCGGGCGAGCGCGGTCCAGGACTTCATCAGGAGTTCCACCACGTCCACGACCGTGTCGGTGGTGCTGTCGGCGGGAGAGAGCGCGCGCTGGACGGACAGGCCGTCGTCGAGGGCGTGCACGACCAGGGCGAGCAGCTCGACGGGCGCCGGGGGAGTGACGCCGCGCGCGGCGAAGCCCTGCTCCAGCGCGCCCGCGATGGCCGCGCGGGAGCGGCGTTCGCGGTCCGCGAGCAGGGGCAGCAGGCCGGGGTCCCGCAGGCCGTACAGCCACAGTTCGGTGCGCAGGGCGAGCCAGCTGGTGAGGTTGCCGTCCCGCCGGCGGTGCCAGGAGCGCAGGTGCTCGATCATCTCGTCGAACGTCCCGGCGCTGCTGGTCATCTCCTGGATCTCCGCCAGTTCGCGCTGGGAGCGCTGTTCGAGCAGGGCCAGGACGAGTTCGTGCTTGCCGTCGAAGTTGCCGTAGAAGGCGCCGCGCGTGTAGCCGGCGTTCTCCACGATCTGCTCGACGGACGTCCCGCTCACCCCCTGCTCGGCGAAGAGCTCGGCCGCCGACTGCAGGAGCTGCTCCCGGGTGAGTTCCCGGCTCTGCTGCCGGGTGAGCCGCCTGGTGATGGTGATCGCCTCCTTCAAGGACCGTTCGGATACGGGACTGTATCCCAATACAGATCTGTATCCGACCCGGACCTGACGGCCAATCAAAAGAGCAGGCAAAAAGAACCGGTCACCCGCGGGAGGGCGGGTGACCGGCTCGTGGCGAGGGCGCCTCAGCGGCCTGCGGCCGGGACCACGAAGGAAGTTGCGACGTACCGGGTACCGCCCCGGACGGCCGTGCGCCAGCGGCCGGTGAAGGTGTCGATCCGCCGGCCCCCGACCACCGGACCGGGCACCTTCAGCTCACAACGCAACGAGCCTTCTTCGGGATCGGGGGTGATGACGCAGTCGCCGAAATCCAGCCAGCGGCCCGTCAGCGGGAACCATGTCTTGTATGTGCTCTCCTTGGCGCTGAAAAGCAGCCGGTCCCACGCCACGTCCGGATGCGAGGCGGTGAGCCGGTCCAGGATGCGCCGTTCCTCGGGCAGAGCCACCAGCTTCTCCACGCCGGCGGGCAGCGGGGCGTGCGGCTCGGCGTCGATGCCGACCGAGGCCACCTGCGCCGTGCGGGCGACCGCCGCCGCGCGGTAGCCGTCGCAGTGGGTCATGCTGCCCACGATGCCGTCGGGCCAGATGGGAGCGCCCTCGGGGCCCGGCAGGATCGGGCCGGGGGTCACCCCCAGCTCCGCCAGCGCGGAGCGGGCGCACAGCCGCACGGTGGTGAACTCCCGTACGCGCTTGCCGACCGCGCGCGCCACCACGGCGGCCTCCTGCGGATGCAGGTGGACGCCCGGGGGATCGGTGAACAGTTCCACGGTGGTGACGTCCGGCAACAGCCCTCTGAGCAGGCCGGTTGTGGCGGGGAGGGAGGCCGTGGGGACATGCGATGTCCGTATCGGACCGTTTGGGCAGCAATCCGTTTGCTGATTCCCCGTCATGAACGGAAGCGTACCTTGCAGAAGCGTTCATGATCGGCCAAGATGCGTGCTGTCGACGCGTGGTTTCCAGCCTGAACAGGGGAGGTTGGACCCTCACGCCAAGAACCGCTCTTCCGGGCCCTGCCGCCACGGCCTCACCGCCGCGCCGGCAAGGGCCCCATGGGGCAAGGCATCGCACGTGGGGGATGTGATGATTCAGCACCACCGCAGGTCAGGGATCTCTCCGGGCCGGGGCTCCGGCACGTTCACGCCGGGCCTCCGGCTCACGCCCGTGACCGTATGCTGACCCGCCCGGTCGTCCTGGGCCTGCCCGCCCTGTCCATCGGCGGCCTGTCCGAGAACTGGCTGTTGCGAGAAGCCGGCGACATCCACTGGGCGCTCATCGGGGAGCACTTCGGGCTTCCCGTCGCACAGCTCACCGACGCCGACGGCGTCAGGCTGCTGCCCGCCTTCGTCCGCGCCGCCGTCACCGCCACCGACTCCCTGAAGTCCTTCGCCGAGCACGACGAGGGCGAACTGAGCGGCACGTTGAGCCGCCTCGACGAGCACACCTTCGTCGGTGACATCCGTTTCGCCACGGCGACCGCGCACGTCGACGTCCGGCTGCTGACCTCCTTCGTCCGCCGCGGCACCGGCAACTGGCTGGTCCCCGCGACGCCGCAGCACCCGGGCGGCACCACGGCCGCCGAAGCGGACCCCGGACACCTGCGCTTCCACGAGGAGTTCCTCGCCCAGCGGTCGCTCGTCCCCGAGGGCGCGGGCCTGTACAGCGACACCTACGAACTCAACCCGTTCGCGGACGTGAACGCCGCCGGCCTGCTGTACTTCGCGTCGTACCCGCACATCAACGACCGCGGCGAGCGCAAGTTCGCGCAGTCGCGCGTGCCCGGCGCGGAATGGGCCACCGAGGCCGCGACCCTCGGCCGCGACATCGTCTACCTCGGCAACTGCGGCCTCGACGAGGCGGTGCGCTACCGCCTGGACGACTGCCGGCCCGAAGGGGACGACCGCGTCGTCCTGACGTCCTCCCTGCTGCGCGAGCGCGACGGCAGGCCGCTCGCCCGCATACGGACCGTCAAGGCCCTCGCCCGGCCCGCCCACTTCGCACCGCTGTGGGACGGCAGTACGGCCGTGGCCGGGCCCCGCCCCGAGGCGCCCCGGCCGACGGCGACCGTGCCCGACGACGTCGAGGCCCTGCTCCTGCCGGTGATGGAGCGTGTGCTGGAGCAACCGGCCGGCTCGCTGACCGCCGACGACGACCTGCGCCCGCACGGGCTCGACAGCCTCGCGCTGTCGGAGGCCGCCGTCCGGGCCGCCGACGAGGCCGGGCTGGACATCGACCCCAGCACCATGTTCCAGGCCTTCACCGTCGCCGCCATGGCCCGGGTGCTGCGCGGCGAACGCCCCGCACCGGCCCCCGCCCCCCTCCCGGCGGCACCCGCCTCCGGCGCCGGCGCGCCGATCGCCGTCATCGGCATGGCCGGCCGGTTCCCCGGCGCACCGAGCGTGCCCGAACTGTGGGAGCTGCTGGGCCGCGACGAGGACGCCGTCCGCGACATCCCCGCCGACCGCTGGGACGCCACCGCGCACCCCGGCCTGATCGGCCGGGCCGCCCTGCTCGACGACATCCGCCGCTTCGACCACGAGTTCTTCTCCATCAGCCCCCGCGAAGCCGCCCTCATGGACCCCCAGCAGCGGCTGCTGCTGGAGGTCGCCTGGGCGACGGCCGAGGACGCCGGAGTGGACCCCACCACGCTCGCCGGCACCCGCACCGGCGTCTACGCGGGCGTGTGCCACTCCGACTACGCCGCCGTCCTCGCCGAACACGCCGGCCACGACGAACCCCACCTCAGCGTCGCCGTCTCCCCCTCCCTCGTCGCCAACCGCCTCTCCTACGCCCTCGGACTGCGCGGGCCGAGCGTCGCCGTCGACACCCTGTGCTCCTCCTCCCTGGTGGCCGTCGCCCAGGCGGTCGCGGCCCTGCGCGCCGGCGAGTGCGACCAGGCCTTCGCCGGCGGCGTCAACGTGCTCGCCGACCCCGCCCGGCAGCGCGCCTACCAGCGCACCGGCGTCCTCAGCCCGCGCGGCCGCTGCCACACCTTCGACGACGACGCCGACGGCTACGTCCGCGGCGAGGGCGTGGCCGCGCTGCTGCTCAAGCCGCTCGACCGCGCCCTCGCCGACGGCGACCGCGTCCACGCCGTGATCCGCGGCGCCGCCGTCAACCACGGCGGCCAGGCACAGTCCTTCACCGCACCCAACCCCGACGCGCAGGCCGACCTGCTCGTGACCGCCTACAACGAGGCGGGCGTCGACCCGGCGACCATCGGCTACATCGAGGCCCACGGCACCGGCACCCGGCTCGGCGACCCCATCGAGATCTCCGGCATGGTCGCCGCGTTCGAGCGACTGTACGACCAGTGGGGCCACCCGCGCCCCGCCGCACCCCACTGCGGCGTCGGCTCGGTCAAGACCAGCATCGGACACCTGGAAGCGGCCGCGGGCGTCGCCGGCATGATCAAGGTGATCCTGGCGATGCGCCACCGGACGCTGCCCGCCAGCCGCAACGTCCGCCGGCCCAACCGCATGATCAAGACCGAGGGCACGCCCCTGCGCCTGCAACTCTCCCGCGAGACATGGCAGGCCCCCGCCGGCGGCGCCCCGCGCCGCGCCGGCGTCAGCTCCTTCGGCATGGGCGGCACCAACGCCCACGTCGTCCTGGAGGAGGCCCCCACCGCACCGGCCGCAGCCGACACCGGCGCACCGGTCGTCGTGCCCGTCTCCGCCCGCACCCCGCAGGCCCTGCGGCAGGCCGTGGCCGCCCTGCTGGACGTCGTCCGCTCCGCCGACGCCCCGCCGCTCGCCTCGATCGCCCGGACCATGCGCACCGGCCGCGCCGACCTGCCCTGCCGCATCGCCGTCGAAGCCGCCGACCTCGGCGAACTCGCCGCCGCACTCGCCTCGGTGCTCGACGGAACCGCACCGCCGGCAGGCGCCGACCCCGACAGCCAGCCCGTGCCCGACGCGCCGCCCGTGTCCCTGCCCACCTACCCCTTCGCCCGCGACCAGCACTGGGCCGCACCCGTGCCCGGCGCCGCGCTCCTCACCACCACCTGGCAGGACGCGCCCGCACCCGCAGCCGACACCCCCCACGACGGCCGGCTCCTGGTCGTCACCACCGACCCGCACCTCGCCCGCACCGTGCTCGCCGAGCGCGCCCTCGCCCACGCACCCGGCGACCCGCTGCCCGACCTGGACGGGCTCACCGGCATCGTCGACCTCGTCGACTGGACCGCCCCCGGCACCCTGGTCGCCGAACGCATCCTCCTGCTGCAGCAGGTGCTCGCCGCCCTCCCCCGCACCGGGCTGCGGTGCGTGCACGTCAGCGGCACCCACCGCTCCGAAGTCGCCGGCTTCTACCGCTCCCTCTCCGGCGAGTTCACCACCGTCCACAGCCGCACCGTCCGCGTCGACGGCGGCACCGCCGACCTCGCCGCCGCCGTCCGCGCCGAGACCGCGGCCACCGACCGCGAGACCGAGATCCGCTACGAAGGCTCCCGCCGGCGCCGCCCCGTGGCCGCCTTCGCCCCCGCACCGGCCGGCGACGACCTCCTCGCCGGCACCGACCGCGGCGCGGTCCTCATCACCGGCGGCCTCGGCGGCATCGGCCTGCGCCTGGCCGCCCACCTCGCCGACCGCGGCGCCCGGCACATCGTGCTCGTCGGCCGCTCCCGCATGCCCGTGCGCAACCAGTGGGCCGCCCTCGCCGCCGACCCCGCCACCGACCCCGCCCTGCGCGAGCGCCTCACCGCCCTGCTCGCCCTCGTCGAACGCGGCGTCACGCTCACCGTGCGCACCGACGCGCTCGACGACGTCACCTCCCTGCGCCGGCTCATCGGCCGGGTCAGGAAGCAGGCCGGCGGGCTCCACGCCGTCTTCCACTGCGCCGGCGTGATGGACCAGCCCGCCTCCTTCCTCTCCCGCACCCCCGACGACATCGCCCAAGTGCTGCGGCCGAAGACCGACGGCCTGCGCGTGCTGTGGTCCGCCTTCGGACAGCAACTGCCCCGGCTCATGGTGCTGTTCTCCTCGGTCGCCGCCGCGGCACCGCGCCTCGGCGCGGGCTACCTCGACTACGCGGCCGCCAACACCGTCCTCGACGACTTCGCCACCGACCACGCCGGCGAACCCGGCTGCACGGTGCGCTCCCTGCGCTGGCCGCTGTGGCGCGGCGTGGGCATGGGCAGCGACCGCACGAGCGCCGCCGGCGCCCTCGGCATCCCGGACCTGACCGCGGACGACGCCCTGGAACTCCTCGACCTCGCCCTGCGCACCCCCGCCGAACCCGTCCTGCTGCCCTGCCGCGTGGAACGGTCGGCGGTGCCCACGGCCGAGCTGTACCTGGCGCCGGGGCATCCGGCGCGGGTCGGCGGGCCCGGGTACGCCACCGCGGGCTCCGGGCCCGTGCAGCCGGGTCCGTCCGCTGGTGCCGGCCATGCCGCGCCGGGCGTTGCGCCTGTCGGTGCCGGCCAGTCCGCCCCGGCCGTCGCGTCGGCGGGTGCCGACCACCTCGGACCGGCCGTTGCGTCCGACCCCTTCCTGCCGTCCGGGCCGTCCGCAGGTGCCGGGCACGCAGCGCCGGCGAGCGCCGGCCCCGCCGGCGCGCCCGCCCCGGCCGTGGACCTCGACCGGCTCGTCGCCGTCGTCGCCCGTACGACCAGGGTCGACGCGGCCCTGCTGGGCCCCGACACCGTGCTCGGCGACGTCGGCGTGGACTCGCTGCTGATGGCCGAACTCGTCCGGGAGCTGGAGGTCGAGCTCGGGCACCCCGTCGACCCGAGCCTGCTCCAGGACCACCCGACCCTGGCCGGTCTCGCGGCCGCCCTCGGCGCGTCCGTCACCAGCCCGGCCCCCGGGCCGGATGCCGCGCCGGCCACTGGTCCGCTCCCGGCGCCCGGGCCGGCCGCCGCGCCGGTCACCGGTCCGGATTCGGCCCCCGGGCCGGCCGCCGCATCGGCCATCGGCCACGGTCCGGCCGCCGGGGTCGTCACCCCGGCCCCCTCGCCGGCCGCCCAGGCCGCCCCACCTGCGGCAGCGGCCCCCGTACCCGCTACCGCGGCCGCGGCCGGCGCGGCCGGCGGGAAGCCCGTCCCCATCGCGGTCATCGGCATGGGCTGCCGTCTGCCCGGTGCCGCCGATCCGGCGGCGTTGTGGGAGGTGTTGTTGGCGGGGCGTGACGTGGTCACCGAGGTGCCGGCCGATCGCTGGGACGTCGGGGCCCTCTACAGCCCCGACGACGCGCCCGGCCGCAGCCGGAGCCGGTGGGGCGGGTTCCTGGAGGACGCGGCCCTGTTCGACCCGGAGTTCTTCGGCTTCGACGACGAGGGGGCCCGCCACCTCGACCCGCTGGCGCGCAAGGCGCTGGAGGTGTCCGTCGAGTGCCTGCGCGATGCCGGGTATCGCGAGGACGAGCTGCGCGGTCGCCCGGTGGGCGTCTTCGTCGGTACGCGCACGGGCAACCACCGCGTGCACCTGCAGCCGCCCACGCGTGCGTACATCGCCGGTGTCAACCAGAACTTCGTCGCCGCGCACATCTCGCACTTCCTCGACCTCACCGGTCCCAATCTCGTCGTCGACAGCGCGTGTTCCTCGTCGCTGGTGAGCATTCACCTCGCGGCGCAGAGCCTGGCGTCGGGCGAGTCCGCCATGGCGCTGGCCGGGGGAGTGGACCTGCTGTTCGACGAGGAGCCCTACCTCATGCTCAGCGCCGGCAAGGCGCTGTCGCCCAGCGGCCGGTGCCGTACCTTCGACGAGGCCGCCGACGGCCTCGTCCCCGGCGAGGGTGCCGGGATGGTGCTGCTGAAGCGGCTGGAGGACGCGCTGCGCGACGGTGATCGCGTCCTGGCCGTCGTCGAGGCGTCCGGGGTCAACAACGACGGCCGGACCATGGGGCACACCACGCCCAGTGGCGCCGCCCAGCGCGCCCTGGTCGCGGGGACGCTCGCCCGCGGCGGGATCGATGCGCGGTCCATCGGGTACGTCGAGGCCCACGGCACCGGCACGATGATCGGCGACCCGATCGAGCTGCAGGCCCTGACGGCCGTCCACCGCACGTACACGGACGACCGCGGGTACTGCGGCATCGGCAGCGTCAAGAGCACGATGGGGCACCTGTTGAGCGCGGCCGGCGTGGCCGGGTTCATCAAGGCCGTGCAAATGCTGCGGCACGGCCGGCTCGTGCCCACCTTGCACTGCCGGCGCCCGAACCCGCGCTTCGCGTTCGACGAGTCGCCGTTCTTCCCGGTCACGCAGGTCGCGGACCTGCCGGCCGGCAGCCGGGTGGCCGTCAGCGCCTTCGGCTTCGGCGGGACCAACGCCCATGTCGTCCTCGGGCCCGGTACGCCCGGCGAGCCGGGCAGGGCGCCGCTGGATCCGCCCGTCTACCGCCGCAGACGGTTCTGGCGCCTGCCCGCGGCGCCCGGCGCCGACGCGGCACCGCCGGTCCGTTCGGCCCGGCTCGACCTGAGCTTCACCTGACCTCCGCCTGACCTTCGCCTGACTTCGTCTCAAGCTTCACCCCCGACCCGGTGCGCCCGGGCCGCTTCACGCTCCGTCGCATCGCCGATCACCGGGAGAGAACACGTGGACCGTCGGTCCGTTCGATGTGCCCTACACCTGAAATGGGACAACCCGATCGTCGACGACCACCGGGTGCACGGTGTGCGCACCCTGCCCGGGGTCACCTTCCTCGACATCGTCCACCGGCTGCTCGCCGCGCGCGACGTCCCGCTGGACCGCACCGGGCTGAGCGACGTGCTGTTCGTCGAGCCGGTGGTCACCACCGAGTCCTTCGACCGCGAGCTGACCGTCGAACTCGTGCCGGACGGCCCGGTCTTCCGGGTGACGGCGACCAGCCGCCGCGTGCAGGACGGCGTCCCCGCCGACGACGCGGTGACCACCCATCTGCGGGCGACCCTGCGCACCGACCTGCCCCCGCTCACCGGCACGCCGGAGCCCGCGCCCGCCGGCGCCACCCCGGCCGACGTCGCCGCGGTGTACGCGACGGGGCGGTCGGCCGGCATCGAACACCGGGCGTTCATGCGGTGCCTGGGCACCCTGCGGGCGACCGCGGACCGGGTACGGGCCGAGATCGCGCTCGGCGACGAGGCCCGGGCCACGGTGGAGGACTTCCTCCTGCACCCGGCCCTGCTCGACGGGTCGACCATGCAGTCGTACGCGCTCGTCTTCGACGGCGCGGACGCGGACGGGCGCCCCCTCATCCCCCTGCACATCGCCGCCTTCCGCGCGGCCCGCCCCCTCGGCGACGCCTGCACCGTCGACCTGCGCCTGAGGACGGCCGGGGACGCCGCGGCCAAGGACGTCGTCAAGGCGGACATCGACCTGTACGACCGCTCGGGCGCGCTCGCCGCGCAGTTCACCGGGCTGACCTTCAAGCGGGTGCGCTCCGCGGCGGCGATCACCCGGCTCACGACGGCCACGGCCACGGCCGCGCCGTCCGCCACGTCGTCCGCCGCGCTTCCCGTCGCCGCGCCTCCGGTTGACACTCCCGCGGCCGCCGCCGGCGGCGAACCGGGCGACCTGCGGGCGGAGATCGCCGAGCTGGTCCGCCGTACCGCCGGTGACCCCGGGCTCGCCGTGGACACCGACCGAGGCTTCTACGACCTGGGGCTGGAGTCCACCCAGCTCCTGGCGCTGGTGCGGGCCCTGGAGGAACGTTTCGACGTCCCGCTCTACCCCACCCTGCTCTTCGAGTACCCCACGGTCGATGCCGTCGCGGACCACCTCGCCGGGCTGCTGCCCGACGACTGGCACACCCGCACCCCCGCCGCCCCGGCCCCCGACGCACCGCAGGCGGACGACGCGCCCGCACGCACCGGCTGCCTGACCGGCGTGTGGCAGGAGGCCCCCCGGCCCACCGCGCCCGCCGTCCAGTCGCTGCTGGTGATCGGCGACGCGCGGATCCGGCCGGACCAGATCACCGTCCGGCGCGGCCCGGCCTTCCGCCGCATCGCCGCCGGCACCTACGAACTGCGCCCCGCCGAGACCGCGGACCTGCAGCTGCTGCTCGCCGACCTCGGCACCCGGCCCGGCGCGATCGTGCACGTGGCCGGTGAGGAGGCCGATCTTCCCGCCGCCGTGCGCTCGGCCTGCGGCGAGGTGCTCGCCCTGGCCCAGGTCCTCGCGACCGGCCCGGTCCCCGTCGTGCACGTGGGACCGGCACCGGTGGCCGCCGCGGTGGCCGGGCTCGCCCGTACCGTGCGCCTGGAACAGCCGAGCCTGGCGATCACCGCCGTCGCCTGCGACGGTCCCGCCGAACCGGGCGCGCTGCTCGCGGAGTTCGGCGACCTCTCCGAGCCGTGGGTACGGCACACCCCCGGGCGCCGGTACGTCCGCCGCTACCTTGACGCCGCACTCGGGGCCGCCTCCGCACTGCGCCCCGGCGGCGTCTACCTGATCACCGGCGGGGCGGGCGGCATCGGCCGGGAGCTCGCCGCGCGGATCACCGGGCGCGGCGCCACCGCCGTCCTGGCCGGGCGCAGCCCGCAGCCGCAGCCGGCGGCCGGGCACTACGTGCGGGCCGACGTCACCGTCCCGTCCGAGGTGGAGGCCCTGGTCTCCGGCGTCCTGGAGCGGTTCGGCCGGCTCGACGGCGTCGTCCACGCGGCCGGCGTGCTGCGCGACGGCCTGTTCACCGCCAAGCCGGCCGCGGACCTCGCGGCCGTCCTGGAGCCCAAGGTCCGCGGCACGGTCCTGCTGGACGCGGCCACCCGCCACCTGGACCTCGACTTCTTCGCCGTGTTCTCGTCGGTGACCGGCGTCGCCGGCAACGCGGGCCAGAGCGACTACGCCGCCGCCAACGCCTTCCTCGACGCCTACGCCCGCGAGCGCGGCCTGGTCTCCTTCGCCTGGCCGCTGTGGGCCGAGGGCGGCATGCGCACGGACGCGGCCGCCGAGGCGCTCTTCCGCCGCCAGGGACAGGTCCCCCTGCCGACCGCCGCCGGACTGGACGTCTTCGAGCAGGCGCTCGCCCTGTCCGGCACCGAGGTCGTCGTGCTCCACGGCGACCCCGAGCGGGCCCGTACCGCTCTCAACCTGCCCGCGGCCGAAGCTGCCTCCCAGGACACCGCCCCCGAGCCCGTACGCCGCACGCTGCGGCCGGCCGCGCTCCTGCCCGAGGGCGACCCCGACCCGGGCACCGGCCGGGACAACGACCGGGACATCGCCGTCATCGGCGTCGCCGGCCGCTACCCCATGGCCGACGACCTCGACCAGTTCTGGACCAACCTGCGCACCGGGCGCGACTGCGTCACCGAGATCCCCGCCGAGCGGTGGGCGACGGACGGCTTCTACGCCCCCGGGCGCGCCGCCGGGCGCTCGGCCAGCAAGTGGGGCGGGTTCCTGGAGGACATCGACGCGTTCGACCCCGCCTTCTTCCGCATCACCCCGCGCGAGGCCGAGGGCATGGACCCGCAGGAGCGGCTGTTCCTGCAGACCACCTGGCACGCCCTGGAGGACGCCGGCCTGACCCGCGCCGACGTCGCCGGGCGCGCGGTGGGCGTCTTCGCCGGAGTGATGTTCACCCAGTACCAGATGCTGGGCCTGGGCGCCGAGGACCGGCTGCCCGTGCTGCCCACCTCCTTCTCCTCGGCCGTGGCCAACCGCGTCTCCGCCTTCCTCGACCTGCGCGGTCCCAGCCTGGCGCTGGACACGATGTGCTCCTCGTCCCTGACCGCCCTGCACCTGGCCTGCCAGAGCCTCGCGTCCGGCGACAGCGAGCTCGCGCTCGCCGGCGGCGTGAACCTCATGGTCCACCCCTACAAGTACCTGCACCTGAGCCAGGTCGGCTTCGTCTCCTCCGACGGCCGCTGCCGCGCCTTCGGCGCCGGCGGGGACGGCTACGTGCCCGGCGAGGGCGTCGGCGTGGTCGTGCTCAAGCCGCTGGCCCGCGCCCTGGAGGACGGCGACCGGGTGCTCGGCGTCATCAAGGGCAGCGCCGTCAACCACGGCGGACGGGCCGGCGGCTTCTTCGTGCCCAACCCCACCGCCCAGACCGACGTGATCCGCACCGCCCTGCGCCGGGCCGGCACCGACCCCGCGTCCATCGGCTACGTCGAGGCGCACGGCACCGGCACCGCGCTCGGCGACCCGATCGAGATCACCGCCCTGGCCCGGGCCTACGGCGACGCGCGCAGCCGGATCGGATCGGTGAAGTCCGGCATCGGGCACCTGGAGCCGGCCGCCGGGATCGCCGGCCTGACGAAGGTCCTGCTGCAGCTGCGCCACCGCACCCTGGTGCCGTCCCTGCACGCCGACCCGGCCAACCCCGGCATCGACTGGGACGCGCTGGGCCTGCGCGTGCAGCGCACGGCGGAGCCGTGGCCCGCCGGCGAGGGCACCCCGCGCCGCGCCGCCGTCAGCGCCTTCGGCGCGGGCGGCGCCAACGCCCACGTCGTCGTCGAGGAGTACCCGCAGGCGCCGTCCTCGGACGCCACCGCCGTCGGACCGCAGGCCGTCCTGCTCTCCGCCCGCACCCCCGAGGCCCTGCGCGAACTGGCGCAGCGCTACCTGGAGCTGCCCGCGGCCGACCGCCTCGCCCAGGTCGCCGAGCTCGCCGGCCTCACCGGCGCCGACCCCGAGGCCGAACTCGACGAACTCGGCCTGGACGCCGACGACCTGCGCCGGCTGGCCCGCGCCCTCGAAGAGCGCTTCCCCGGCCGGGCCCCGCACGTCGACGCCCGCTCCACCCTGGCCGGCCTTGCCGCCGGCCTGCCGGGCGGCGGCGCGACGGACGTCCCGCTGGCCGACATCGCCTACACCACCCAGACCGGCCGGGAACCCATGGCCGAGCGCCTCGCCGTCGTCGCCTCCGACACCGACGAACTGCGCTCCGTGCTCCGCGCCTTCCTGGACGGCTCGCCGACCGCCGGCTACCGCGGCACCGTCACGGCAGCGGCCGCCGTCACCGCCCCCGACACCACCGACCCCCACGTCCTCGCGCGCAGCTGGGCGGCGGGCGCCGCCCCGGACTGGCGCGCCCTGCACCGCGACCGCAAGGCCCGCAAGGTGGCGCTGCCGCTCTACCCGTTCGCCCGCGTCCGGTGCTGGGTCGACGTCGACCGCCCGGCCGCGGCCGGGCAGGCACTTGGCGCGACCACGGCAGCCGCAGGCGCGCCGACCGCCGCGGCCGACGCGCCCACCGCTGCGACCTCCGCCGCCCCGGCCACCCCTCAACCCGATGCGGTGCCCCTGGACGTCCCCTCCTGGGAGCCCTGCCCCGCTCCCGGCCCGCTCCCGGCGCCGGACGGGCCCGTCGTGGTGCTGTACGCCCCCGGGCGCGAGCGCCTCGCCCACGAGCTGACCGCCCGTCATCCGGGCGCCCACGCCGTGGAGCTGGGCGCACCCGTCCCCGTACAGCCGCGCCTGGTCTACCTGCTGACCGGCACCACCCCCTCCCACACCGCCGCGAGCGAGCAGGAGCGGGTCGCGCACGCCGAGGCCACCGGCGTCAGGGCCCTGGCCCACCACGCGCGCCAGTGGTCGCGCCTGCCCGCCCTCGACTGGGTCGTCGTCACCACCGGCGCCGCCGCCGCGCCCGGCCGCGGGGTCAGCGACCCCTACGCCGCCGGCGTCATCGGCTTCGCCCGCGTCCTGGAGAACGAACACCCGGGCTGGACGGTCGCCACCGTCGACCTCGACCCCGCCCGCGAGTCCGCGGACCTGGTGGCGCCGGCCCCCCGCGGCAGCCGCCTGGCCTGCACCGGCGACGCCCACCACACCCAGGTCCTGCGCCCCGCCCCCGCCGCCGACGGTCCGCTGCCGCTGCGCCGCGGCGGCACGTACGTCGTCATCGGCGGCGCCCGCGGCATCGGGGCGGCCATCGCCCGCCGGCTCGTCGCGGACTGGGACGCGCGCGCCGTCCTCGTCGGCCGCAGCGAGCCGCCCGCCGGCACCGACCTGGGCGCCGGGATCCGCTACCTGCAGTGCGACGCGACCGACGGCGCCCGCCTGGCCGCCCTCCTCGACGGGGCCGGCCCCGTGCACGGCATCGTGCACGCCGCCCTCGTCCAGCGCGACCGGCTGGTGCGCAACATGTCCGAGGCGGACCTCACCGAGAGCCTCGCCGCCAAGTCCGGCGTGGCGGCCGCCCTGGCCGACGCGCTGCGCGGGCGCGAGCTCGACTTCCTGGTGTTCTTCTCCTCCGCGCAGTCCTTCCTCGGCGACCCGGGACTGGCCAATTACGCGGCCGGCTCCACCTTCCTGGACGCCTACGCCCATGCCCTCGACGCCCGCCTGCCCTACCCGGTGCGCGCCGTCGACTGGGGCTTCTGGGGCACGGTCGGCGCGGTGGCCGACGACACCCACCGGGACGGCCTCACCGCGGCCGGCTTCCACTCCATCACGCCCGAGGCGGGATTCGCCGCGCTCGTACGGGCCCTGCGGCAGCCGGCACCCCAGGCCGTCGCCGTGCCCGGCACCGCGGCCCTGCGCGGGCGGATGGGAGCGACGAGAACGGAGACCACGGACGTGACCGGCACCGGCGGGCACCCGAGCACCGCGACCCAGCGCGTGGTGGACGACTTCCACGCGCTCGACCGGCAGATGACGGCCCTCGCCCAGGGCGCCCTGCTCGCCCTGCTCGACGGCATGGGCGCCTTCGAAGGCCCCGCCGCGGACGCGGCCGGGATCGCCCGCCGCATCGGGGTCACCCCCCGCTACGAGCGGCTGCTGCACACCCTGCTCGACATGCTCGCCCACGCCGGCCTGACCGACACCGCGGACGGCCGCCACCGCCCCGCCCCCGGCGCCCTGGCCGAGGCCCGCGCCGGCGGCCACCTGCGACGGCTCGCCGAACTGGCCGACGCCCATCCGGAGTCGGCGGTCTTCGTCCGGCTGCTGGCCCTGTGCCTGGAGCGCTACCCCGAGCTGCTGCGCGGCGAACTGCTCGCCACCGAGCTGCTCTTCCCCCAGTCCGGCACCTCGCTCATGGAGAGCATCTACAAGGGCAACCCCATCAGCGACCTCTACAACGACCTGCTCACCGAGCACCTCGTCGGGCACGTCCGGCGGCGCCTGGCCGAGCTGCCGGCCGGCGCCCCCGTGCGCATCCTGGAGGTCGGCTCCGGCACCGGCGGCACCTCCGCCGGGCTGCTGCGCGCCCTGCGCCCGTACGGCGAGCGCGTGGAGTACTGGTACACCGACCTGTCGGTCACCTTCCTGGCGCACGGCAAGCGGGAGTTCGGCTCCCAGTACCCCTTCCTGAAGTTCAAGCGCCTCGACCTGGACACCGACCCCGTCGCCCAGGGCTTCCCGGCGCAGGGCTTCGACCTCGCCGTCGCCGCGAACGTCCTGCACGCCACCTCCGACGTGGGCCGCGCCGTGCGCCACCTGCGCGGCGTGCTGCGCACCGGGGGCGAGCTGCTGTTCAACGAGCTGACCACGGTCACCCTGCCGGCCACCGTCACCTACGGGCTGTTCGACGGCTGGTGGGCCCACGGCGACACCGCCCTGCGCCTGCCCGGCTCGCCGCTGCTCGACGTCCCCGGCTGGACCCGGCTGCTCGCCGGGGAGGGCTACGAGGTGACCGCCGCCCTGCCGGACGCCACCGAGACCACCCGCAACTTCCAGCACGTCGTCGTGGCCCGGGCCGCCGAGGCCGCCCCGCCCGCCGGCGGCGGCAGCGCCTCCTTCACCGACGCGCTCCTGGCCCTGACGTCGGACGCCTCCGGCATCCCCCTCGGCGACCTCGACCTCGACCGCGCGATCGGCGACTACGGCTTCGACTCGGTCAGCTACAGCCTCCTCGCCGGACGGCTCAACGACGACTTCGGCCTGGACGTGACCCCCGCGCTGTTCTACGAGACGCCCACCCTGCGCTCCCTGGCCGAGCGCCTCGTGCGCGACCACCCGGCGCTGGCGCAGGCGGCCACCCCCGCGGCCGCCGAGGCGGAGCAGCAGCCGGAACCGGCCGCGGCCCTGGCCCCGGCCCCTGCCCCGGTGACGCCCGCCCCCGCGCCGCCCGCCGAGCCCGAGGCGATCGCCGTCATCGGCATGGCCGGGCGGATGCCCGGCAGCCGCGACCTGGACGCGTTCTGGCAGCACCTGGTGGCGGGCGACGACCTGGTCGCCGACGTGCCCGCCGAGCGCTGGGACTGGCGCGCCCTCCCCGACGGCGTGCACGCCCGCCGCGGCGGCTTCGTCCACGACGTCGAGATGTTCGACCCCCTGTTCTTCGGCATCTCGCCGCACGAGGCCGCCGGCATGGACCCGCAGCAGCGGCTGGTCCTGCAGGGCGTGTGGAGCGCCCTGGAGGACGCGGGCCTGGCGCCGGGCGCCCTCGCGGGCTCGGACACCGGCCTGTTCATCGGCGCCGGGTCCAGCGACTACGAGGAGGTCCGCAGGTCCGCGGGCGTCCCCGTCGACGCCCACGCCGCCACCGCCACCACGCACTCCATCCTCGTCAACCGCGTCTCCTACCTGCTCGACCTGCACGGCCCCAGCGAACCGGTCAACACCGGCTGCTCCAGCTCCCTCGTGGCCATCCACCGCGCCGCCGAGGCCATCCGGGCGGGGGAGTGCGACATCGCCGTGGCCGGCGGCGTCAACCTCCTGCTCTCCCCCCACAACCACGTCCTGCTCAGCAGCACCGGCATGCTCGGCCCGGACGGCCGCTGCCGCACCTTCGACGCCCGCGCCGACGGGTTCGTGCGCGGCGAGGGCTTCGGCCTCGTCGTGCTGACCCGGGCCGGCCGGGCCGCCCGCCACCGCGTGCGGGCCTGGCTGCGCGGCACCGCCGTCAACCACGGCGGCCGCGCCCGGTCGCTGACCGCGCCCAACCCGGCCGCCCAGGCGGCGATGATCGTACGGGCGCACGAGCGCGCCGGCACCGACCCCACCACCGTCGGCTACCTCGAGACCCACGGCACCGGCACCGAACTCGGCGACCCCGTCGAGATCAACGGCCTGCGCCTGGCCTTCGACGAACTGCACTCCCGCCGGGGCCGCCCGGCACCGGCCGAGCCCTACTGCGCCCTGGGAGCGGTCAAGGCCAACATCGGCCACCTGGAGTCCGCCGCCGGCGCCGCCGGCGTCATCAAGGTGCTCCTGGCCCTGGAGCACGGCGTGCTGCCGCCGGTGGCCGGCCTCGGCGAGCAGAACCCGCACCTGCGCCTGTCCGGCAGCCCCTTCCACCTGCCGCGCACCGCGCAGCCCTGGCCGCGCCCGGCCGGCGCCCCGCGCCGCGCGGGCGTGAGCTCCTTCGGCTACGGCGGGGTCAACGCCCACGTCGTCCTGGAGGAGGCCGGGCCCGCGCAGGAGCCGCAACGCCCGCACGGACCCTGGGTGTTCCCGCTGTCCGCCCGTACGCCGCAGGCCCTGAGCCGGTACGCGACGGCGCTGCTCGACGCCCTGGACCGCGCCCCGGAACTCGCCGACGTGGCGTACACCCTCCAGCACGGCCGGGACGCCATGGAGGTACGCCTGGCCGTCACCGCCGGCGACCGGCAGACCCTGGCCGCCGCGCTCGCGGCCGCCGCCCGCGGCGCCGGCCACCCCGCGCTGGCCCGGCCGGACGGCACCGCGCCCGCCGACCGCTGGGTGGCCGGCGAGCAGGTCGCCTGGCCCGAAGGCGGCGTCCTGATCCCGCTGCCCACCTACCCGTTCGAACGCCGCCGCTGCTGGGTGGACACCCAGGAGCCGCAGGAGAGCGAGCATCAGCCCGAGCAGCAGCCTGCCGCCGGGGCCCCGGCGGGCCTGTACGCACCGCGCTGGCAGCCCGTCACCGACCCGACCGCCCCCGCCCGGGCCACCGGCCCCGTCTGGGTGCTCGGCCACGACGGCCAGGACGGCCTCGCCGGTTACCCGGCCGCCGCCGTCCACCGCATCGGCGACGCGCCCCTGGACGCGCTGCCGACCCCCGCGGCGGTCCACGCCCGGGTCACCGGCGAGGCCGGCGTCCTGGAGCTGTTCCGCGTCGTCAAGCACCTGCAGGCGCGCCCCGCCGCGGCCGGCGAGCTCGCGCTGACGGTCGTCACCCGCGGCGCCGCCGCGGTCGACGGCGCGCCCACCGACCCCCTCGCCGCCGCCGTGCTGGGCCTGGCCCGGTCGGTGCGGCACGAGTGCGAGCGCTGGCACGTCACCACCGTCGACCTCGGCACGGACGATTCCGCCGCGCCCTTCACCACCGCCCCCGGCGACTACGCGCTGCGCGCCGGCCGCTGGTACCGGCAGGTGCTCGTCCCCGCCGACGGCCCGGCGCCGGCCGTCCCGGTGCTGCGCGAGGGCGGGACGTACATGATCGTCGGCGGCACCGGCGACATCGGACTGGACGTCGCCGAGCAGCTGGTGCAGCGGTACCGGGCGAAGGTCGTCCTCGTCGGGCGCTCCGCGCCCGACGCGGCCAAGGCCGCCCGCATCCGGGCCATCGACCCGTCCGGCACCGCGCTGGAGGTCCACCGGGCCGATGCCGCCGAACCGGAGCAGCTGCGCGCGGTGTTCGCCCGCGTGGGCGCCGTGCACGGGGTCGTGCACACGGTGACCGTGCCCAGCGACCGGTCGCTGGCGGCCATGGACGAGGAGTGGTTCCTGCGCGGGCTGGCCGCCAAGAGCCGTACCACCGCCGCGCTCGCCGAGGCACTGGGGGAGCGCCCCCTGGACTTCCTCGCGGTGTTCTCCTCCGTCCAGTCCTTCCTGGGCAACCCCGGCCAGGCGGCCTACGCGGCCGGCTGCACCGCCCAGGACGCCGTCGCCCACGCACTCGCCGCCCGGCTGCCGTACCCCGTGCGGGTCGTGAACTGGGGGGCCTGGGCGGGCTCCGCGCTCACCGAGCGCCACCGCGACCGGCTGGTCGCCGCGGGTGTCCACCCGCTCTCACCGCAGGCGGGATTCGAGGCGCTGGGCCAGGTGCTCGGCCGGCAGGAGGTACAGGTGGCAGTGGTCTCCGGAACGGACGCATTCCTCGGCCGCATCGGCGTCACCACGGGCGAGGTCCCGGCGGTGGCCCCGGCGCCGGCTCCGGCGGCGGCTCCGGCGGCGGCTCCCGCCGAGAGGCCGTGGCGCGAGGCCGTGGCCGCGGAACTGCTGGGCCTGCTCTGCGAGGTGGCCGGCATCCGGCCGGGCGAGCTCGCCCCCGACGACCTGCTCAGCCGCTTCGGCTTCGACTCCATCATGTACACGCGCCTGAGCCACCTGGTGAACGTGCGCTGGGACCTCGACCTCACGCCCGCCGCGTTCTTCGGAGTGGCCACCGCCAACGACCTCGTCGACAAGATCCTGCGGGACCACGGCACCGACCTGGCCGCGGCCGTACGCCCGGCCGCGCCCGCCCCGGAGCAGGCGCCCGCACCGCGACCGGCCGTCGTGACAGCGCCTCCCGCGCCCGCGCCCGTACCCGCCGTACCCGCCGTACCTGCACCCGTACCGGCGCCCGTGACCGCCCCGGCGTCCTTCGCCGGTGAGCCCGGCGAGCCCGTCGCCGTCGCCATCGTGGGCATGGCGGGCGTGCTGCCGGACTCCGACGACCTGGACGAGTTCTGGCGGCACCTGACGCAGGGCGACGACCTCGTCCGCGAGATCCCGGAGGACCGCTGGGACTGGCGGCGTCTGCACGGCGATCCGGAGCCCGGGCAGTTCCGCACGACGGCCAAGTGGGGCGGCTTCCTGCGCCGGGTCGACCTGTTCGACCCGCAGTTCTTCGGCATCTCGCCGCACGAGGCCGTGGCCATGGACCCGCAGCACCGGCTCGTCCTGGAGGCCTCCTGGAGCGCGCTGGAGGACGCCGGCATCCGGCCGTCCGCGCTCTCCGGCACCGACACGGGCGTCTTCATCGGCAGCGGCACCTACGACTACTTCGAGCTGCAGCACGCCCTCGGCGTCCCGCTCGACGGCTACAGCACGGTCGGCCGGGCCCACGCGATCATGTCCAACCGGGTGTCCTACCTGCTGAACCTGCGCGGGCCCAGCGAGACCCTCGACACCGCCTGCTCCTCCTCCCTCGTCGCCGTGCACCGCGCGGCCGAGGCCATCCGGCACGGCGACTGCGACGTCGCGCTGGCCGGCGGCGTCAACGTCATCGCCTCGCCCACGCTGTTCGTCGACATGAGCCAGGCCGACATGCTCAGCCCCGACGGCCGCTGCCGCACCTTCGACGCCCGCGCCAACGGCATCGTGCGCGCCGAGGGCGTCGGCGTGGTGGTCCTCAAGCGCCTGGACGCGGCGATCGCCGACGGCGACGTCATCCACGCCGTCCTGCGCGGCAGCGCCGTGGGCCACGGCGGCCGCACCAACTCGCTGACCGCCCCCAACCCCGACGCGCAGGCCGCCTGCATCGTCAAGGCGCACCGCCGCGCCGGCGTCGACCCGCGCACCGTCACCTACGTCGAGACCCACGGCACCGGCACCGAACTCGGCGACCCCGTCGAGGTCGAGGGCCTGAAGACGGCCTTCGCCGCGCTGTACGCCGACCACGGCGCCGAATGCACCGAGGCCCACGTGGCCCTGGGCGCGGTGAAGACCAACACCGGCCACCTGGAGGCGGCCGCCGGCGTCACCGGCCTGATCAAGGCCCTGCTCGCCATGCGGCACCGGGAGATCCCCGGCAACCTGCACCTGGACACCCCCAACCCGCACCTGCGCCTGGACGGCAGCCCGCTGCGCGTGGTGACCGGCCGCGAACCGTGGCGGCGCGTGCGCACGCCCGACGGCGCCGAGGCACCGCTGCGCGCCGGGGTGAGCTCCTTCGGCCTCGGCGGCGTCAACGCCCACCTGGTGGTCGAGGAGTACCGCGAGGAGCCGGTCGCCGCCGGCCCGGACGGCCTGCAGCTGTTCGTCCTGTCCGCCAAGGACCCCGAGCGGCTGCGCGCCTACGCGCAGCGCGTGGCCCGCTGGGCCGCGGAGCACGACGACGTCGCGCCGGCCGCCCTCGCCCGTACGCTGCAGACCGGCCGCGAGGCCTTCGGCGAGCGCCTCGCCGTCGTCGCCGACTCGCTGCGCGCGCTGGTGGCGGCCCTGGAGTCCTGGCTGGCCGACGGCAGCGCCCCCGGCGTGTTCACCGGCGACGGCAAGGACACCACCACCGCCCTGCTGCTGGAGGGCCCGGAGGGCCACCGGTACCTGAAGTCCGTGGTCGACGCCGGCCGGCTGGACAAGGTCGCCCGGCTGTGGGCCGGCGGCGCCCCGATCGACTGGGCCGAGCTGTGGCCGTCGGGAGCCCCCCGGCGGGTGCCCGCACCGACGTACCCCTTCGCGCGGGAGAGCTACTGGCTCACCCCCGGCCCGCGGTTCGACGCCGTCCAGGCCGCCGAGGCCGGCCTGGTGGCCGGCGGCGAGGACGACGGCGCGCCCCGCACCGAGCCGGAAACGGTCGCCCCCGTCGCCCCCGTCGCCCCCGCCGACGCCGTCGAGCCCGCGGAGAGTGCCCCGGACGCCGGTGACGACCCGGAGGCCGCCGTCCGCGAGCACGTGCGCGCACTCCTGGCCGCACACCTCGGGATGCGGCCCGACCGGCTGCCCCTGGACCGGGTGCTCTCCGATGCCGGCGTGGACTCCCTCGGCCTGCGCCGGCTGAGCCGCCGCCTGGGCGCCGACTACGGCGTGGACATCCCCGCGCGGACGTTCGGAGTGGGGCAGACGGTGCGCGCGATGGCCCGGGCCGTGTTCGAGGCGTACGGGCCGCTGCCCGCGGCCGAGAAGGCCGCACCAAAGGCCGAGGCGGCCGCACCGGCCGCCGAACCGGCCCCCGAACCGGCCGCCGACAAGGTCGCGGCCCTGCTGGCGGGGCTGCGCAACGGCACCGTCCGCGTGGACGACGCACTGGCCGCACTGAAGGGAGGGACGGACCGATGAGCACCGAACTGCGCGACCTGCTGGCGGCGATCGCCGCCGGCGAGGTGTCCGACGAGGTGGCCGAGCTCCTGCTGCGGGGCCTGGTCGACGCGGCACCCGCACAAAAGCCCGCACCGGAGCCCGCACAGCAGCCCGCACCCGCGCCCGTACGCGCGGTGGAGCCGGCGCCCGAGCCCGGCCCGTACCCGCTCAGCCGGGGGCAGGCGGCGCTGTGGGCGATCCACGCCACGAACCCGCAGGCGACCTCCTACAACCTCCCGCTGGGCCTGTGGCTCGGCGACGACGTCGACCCCGGCCTGCTGGCCGAGGCGCTGGACGCCGTCGTGCGGCGCCACCCGGGCCTGCGCATCGCCGTCCGGCTGGACGCCGGCGGGCCCGTGCAGGAGGTCACCGACCGCCCCGCGGAGATCACCCGGCTCGACCTGGGCCACGTCACCGACGGCGAGTTCGCCGCCCGCGTCCGCAACCTGGTGCGCCGCCCCTTCGACCTCGCCCACGACCCGCTGCACCGCATGTGGCTGATCACCGCGCCCGGCGGGGGCACGCTGCTGCTCCTGGTCTTCCACCACCTCATCACCGACGGCGTCTCCAGCCACCTCCTGCTGCGCGACATCGTCGCCTGCCACGACGCGCTGGCCGCCGGCCGCGACCTCCCCCCGGTCGAACCGGCCGCCCCGTACGCCGAGTTCGTGCGCTGGCAGCGGGAGATGCTCGCCGGCCCCGAGGCCGAGGAGCACCGCCGCTGGTGGCTGGAGCGCCTCACCGGCGCCTCCAGCGCCCCGGTGACCGGCGCGCTCGCCGACCGCCGCCGGACCGCCCCGGCCTCGCACGCCGAGGGCGCGATGGTGCAGCTGCGGCTCCCGGAAGCCACCTGGAGCGCGGTGCGCGACACCGCCCGCGCGGCCAGGCTCACCCCGTTCGCCGTCGTCCTCGGCGCCTTCGCCGCCCTGCTGCACCGCCACTCCGGGCAGCGCGACATCAGCGTCATGGTGCCGACCGACGGCCGCCCCTCGCAGCGCTTCGACCGCACCGTCGGCTACCTCATCAACCCGGTGGTCCTGCGCCTGGACTGCGCCGCCGACACGTCCTTCACCGACCTCATGGCCGCCGTCCAGGAGCGGATGGCGGAGGCCGAGGACCACAGCGCCTACCCGTTCGCGTCCGTCGTCGACGACCTGCGCCGCACCTCGGACGCCGAGGCCGACTTCGGCATCGGCTTCTACATGCAGCAGGGCGTCGGCGGCGACCAGGACATGGCGGCCGGGCAGACCGTCTTCACGGACGCCCTCGACCTGACCCAGGAGGGCGAGAACGACCTCGTCGTCGAGGTGGTCGTGCGCGGCGCCGGGGCCCACGTGTACGTCAAGTACGACCCCGCCCTCTTCGACCGCGCCACGATCGAGCGGCTGGCCGAGCACTACCGGCTGCTGCTGGAGGCCGTGACGGCCGACCCCGGGCGCCGCGTCCGGGACGTCGTCCTCGCCACCGCGGCCGAACGCGCCCTCGTCGAGCGGGTCAACGCCACCCGCGCCGAGCGGCCCCGCGACGTCACCGCCGCCGGCCTCGTGCTCGACCAGGCCCGGCGCACCCCCGGGCGCACCGCCGTCGTCGACGCCGACGGCTCCCTCACCTACGCCGAGCTCGCCGGACAGGTGCACGCCCTCAACCGGCTCCTCGCCGAGCGCGGCGTGCGCCCCGGCGACCTGGTGGGCGTCCTCGTCGGCCGCCGGGCCGCGCTGATCACGGCCCTGCTCGCCGTCCAGGCCGCCGGAGCCGCCTACGTCCCCCTCGACCCGGACTTCCCCGCCGCCCGGCTCACCCACATCGCCACCGACGCGGGCCTGGCGGCCGTCGTCCTCGACGCGGACCTCGCCGACCGGCTGCCCGAGGACACCCCGGGCGTGCGCATCCCCCTGACCGCCCTGGATCCGTCCGCGCCGACGGAGCCGGTCGCCCGCCGCGACACCGACCTCGCGTACGTGCTCTACACCTCCGGGTCGACCGGGGCACCCAAGGGCGTCGAGGTCACCCACGGCAACCTCGTCAACCTGCTCACCTCCATGGCGGAGCGCCCCGGCTGCGCCGAGGACGACACGCTGCTGGCCGTGACCACCGCCGGGTTCGACATCTCGGGCCTGGAACTGCTCCTCCCGCTGACCCGCGGCGCCACCGTGCACGTCGCCCCCGCCGACGCCGTACGGGACGCCTTCGCGCTGGGCGACCTCATCGGCACGTCGGGCGCCACGCTCGTCCAGGCCACGCCGGCCACCTGGGAGATGCTGCTGCACGCCGGCTGGACCGGCCGGGTGGCCAGGATCCTGTGCGGCGGCGAGGCCCTGACCCCCGAACTCGCCGAGCGGCTGCTGGCCCGGTGCGACGAGCTGTGGAACATGTACGGCCCGACCGAGACGACCATCTGGTCCTCCACCCAGCGCGTACGCCGCCACCACCCCGTCACCGTCGGCACCCCGATCGCCAACACCACCTTCCGCACGGCCGGCCCCGACGGCACCCCCGTGCCGTTCGGCGCCGTGGGCGAACTGCTCATCGGCGGCGACGGCGTCGCCCGCGGCTACCGCGGCCGGCCCGAGCTGACGGCCGAGCGCTTCGTCGAGGACGCCACCACCGGCGAGCGGCTGTACCGCACCGGCGACCTGGCGCGCTGGTCGGCCGACGGGGAGATGGTGCTGCTCGGGCGGGCCGACCGGCAGATCAAGCTGCGCGGCCACCGCATCGAGCTCGGCGAGATCGAGGCCGCGATCCGGCGCACCGGCGAGGTCGGCGACGTCCGCGTCGTCGTCCGCGAGGACCTCGCCGGGCACCCGCAGCTCGTGGCGTTCGTGACCGCCCCGGCGCAGGCCGCCGAGGCCGCCGCCCGCCGCATCGCCGCGTGGCTGCCCGCGTACATGCTCCCCACGCGCACCGTGGCCCTGGCCCGGTTCCCGATGACCCCCAACGCCAAGGTCGACGCCGGCCCGCTCGCCGCGCTGCCCCTCGACGACCTGCTGCGCCGCTTCGGCCACGGCGACGAGCCCGCCGCAGCCGTGGCCGCCCGGCCCGAGCCGGCCGCGCGCCCCGCGACCGGGGCCGGCGACCTCGTGGCGCTGCTGCGGGAAGCGGCGGCCGGCGTCGCCGGGCTGACGGCGGAGCAGATCCCCGTCGACCGGCCGCTCGGCGAGGCGGGCTTCGACTCGATCGGCTTCACCCGGCTGGCGGTCGCCCTGCGCGAACGCTTCGGCATCACCGTGCGGCCGACCGTCTTCTACGCCCGGCCCGACCTCACCTCCCTCGCCGCGTTCCTCGCCGACGCCCACCCCGGCGCCTTCGCCCCGGCCGCGGCAGCACCCGTCGCGGCCGCTGCCGCGCCCGCCGCCGCGCCGGCCGGCTACCCGCCGGTGGCGATCATCGGGATCGGCGGGCGGCTGCCCTCCTCCGCCACCCTGGAGGAGTTCTGGGGACACCTCGCCGCCGGACGCGACCTGACCCGGCCGTACCCGATGGAACGCGGCTTCTCCGCACGGGTGTTCCCCGAGGCCTTCCGGGGCTCCTACATCGACGACGTCGACGCCTTCGACGCGGCGCTGTTCCGCATCTCCCCCCGGGAAGCGGCGCAGATGGACCCGCAGCAGCGGCTGCTGCTGCACGCCGCGCACGAGGCCGTCCTGGACTCCGGGCAGGTCCCCGCCGCGCTGGCGGGCAGCCGCACCGGGGTCTTCGTCGGCCTCAGCGGCGCCGACTACCTGAGCCTGCTCGGCCCCGGCTCCCCGGAGATGGGCGACCACTTCCTCATCGGCAACGTCGCCTCGATCGCGGCCAACCGCATCTCGTACGTCTTCGACCTGCACGGCCCCAGCGCCGTCTTCGACACGGCCTGCTCCAGCTCGCTGGTGGCGATCCACCGCGCGGCGCGCGCGCTCCAGCTCGGCGACTGCGAACTCGCCCTGGCCGGCGGCGCCAACCTCCTGCTGTCGCCGCACGGCTTCACCGGACTGCGCCGCGCCGGGATGCTCAGCCCCGACGGACGCTGCAAGACCTTCGACGAACGCGCGGACGGCTACGGCAGGGGCGAGGGCGTGGTGCTCCTCGCGCTCAAACTGCTCGACCGGGCGCTGGCCGACGGCGATCCGGTGCACGGCGTGCTGATCGGCTCCGCGGAGAACCACGGCGGGCACACCCACTCGCTCACCGTGCCCAACCCGCAGGCGCAGGCCGACGTCGTCCTCGCCGCGCACCGGGCCGCCGCGGTCGCGCCCGACACCATCGGCTACATCGAGGCCCACGGCACCGGAACGCCGCTGGGCGACCCGATCGAGATCGACGCGCTCAAGGACGCGTTCGGCCGGCTGTACGCGGAGCGGGGGCTCCCCCTCGCCGCGGGGCGCACCGGCATCGGGTCGGTCAAGACGAACATCGGCCACCTGGAGGCCGCCGCCGGCGTCGCCGGCATCGTGAAGGTCCTGCTGGCGATGCGGCACCGCACGCTCCCCGGCCTGGTGGACCTGCGGGTGCCCAACCCGGTGATCGACCTCGCGGACAGCCCGTTCCGGATCCAGTCCGCGGCGCAGGCATGGGAAACACCCGACGGCGCGCCGGCCCGGGCCGGCGTCAGCTCGTTCGGCATGGGAGGCAGCAACGTGCACGTGGTAGTCGAAGAGGCGGGGAAGCGTTGATGAGCGGCAACACCAAGAAGACGACCGCCTCGGTCGTCGTGCTGTCGGCCGACGGCCCCGAACAGCTCGAGCGCTACCGGGCGGAGCTTGTGGCCTGGCTGGAGGCCCACCCGGCGGCCTCCGTCGAGGCCGTCGCGCACACGCTGCGGGCCGGCCGCGAGGAGCTGCGCGAGCGGCTCGCCGTGGTCGCCACGAGCCGCGCGGAACTGGCGCGGCGCCTGCGCGACGGCGACGGCGTGGTGCGCGGCACCGCGCCCGCCGACGCCCCCGGCGACGCCCCTGCCGACGCCGTGCGTACGGACGACCCGGCCGAGGCCGCCCGGCTGTGGGCCGCCGGGCAGGCCGTCGCCTGGCCGGAGCCGGCCGGCGGCCGCCCCGCCCGTCTCTCCCTGCCCCACCCGCCGCGGCCGACCCGCCGCTACTGGATCAACCCGCCCGCCTCCCTCGCCGACACCCCCGCCGAACGGCTGCTGACGGGCGAGGAGTTCTACCTGCGCGACCACGCCCTGGGCCCGGTGCGGATCCTGCCCGCGGTGGCCGCCCTGGAGTTCGCCGTCGCCGCTGCCGCCGCGCAGGGCCACGGCCGCGCCACCGGAATCGTCAACGTCCTGTGGGCCCGCCCCGTGCTCGTCCGGGACGAGCCCGTGCGCGTCCGCCTGCACCTGAAGCCCGCCGCCGACGGCGTCGCCTACGAGGTGCGGCGGGCCGACGGCACGGCCGACGGCGCGCTGTGCTCCACCGGCACCCTGCGCTTCGACGCCCCCGCCGAGGCCCCCCGCCTGGACCTGGACGCCGTCCGCTCCCGGCTGCCGCGCACGGCGACGGCCGAGGAGTGCTACGCCGTCTTCACCGCCCTCGGCGGCGGCTACGGCCCCAGCCTGCAGGGCCTGCGCTCGGTGCGCTCCGCGCCGGGCGAGGCCCTGGCCCACGTCGCCGTGCCGCAGGCCGCCGACGTGCCCTTCTCCGACTTCGCCCTGCACCCCTCCCTGCTCGACGCGATGCTCCAGGCGTGCCTGTGGACCGACGAGGACCCCTCGGCCCCCCGCGCCCGGCAACTGCCGTTCTCCCTCGACGCCGTCGAGATCTTCGGCCCGCTGCCCGAGCAGGGCCACGTGCACGCGCTCGCCACCCCGGCCGGCCACGACGTGACCCTCACGGACGACCAGGGCCGCGTGTGCGTGCGCCTGCGCTCCGTCGTCACCCGCGCCGTCGACGGCGCCGCCGCCCTCGACGGCACCGTCGCCGCCCACCTGCTCGTCCAGCGCTGGCAGGACGCCCCCGCACCCTCGGCGCAGCCCCGCCCGGCGCGCGAGGTCCGCCTCACGGAACAGGCCGGGGAGGACGCGCTCTTCCCGTGCGACGACGAGCTCCTGGTCGTCCGCGCGGTCCGCGCCGGGGACGGCGACCCGCTGCCCGGCCTGCTGCGGCTGTTCCGCGCCTGGGCGGCGCAGCCGGCCCGCCGGCCGGTGCGGGTGCTGTACGCGTTCCGCCCGACCGGCGGGGCCGAGGACGCGCGGGTGCACGCCCTGGACGGGTTCGCACGCGCTCTCGCCAACGAACACCCCGACTTCCGCGTCGCCGTCGTCGACACCGGCGCCGCCGGCCTGGAGGCCGCCCTCGCCACCGAGGCGCGCAGCGCGCACGAGTTCCGGGTCCGCTACCCGGCCGCCGGCCGCCGCCAGGTGCTGCGCTGGGAGAGCGCGGAGGCGGCCCCCGCGCCGCTCGCCCCGCGCGGCACCGTGCTCGTCACCGGCGGCGCCGGCGCCATCGGCCGCCACCTCGTGGCCCACCTGGGCGGCTCCGCCCGCTACGTCCTGACGGGCCGTTCGCCGCAGGCCGACCTCGCCGACCTGCGGGCCGCCGGCCTCGACGTGCACTACCTGCAGGCCGACCTCGCCGCCCCGGGTGCCGCCGCGGACCTCGTCGCCCGCGTCCACGCCGCCCACGGGCCCCTCCACGGCGTGCTGCACCTGGCCGGCGTCACCCGAGACGCCCTGCTGATCCGCAAGAGCGACGAGGAGTGCGCGGCCGTCCTCGGACCGAAGGTCCGCGGCACCCTGG
The DNA here is from genome assembly GCF_039532865.1 of Streptomyces luteosporeus. Taxonomy (NCBI): domain Bacteria; kingdom Bacillati; phylum Actinomycetota; class Actinomycetes; order Kitasatosporales; family Streptomycetaceae; genus Streptomyces; species Streptomyces luteosporeus. The sequence continues at coordinate 181,393 of NZ_BAAASL010000003.1, forward strand.
AGCTGGACGCGGCCACCGCCGGCGACCCCCTCGACTTCTTCATCGCCTTCTCCTCCATGTCCGGCGCCGCCGGCAGCCCCGGCCAGACCGACTACGCCTACGCCAACCGCTTCCTCGACGCGTTCACGGCGTGGCGGCGCGTGAGCGACCGGCCCGGCCGCAGCCTGTCCGTGCTGTGGTCGCTGTGGGCCGACGGCGGCATCCGCGTGGACGCCGACGACGCCACCGCCGCCCGCATGGCCCGCCAGGTCGGCCTGGTGGCCATGCCGACGCAGGCGGCGCTGGACGCCTTCGACCGGGCCCTGGGCCACGACGGCGACCACGTCATGGTCGCGCACGGCAACCTCGCCCGGCTGCGCGAGGTGCTCAACGCCCCCGCGCCGGAGCCCGCCGCCGCGCCCGCCCCGGCGGGCGGGCGGCGCCCGGCCGCCGCCCTCGCCGAGGGCTTCCTGCGCGAGGTCCTCGCCGAGGTCTTCGAGCTCCCCGCCGAGGACATCGAGCCCGGCACGGCCTTCGAGCAGTACGGCATCGACTCGCTGCTCATCATGGACCTGACCCGCCGCCTGGAGGAGGACTTCGGGTCGCTGCCCAAGACGCTGTTCTTCGAGTACCAGAACCTGCGCGACCTCGCCGGCTGGTTCACCGAGCAGCACGGCGCCCGCCTCACCGAACTCGCCGCACCGGCGGCCGGGAAGGCCCCGGCCACCGATCCGGCCCCGGCACCGGCCACCGACCCGGCCCCGGCGCCCGAACCCGTACGCGCACCCACGCCCGTACCGGTGACGCCCGCGCCGGCCACCGCCCCGTCCGGCCCCATGCCCATCGCCATCGTGGGCGTCGCGGCACGGTTCGCCGAGTCGGACACCCTGGAGGAGTTCTGGGCCAACCTCCGGGCGGGCCGCGACCTGGTCACCGAGATCCCGGCCGACCGCTGGGACTGGCGCGACTACGATCAGGCCACCCCCGCCGACCGGGACGCCCGCTACAGCCGCTGGGGCAGCTTCCTGCGCGGCATCGACACCTTCGACCCGCTCTTCTTCGGCATCTCGCCCCGCGAAGCGGAGATCATCGATCCGCAGGAACGGCTGTTCCTGCAGAGCGCCTGGCACGCCGTGGAGAACGCCGGCCGCACCCGCGCCGACCTGCGCACCCGCCGCGTCGGCGTCTACGTGGGCGCCATGTACGGGCTGTACCAGCTGCACGAGGCCGAGGACGGCCGCATCGGCGCCTCCTCCCACGCCTCCATCGCCAACCGCGTCTCCTACACCCTGGGCCTGACCGGCCCCAGCCTGGGCGTGGACACCATGTGCTCCTCCTCGCTCACCGCCATCCACCTGGCCGTGCGCGACCTGCGCGCCGGTGACGCCGACATGGCCCTCGCCGGCGGCGTCAACCTGCACGTCCACCCGTACAAGTACCGCTTCCTCGGCCAGGGCGGCTTCACCTCCAGCGACGGCCGGTGCCGCAGCTTCGGCGCCGACGGCGACGGCTACGTGCCCGGCGAGGGCGTCGGCGCGGTGTTGCTGCGGCCGCTCGCCGACGCCGTCCGCGACGGCGACCACATCCACGGCGTGATCCTCGGCACCAGCGTCAACCACGGCGGCCGCACCAACGGCTTCACCGTGCCCAACCCCGTCGCCCAGGGCGACCTGGTCAGCCGGGCGCTGGCCGAGGCCGGCGCCGACCCCGCCTCGCTCGGCTACCTGGAGGCGCACGGCACCGGCACCGCCCTCGGCGACCCGGTGGAGATCCGCGGCCTCGCCCGCGCGCTCGGCACGGCCGGCATGGCCCCGCGCAGCCTGCCCATCGGCTCGGTCAAGTCCAACGTCGGACATCTGGAGTCCGCCTCCGGCATGGCGGGGCTGTGCAAGGTGCTGCTGCAGATGCAGCACGGCGAGCTCGTGCCGTCCCTGCACGCCGACCCCCTCAACCCCAACATCGACTTCGACTCCACCCCGCTGCGCGTCCAGCGCGAGCTCGCCCCCTGGCCCCGCCCCGCCGGCGCGCCCCGCCGGGCCGGCATCAGCTCCTTCGGCGCCGGCGGCGCCAACGCCCACCTCGTCGTCGAGGAGCACGTCGAGAAGCACGCCGGCCCGGCGCCGCACCAGGAGCACACGGGCCCGTGGCTGTTCCCGCTCTCCGTGCGGGCGCCCGAGCGGCTGCCCGTCCTGGCCGGCCTGCTCGCCGACGCCCTGGAGCGCGAGCCGCACCGCCTCGCGGACGTGGCCTTCACCCTGCAGCACGGCCGCGAGGAATGGGCGGACCGCATGGTCGTCCTGGCCTCCACCACCACCGAACTCGTGGCCCGCCTGCGGGGCCTGGACACCGACGGGGTCTGGACCGGCAGCGTGCGCGGCCGGGCGGCCGCCAGGGCCGCCGCGCCCGCGAGCGACGCCCCCGAGGACCTCGCCGCGGCCTGGGCCGCCGGCGCGGCCGTCGACTGGCCGCACCACGAGGGACGGCGGGTGCCCCTGCCGGGCTACCCCTTCGAGGAACTGCGCTGCTGGCTGACCGACACCATCTGGTCGCCGCCCGCCCGCACCGCCGCCGCCCCCGCACACCCGCTGCTCGGCACGCTCGACCCCGCCGAGAGCCTCGACGGCCTCACCCACCGGGCCGCCTTCGGCCCCGAGCACCCCTACATCGACGGCCACCGCGTCGGCGAACTGCGCCTGCTGCCCGCCGCGGCCGTCCTGGAGATGGCGCGTGCGGCCGCCGAGGCGGCCGGCGCGGGGGAGCACCTGAGACTCTCCGGCGTGCGCTGGCTGCGGCCCTTCGTGGTCGACGGCACCGAGCGCTCCGCCCGGACGCGGCTGCGCCGCGGCGAGGCCGGCCTCGCGTTCGACCTGCGGGACGACGAGGACCGGGTGCTCGCCGAGGGCCGCATCGCCGCGCTCGACGCCCCGGCCCCCGAGACCGTTCCCGTCGACGCCCTGCAAGCCCGCCTGACCCACCGTCACGAGGGCGCGCGCCTGTACGCGGACCTCGCCGCCGCCGGTCTGGTCTACGGCCCCGCCCTGCAGGCCGTCGAATGGATCGCCGCGGGCGACGGGGAGGCGCTGGTGCGCCTGCGCATCCCCGCCGAGGCCGCCCCCTTCGCCGGCTGCGCCCTGCACCCCTCGGTGGTCGACGGCGCCCTGCACGCCTTCGCGGTGCTGCGCGACCGCACCGCCGGACCGGCCATGGTGCCCTACGCCCTGGCCGCCGCCGAGGTCCTCGCCCCGGTCACCGGGCTCGGCTACGCCCACGTACGGAGCGTCGGCCCCGACCGCTACGACCTGACCCTCACCGACGACACCGGACGCGTGTGCGCACGCCTGCGCGACCTGTCCCTGCGCCCGGCCCCCGGCAGCGCGGCGGCCGCATCCGCGCCCGCGGTCACGGCCGGCGCGGTGTCCGCCGACGAGCTGATGTTCACCCCGCGCTGGTCCCCGACGGCCGAGAGGGACCCGGCCCCGGCCGGCGGCACCACCTGGCTCGTCCGCGGCCCCGAGCACGCCCGCCTCGCCGCCGTGCTGACGCGGCGTCTGGGCGGCACCATCGTCGAGCTGGACCCCGACCGGATCACGGGCGGCACCGACCTGCCCGGCCGCCCCGACCACGTCGTCCTCCTCGGCCCCGCCGCCACGGGCCGCACCGACGACACCGACGCGCTCGAAGCCGCGCAGGAGCGCGGCGTGCTCACCCTGTTCCGGCTCGCCAAGGCCCTGCAGAAGCTGGGCTCGGCGGTCCGGCTCACCGTCGTCACCGAGGACGCGATCACCACGGGCGGCGAGTCGCCGGCCAACCCGTACGCGGCCAGCCTGCACGGCCTCGCCCTCTCCCTGGCCCAGGAGCACCCCCGCTGGCGGGTCGCCGTCGTCGACCGGTGGTCCGCCGAGGCGCCGACCGCCGACGTCCTCGACGTCCCCGCGGGCGGCCCGTACGCGCTGCGCGGCGGCGTCCTGCACCACCGCCGGCTCGTCCCCGTCCCGGCCACGCCCCCGGCGGAGCGGATCCGCGAGGAGGGCACGTACCTGATCCTCGGCGGCGCCGGCGGCATCGGCCTGGAGCTGACCGCGTGGCTCGTGCGCACCTACCGCGCGAAGGTCGTCCTGCTCGGCCGCAGCGAGCTCGACGAGGCGCGGCGCGAGCGCCTGCGCACCCTCGACCCCGGCGGCACCCGCGTCTCCTACCGGCGGGCCGACGCGACCGACCCCGCGGCGCTGCGCGACGCCGTCGCGTGGACCCGCGCCACCCACGGCGCCCTGCACGGCGTCTTCCACGCCACGATCGTCCTGCGGGACCAGACCGTCGCCACGATGACGCAGGAGACCTTCCGGTCCGTCCTGGAGGCCAAGACCCGCACCTCGGTCGCGCTGCACGCCGCGCTCGCCGGGGCCACCGACGTGGACTTCGTGCTGTTCTTCTCCTCCGCCGTGGCGCTCGGCGGCAGCGCCGGCCAGGGCAACTACGCGGCCGGATCCACCTTCGAGGACGCCTTCGCCCACCACTTGGACGGCGCCCTGCCCGCCCGCGTCGCCGTCATCAACTGGGGCTACTGGGGGACCGTCGGCATCGTCGCCGACGAGCGCCACCGCAACCGGCTCGCCGCAGCCGGAATCCACTCGATCACCCCGGAGGAGGGGATGACCGCCGTGCACGCCGTGCTCGGACGCGGCGACCGGCAGGTCGTCGTGGTCAAGGCCGACGACTCCGCCCTCGCCGCCGTCGGCGTCGAACGCCACCGGAAGGACGGGACCATGCACGACACGGCGCCGCCGGACGACACCGCGCTGGTGCCGTCGCTGGCCGCCCTGCCGCCCGTCGCCCGGCTGCTCACCGAGGCCGACGACGCCCGCCTGACCGAGGTCATGTGCGACTGGCTGTGGACCCTCTTCCGCGCCGAAGGCGTCTTCCTCGACCCCGCCGAGACCTGGACCACCGAAACGCTCACCGCGCACCTGCGCGTCGTCCCCGCCCAGGGCCGCCTCTTCGCCGAGATCCTGCGGCAGCTGACCGGCAGCGGACACCTGCGCGAGCGCGACGGCCACCTCAGCCCCACCGGCCGCGCGGCCGCCGCCGACCCCGAGGGCGAGCTCGTCGCCCTGTGCGAGCAGAAGCCGGCCCTCAACCGCTTCGACCGGCTGCTGCGCCCCTGCCTGCACCACCTCTTCGGCGTGCTGCGCGGCACCGTCCGCGCCACCGACGTGATGTTCCCCGGCGGCTCGACCACGCTCGTCGAAGGCGCCTACCGGGGCAGCCCGGTGGTCGACCGGGCCAACGAACTCGTCGTCGGCGCCGTCCTGGACCACGTCTCCGCCCACGACGGCCCCCTGACCGTCGTCGAGATCGGCGCCGGCACCGGCGGCACCACGGCCAGCGTGCTGCCCGCCCTCGCCGCCTCGGGCGCGGACGTCGACTACGTCTACACCGACATCTCCCGCGCCTTCCTGCAGCACGGGCGGCAGCGGTTCGCCGCCGAGCACCCCTACGTCCGCTTCCAGCAGCTCGACGTCTCCGGCGACCCGGCCGCCCAGGGCTTCCCGCCCGGCAGCGCCGACCTCGTCATTGCCGCCAACGTCCTGCACGCCACCCCCGACCTGCTCGCCACCCTGGGCGCCGTCGCCCGGCTGCTCAAGCCCGGCGGACGCCTGGTGCTCAACGAGGCCAGCAGCAACGTCCTCACCGCCACCCTCACCTTCGGCCTGCTCGACGGCTGGTGGCTGCACCGCGACGCCGAACTGCGCCTGCCCGGCTCGCCGCTGCTGTCCGCGCCCGGCTGGCGCAAGGCCCTCGCCCTCGCCGGGTTCGCCCGCAGCCGCGCCCTGCCCGCCGACGAGGGACTGACGCAGCACGTGGTGGTCGCCCACACGGCAGTCGGCGGTCAGACGCCCGCCGCCGCGGACGCGCCCGAGCGGGCGGTCCCGGCACCGGCGCCCCAGGCAGCGCCCGCGCCGTCCGCCGGCGGGGACACCGACGCGCTGGCCGAGGCCGCCCACGCCTACGTCAAGGACGCCTTCGCCGAGATCCTCCAGGTGCCGCACGAGCGGCTCTGGCTGGACGAGACGTACGAGAACTTCGGCGTCGACTCGCTGACCGTGCCCCAGATCGTGGACGTCCTCTCCCGGCGCATGGGCGAGCTGCCGGCGACGCTGCTCTTCGAGTACCCGACGATCCGTGAGATCGCCGACTACCTGCTGGAACGGCACGCCGACCAGGTGCGCGCCCTGCTCCCCGAGGCCCTGGCCCCCGCAGCCCCCACGGCCCCCACGGCCCCCGTCACTCCCACGGCCGTCCCGGCCGTCCGGGCGGCCGCCGAACCCGCCCCCGCGCCCCTCGCCGGCCCCGACCGGCGCATCGCCGTCATCGGCGTCGCCGGCCGCTACCCCCTGGCCGACGACACCGACGCCTTCTGGGCGAACCTGCGCGCCGGCCGCGACTGCGTGCGCGAGGTGCCGGCCGACCGCTGGGACCACCGTACGCAGGCACCCGCCGACGGCCGGCAGCTCAGCCGCTGGGGCGGCTTCCTCGACGGCATCGACGAGTTCGACCCCCGCTTCTTCCAGATGTCGCTGCGCGAGGCCGAGCTCACCGACCCGCAGGAACGTCTCTTCCTGCAGACCTCCTGGCACGCCCTGGAGGACGCCGGCTACACCCGCGCCCGCCTGCGCGGCAGCCGCGTCGGGGTGTACGTGGGCGTCATGTACGGCCACTACCAGCTGTTCGAGGACGAGCGCGGCCTCGCCGGCGGCATGGGCTACGCCTCCATCGCCAACCGGGTCTCCTACGTCCTCGACCTCCACGGCCCGAGCCTGGCGATCGACACCATGTGCTCGTCGTCGCTGACGGCCATCCACCTCGCCTGCGAGGCCCTGGCGTCCGGCCAGGCCGAGTACGCGCTCGCCGGCGGCGTCAACCTCGCCCCGCACCCGCGCAAGTACCGCCAGCTCGCGGCCGGCGGCTTCACCGGCGCGAGCGGGCGCTGCCGCAGCTTCGCGGACGACGGCGACGGCATGGTGCCCGGCGAGGGCGTCGGCGCCGTCCTGCTCAAGCCGCTGGCCGCCGCAGAACGCGACGGCGACCGGATCCTCGGCGTCATCCTCGGCAGCGCCGTCAACCACGGCGGCAAGACCGGCGGGTACGCCGTGCCCAGCCCGTCCGCCCAGGGCGAGGTCATCGCCCAGGCGCTGCAGCGCGCCGGGGTCGAGCCGGCGAGCGTGTCGTACGTGGAGGCCCACGGCACCGGCACCGCGCTCGGCGACCCGGCCGAAGTCGCCGGGCTCGACCGGGCCTTCGGGAACCTGCCGGCCGGCTCGGTCGCCCTCGGCTCGGTGAAGTCCAACGTCGGCCACCTGGAGTCGGCTGCGGGCATCGCCGCCCTGACCAAGGTCCTGCTGCAGATGCGGGCCCGCGAACTGGCCCCCTCGCTGCACGCCGACACCCTCAACCCGGCCGTCGACTGGGCCGCCTCGCCCTTCCGCGTCCAGCGGGAACTCGCCCCCTGGACGGCCGGCGGGCCGCTGCGCGCCGGCATCAGCGCCTTCGGCGCCGGCGGCTCCAACGCGCACCTCGTCGTCGAGGAGTACCGCGAGGACGCCCGCACGGCTCCCCTCACCGGGCCGGCCGTCTTCCCGTTCTCGGCCCGCGACGCGCAGGGACTGCGCCGCGTGGCCGAGGCGATGCTCGCCCGGCTGCGGGCCACGGCCCCCGGTGCGGGCGCCCAGGACGTGGCGGAGATCGCCGCCACCGTCGGCGTGCCCCTCACGGCGGTCGACGAACCCCTCGACGAACTGGGCCTCGACCCGGCGACCATGGTGCGCCTGATCGGCCTCGGCGACGCCGTCCGCCCCGGCGCCGTGCACGGCGGCACCACCCTGCGCGAACTGGCCGCCGCCCGCACCGGCTCCACCACCGGCACGATCGACCTCGCCCGCCTGGCGCACACCCTGCAGACCGGCCGCGAGCCCATGGCCCACCGCTTCGCCGTCGTCGCCCGCTCCGCCGCCGAACTCGCCGACGCGCTCGACGCGTTCCTCGCCGGCAGGCCCGGCGGGTACAGCGGCGTGGTCACCGCCGAGCCGGCAGCCGCCACCGTGCCCTCCCCGGCCGACCCCGAGGGCGTCGCCCGCCGCTGGGCCGCCGGCGAGGTCTTCGACTGGGCCGCCGCCCACGAGCACCCCGTGCGCCCGCTGTCCCTGCCCGGCTACCCGTTCGCACGGACCCGCTGCTGGATCGACGCCGTGACGCCCGCCGCTGCAGCAGTGCAGGGGGAACGGCAGGACGGCCGCGTCCTGGAGACCGTGCTGCACCTGCTGGGCACGGTCAGCGGCTACCCCGTCGCCGACCTCGATGCGGCCGGCTCCTTCCACGAGCACGGCCTGGACTCCCTCGGCCTGATCCGGCTCGCCGACGAGGTCTCCGGCACCTTCGGCGTCTCCGTCGGCCCCGACCAGCTCCTCGCCACCCCCACCCCGGCGGCACTCACCGCCTGGCTGGAGGCCGAACACCCCGACGCCGCGGGCATCCCCGCCGCGGCCGCGCCGGCCCCCGCCGGCAACTCCGCCGACGACCCCGTCGTGATCGTCGGCATGGCCGGTACGCTGCCGGGCGCACGCGACCTGGAGGAGTTCTGGACCGCCCTGCAGAAGGGCGGCGACCTGTTCACCGAGGTGCCCGCCGACCGCTGGGACACCGCCGCGCACTACGGCGACCCGGCCCACCACCCCGACCGCACCCGCGTCACCCGCGGCGGGTTCATGCCCGACATCGACCGCTTCGACCCGCTGTTCTTCGGCATCTCGCCGCGCGAGGCCCGGTGGATGGACCCGCGGCAGCGGCTGCTGCTGCGCACCGTGTGGGCGGCACTGGAGGACGCCGGCATCGCCCCGGCCCGCCTCGCCGGCACCGACACCGGCCTCTTCGTCGGCGTCGGCTCCTCCGAGTACGCCGAGCTGGTCCAGCGCTCCGGCACCGCCACCGACGCGTACTCCTCCACCGGCCTGACCCCCTCCATGCTGGCCAACCGCGTCTCCTACCACCTCGACCTGCGCGGCCCCAGCGAACCGGTCGACACCGCCTGCTCCAGCTCGCTCGTCGCCCTGCACCGCGCCGCCGAAGCCCTGCGGCTCGGCCACTGCGACACGGTCATAGCCGGCGGCGTCAGCCTCATGCTCTCGCCCCTGACCTTCGCCTCCCTCGAACGCGCCGGCATGCTCAGCCCCGACGGCGTGGGCCGCGCCTTCGACAAGGACGCCGCCGGATACGTACGCGGCGAGGGCGTCGGCGCCGTCGTCCTCAAGCGGCTCAGCCGGGCCCTCGCCGACGGCAACCCGGTCCTCGCCGTCCTGCGCGGCACCGCCGTGGGCCACGGCGGGCGCTCCAACTCGCTGACCGCCCCCAACCCGCGCGCCCAGGCCGAGGTCATCGTGCGCGCCCACCGCGAGGCCGGCATCGACCCCGCCACCGTCGGCTACATCGAGACCCACGGCACCGGCACCGTCATCGGCGACCCCGCCGAGACCAACGGCCTGCGGCAGGCCTTCACCGAGCTCTACCGCGACTGGGGCCACCCGGCGCCGGCAGCGCCGCACTGCGCCCTGGGCGCACTGAAGAACACCATCGGCCACCTGGAGCCCGCGGCGGGCATCGCCGCCGTGCTGCGCGTGCTGCTGTCCCTGCGGCACGGCCGCATCACCGGCGACCCCCACGGCCCCGAACTCAACCCCCACCTCGGCCTGGACGGCACCCCGTTCGAGATCGCGGCGACCGGCCGCGACTGGGCACCCCCGGCGCCGGGCGTGCCGCGGCGCGCCGGAGTGAGCTCCTTCGGCTACGGCGGCGTCAACGCCCACGTCGTCCTGGAGGAGTACGCGGCGGACGAGCCGCTGCCGTCCGCCGACCGGGCCGTCGTCGTCCTCTCCGCCCGCGACCCGCAGCGGCTGCGCGCCTCCGCGCAGGCCCTGCTGGACGCCCGCGACTCCTGGTCGCACGACCTCGCCGGCACCGCCCGCACGCTCCAGACCGGCCGCACCGAACACGCCGAACGCCTCGCGTTCGTCGCCGCATCCGGCGACGACGCGGTGGCCGCACTGCGCCGCTTCCTCGCCGGCGACCCGACCGGCCTCCACACCGGCCACGTCGACCGCCACGCCGACCGCACGCCGTTCGACGGCCACGACGACGAGGCCACGGCGGCCGCATGGGTACGCGGCGCAACCGTCGACTGGCCGGCCCGCTGGACGACCCTGCCGAAGCTTCGCTCCCTGCCGACGTACCCCTTCGCGTCGGAACGCCACTGGTTCACGGACGGCACGCAGACGCCTGCGGCGGTGCGGGGAGCCGGGCCGCGCCCCGCCGCGGCGGCTGCGCCGCCTGCGGCGGGGAGCACGACCGCCGCCGTGCCGACGGGCGACGCCCGCACGGCGGCTGGGGCGTCCGCCCCGGCCGGGGCCGTGCCTGCGGCCGCAACTGCGCCTGCAGCGCGGGCCGACGGCCCGGCCGGGACCGTGCCGGTGCCCGGCGCCGTTGCCGTGGCCGGGGTAGCCCCCGCCGGCGGAGTTGTGCCCGCGGCGCAGGCCGCCGCCCCGGCGGCGGGCGCTTCCGCCGCCCCGGCGGCGGGCGCTTCCGCCGCCTCCGGCGGCGTCGGCGCGGCCGTCAGTCTCTTCGGCGCCGAGTGGGTGGCCGAGGCCGTGCCGGGCGCCCGGGCCGCCGCCGGCCGCGTGCTGGTCTTCGGTGATCTGGCCGTTCCCGGGGCCGTGCACGTGCGGGCCGGTGACGCCTACGCCGACGACGGGGCCACCGTCACCATCCGGCCCGGCGCGAGCGAGGACTACGCCCGGCTGCTCGCCACCCCCGCCGAGCGGATCGTGCACCAGTGGCCGCTCCTGCACCCCGACCGCCAGGACCTCGGCATCGAGTCCGTGTTCCTGCTCGTCCAGGCCATGACGGCCGCCCCCTCCCGCGCCGCGGCGCGGATCCAGGTCCTGGTGCCCGAGGGCGCCATGGCCGAGGCGTGGGGCGGGTTCGACGCCTCGCTGCGCGCCGCGCTCCCCGGCACCGCCTTCGGTGTCGTGCGCGTCGCCGGCCGGGCCGAGCCGGCCGCCCTGCTCGCCGAGGTGTCCGCCGAGCGGCTGTCCGCGGCCGCGGTCCGCCTCACGGCCACCGGCCGCAGCGTGCGCGTGCTCGCCGAGGTCCCCGCGCACCCCGTCACCGCGTCGCCGCTGCGCGCGGGCGGCGTCCACCTGGTGACCGGCGGCGCCGGCGGGCTCGGGCTGCTGCTCGCCCGTACGCTGCTGGCGCGCGGGGCCCGCGTCGCCCTGACCGGCCGGTCGTCCGCCGCGGACCGCGCCCGTGAGCTCGCCGAGCTGCGTGCTCTCGGGGACGTGGCGTACTTCCGGGCCTCCGTGGACGATCCGGCCGCCATGGCCCGGGTCGTGGCGGACGTCAAGGACAGGTGGGGCGCGCTGCACGGCGTCTTCCACCTGGCCGCGACCGCCTCGCGCACCCCGCTGCCGGGCAAGGACGTCGCCGAGTTCCGCACTCACCTGCGGGCCCGCCTCGAGGGCACGCGCGTGCTCGACGAGGTGACCCGTGACGAACCGCTGGAGCTGTTCGTCCTGTACTCCTCCCTCGCCGGCCAGCTCGGCGACTACGGCCTCGTCGACTACGCGGTCGGCGCCCGCTTCCTCGACGGCTTCGCCGAGGAGCGCGAGACGCTGCGCCGGGCGGGCCGCCGCAGCGGGCACACGGTCTCCGTCGACTGGCCCATGTGGCGTGCCGGGGGCATGCACGTGGACGCCGACGACGAGCACCGCTACCTCGCCGACACCGGCTTCCGCTACCTGGAGGCCGACGAGGGCGAGCGCCTGCTCGACCTGGTCCTGCGGCTGGGCCGTCCCCAGATCGCCGTCCTGCCCGGGGAGCCCGAGCGGATGCGCGAGCACGTCGAGGCGATGCGGGTGCGGGAGAACGTGCCCGCGGTGCCCGCGGTGCGCGCGGCCGCGCCGGCGCCGGCACCGGCGCCCGGTGAACTGGCCGGTGAGCTGCGGACGATGGTCGCCGAGCTCCTCGGCCTGGCGCCGCAGGCGCTCGACCCGGAGGCCGGTTTCGGCGAGTACGGCCTGGACTCCTTCGGGCTCCAGTCGCTGTCCGTCTCCCTGGAGGAGCGCTACGGCGTGAGCGTGCCGACGACGACGCTGTTCGGCGCCAACACGATCGACAAGCTCGCCCGTCACCTGCTGGCGGAGCACCCCGCCCTGGCGGAGCGGGCCCCGGCGCCCGCGCCCGCACCCGTGCCCGAACCCGTACCCGTGCAGGAGCCCGTACCCGTGCGGGAGCCCGTGGCCGACGACGCCGTCGCCATCGTCGGCATGGCCGGGCGTTTCCCCGGCTCGCCCGACCTGGAGGCGTTCTGGGGCAATCTCGCCGAGGGGCGGGACCTGATCACCGAGACCCCCGCCGACCGGTGGGACTGGCAGGAGGTCTCCCGCCGCTTCGGCGGCACCGCCCGCTGGGGCGGCTTCCTGGACGACGTCGACCGCTTCGACGCGCGGTTCTTCAAGCTCTCGCCCGCCGAGGCGGAGGTGATGGACCCGCAGCACCGGCTCTTCCTGGAACACACGTGGGCGGCGCTGGAGGACGCCGGCTGCCGGCCGGACCGGCTCGCGGGCCGCCGCGTCTGCGTGTTCGCGGGCGTGCAGTTCAACGACTACGAGACGATGGTCCTGCAGGGCGAGGAGGTCAACGCCCACGCGGGCACCGGGCTGGCGCGCACCATGCTGGCCAACCGCATCTCGTACCTGCTGGACCTCAGGGGTCCCAGCGAGAGCATCGACACCGCCTGTTCCAGCTCCCTGGTGGCCCTGCACCGCGCCGTGCGCGCGCTGCGCAGCGGGGAGAGCGAGCTGGCCATCGCCGGCGGCGTGAGCCTGGTGCTCTCGCCGCAGACCGTCGTCGCGGGCAACCAGCTCGGCGTGCTCGCCCCCGACGGCCGCTGCAAGGCGCTGGACGCGCGGGCCGACGGGTACGTCAAGGGCGAGGGCGTCGGCGTCGTCGTGCTCAAGCCGCTCGCCCGCGCCCTCGCCGACGGCGACCGCGTGCACGCGGTGATCCGCGGCAGCGCGGTCAACCACGGCGGCCACGCCTCCTCGCTGACCGCCCCCAACCCCCTCGCCCAGGCCGACCTGCTCGTCGACGCCTACCGCGACGCGCGGGTGCCCGTGGAGACCCTCTCCTACGTCGAACTCCACGGCACCGGCACCGCACTCGGCGACCCCGTGGAGATCGACGGCCTGATCCGGGCGCACCGCACCCTGGCCGGCGGCCCGGCGACCGCCTGCGGCATCGGAACCGTCAAGAGCAACATCGGCCACCTGGAGCCGGCCGCGGGCATCGCGGGCGTCATCAAGGTGGTGCTGGCCATGCGGCACCGGACCCTGCCGCCCACGCTGCACCTGCAGCGGCTCAACCCGCTGATCGACCTCACCGGAACGCCGTTCCTGCCCGTGCAGGAGGCCACCGAGTGGGCGCCGGCCGACGCCGCCGGAACGCCCCTGCCGCTGCGCGCCGGCGTCAGCTCCTTCGGCTTCGGCGGCGTCAACGCGCACGTCGTCCTGGAGGAGGCGCCCACGGCGCCCGCGGCACCCACGACGGCAACCCCCGCCGCGGCACAGGAGGCGTTCCTGCTCTCCGCCCGCGACGAGGACGCCCTGCGCCGCTACGCCGCGGCCGTCGTGGAGTTCCTCGACGGCGAGACGGTGCCGCCGCTGGCCTCGCTCGCGTACACCTCCCAGGCCGGTCGCGTGCCCATGGCGGCGCGCCTCGCGGTGGTCGCCACCACGACCGGCGAACTGCGCGCGCAGCTGGCCGGGTTCCTCGACGGCGGGCGCGCCCGCGGCGAGGGCTCCGGCGCGGACCTCGCGTGGCTGTCCGAGCCGGAAGGCGCGAGCTACCTGGAGCGCCTGGTGCGCGAGGGGCGGCTCGACCGCGTCGCCCGGCTGTGGGAGGACGGCGCCGAGATCGACTGGAGCGCCCTGCGCAGCGGCGACCGGCCGGCGCCGGTGTCCATGCCCACGTACCCGTTCGCGCGCGAGCGACACTGGCTGACGGCCGAGAGCGACTCCTCCCTGCTGCTGGTCAAGCACTGGGAGCCCGCCCCGCTGCCGCACGGCGAGCTGCCGGGCCGGGTCCTGGTGCTGGTCGGAGCGGAGACCGAGCCGCTCGCCGCCGAGGTGTTCGGCACCGGCGCCACCGTCGTGCGGGCCGACGCCCTCGACGACGCCGACGAGGCCGCCCGCGCCCGGATCGTCGCATCGGCGGCCGGCATGGACGCCGTCGTCGACCTGGTGGACGTCTCCGCCACGCCGGACGCCGCACTGCGCACCGACTGGGGCCGCATCGCGCTGCTGCGCGACCTGGTCAGCGCGCACCGCACCCGCGGCCTCGCCTACCTGCACCTGACCCGCGGTCTCACGACCTTCCGCACCGAGCACCCCACGCTGCGCGGCGCCACGTTCGCGGGCCTGGTCAGGATGCTCACGGCCGAGTACCGCGGGGTGTTCGCCCGCACCCTCGACCTGGACACCCTCGACCCGGCCGCCGTGCGGTCGGCCCTCGCCGCCGAACTCGCCGCCACCGACCCGGTGACCGAGGCCTGCATGCGCGAGGGGGTACGCCACCGGCCGGCACTGCGCCCGGCCGACCCGGCCGAGGTCTCGGCGGCCTCCGCGTCCTCCGCGGACTGGGCGGCCGACCTGGCCGGCCGCACGGTCGTGATCACCGGTGGTTCCGGGGCGCTGGGCCGGCTGGTCGCCGCCCGGCTCGTCGAGCGCGGCGCCGACCGGCTCCTGCTGCTCGGCCGCACCCCGCTGCCCGCCCGCGACGCGTGGCCGGCCCTCCTGGCCGACCCCGGCACCGACCCGGCCCTCGCGGCACGCCTGCGCGACCTCACGGCCCTCGAACGCCCCGGCGTCCGGGTCGAGTTCGCGGCCGCGCCGACGCCCGACGCCCTCGCCGGGGCGCTCGACGGCGCACGGCGCGCCCTGGGCCCGATCGCGGGCATCGTGCACTGCGCCGGGCTCGGCGTGATGCGCGACCCGGCCTTCATCGGCAAGCGGATCGAGGACGTCCGGCGGGTGCTGGAGCCGAAGACGGCAGGGCTGCAGGCGCTGCTGGAGGCGTGCGCGGACGATCCGCTGCGGTTCGTCGTGCTGTACTCCTCCATCGCCGGGCAGGTGCCCGCACTGGCCGTCGGCATGAGCGACTACGCGCTGGCCAACTCTGTCCTGGACCGCGTCGCCGAACACCGGGCCGCCACCGGCGGACCCGTCGTCGTCAAGTCGCTGCAGTGGCCCAGCTGGCGCTCGGCCGGCATGCCCGAGGTCGACACCCCCGCCTACCGGGACCTGGGCCTGCGCACCCTCGCCCCCGAGGCCGGCCTCGCCCTCCTGGACCGGGCCATGGCCACGCCCGAGCCGGTCGTCCTGCCGTGCGCCGTGGACAGGGCGCGCTTCGACGCGGCCGCCCTGCTCGCCGTCCCGGCTCCGGCCCGTACGGCCGCTCCGGCGGCGGCGCCGCGCACTGTTGCCACCCCGGTGACGGCGACGGCGAACGGCTCCGTCCACCGGCTGACGCAGGTCATCGCGGCCACGCTGCGCATGGATGCCGCACGGATCGGCCCGGACGACGACTTCGCCGACCTGGGCGTGGACTCCATCATGGTCGCCCAGATCCTCGCGGCCCTGGAACGCGAACTCGGCGTCGTCGCCGAACCGTCGGCGGTCATCGAGAACCCGACGGTCACGCTCCTGGCCAAGGCCCTGGCGGACCGGATGCCGCCGGAGGCGGAGCCGCTCGCCGGACCGGCGGACCCGGCGGCTGCCGCGGCCGGGGCTTCGCCGGTAAGCGCCGCGACCGGGGCCGAGGGCACCCCGGGCACGGCATCGCATGCCGGAGCCCCCACGCCGGTCGCCGACGGCGCGCCGGCTGCGGGAACCGAGGGCACCCGGCCGGGTGCCGCATCCGCGCACGCGGGTGGTGGCGCCATCGCCGTCGTCGGGATCGCCGCGCACTTCCCCGGCGCGCCCGACCACCACGCCTTCTGGCGCAACCTCGTCTCCGGTACGGACTCCGTCACCGAGGTGCCGGCCTCCCGCTGGGACGCCGACCGGCTCTGGCCGCAGGCCACCGTCAGCAAGTGGGGCGGCTTCCTCGACGGGATCGAGGACTTCGACCCCGAGTACTTCCGGCTCGACCCCGCCGCGGCGTCCCACATCGACCCCCTGGTGCGGCAGGTGCTGGAGACCGGTGCCGAGTGCCTGGCCGACGCCGGGCTCACGCCCGGTGAGGTCGCCGGGCGGCGCGTCGGCGTGTTCGCCGGCGCCCGCAGCGCGAACTTCGGGGCGCACCACGGCACCGCCGGCCCGCACGCGATCAGTGGCGTGGCGCAGAACTTCATCGCCGCACAGCTGTCCCACTTCCTCGACCTGCGCGGTCCGGCCGTCGTCGTCGACACGGCCTGCTCCAGCGCGCTGGTCGCGGTGCACATGGCCGCGCGCAGCCTGCGGGCGGGGGAGTCGGACCTGGCCTTCGCGGCCGGGGTGGACATCCTCCTGGACGAGGTGCCGTTCGTCGGCATGAGCGGGGCGGGCGCCCTGTCGCCGACCGGCCGCTGCCGTACGTTCGACGAGCGGGCCGACGGCATCGTGCTCGGCGAGGGCGCTGGCATGCTGCTGCTCAAGCGGCTGCCGGACGCGCTGCGCGACGGTGACCGCATCTACGCGGTCATCGAGGGCAGCGCCGTGAACAACGACGGCCGCACCATGGGCATCACCACGCCGAACCCCCGCGCGCAGCGCGAGGTGATCGAGGCGGCCTGGGCGGACGCCGCCGTGTCCCCCGAGCAGATCGGGTACGTGGAGGCGCACGGCACCGGCACCATGATCGGCGACCCGATGGAGCTGAAGGCGCTCACGGAGGCGTTCCGCGGGGGCACCGATGCGATCGGGTTCTGCGGCGTGGGCAGCGTGAAGACCAACATCGGGCACACGCTCAGCGCCGCGGGCATGGCCGGGCTGATCAAGGTGGTGCTGGCGGTGCACCACGCCCAGCTGCCGCCGACGCTGCACTGCGAGACCCTCAACCGGCGCTTCCGGTTCGAGGAGTCGCCGCTGTTCCCGGTGCGGGAGCTGCGCGACTTCGCCGGCGCGGGCGCCTCGGGCGGCGAGCGCCGGGCGGCCGTCAGTTCCTTCGGGTTCGGCGGCACCAACGCGCACATGGTCGTGTGCCAGGCGCCCGGCGGCCACGTGCCCTCGCGCACGGCGCTGGAAGCGCCCCGCTACCGGCGGCGGCGGTTCTGGTTCGACGCTCCTGCCGCACCCGCACCCGCACCCGCTCCTGTCGCGGTGGCCGAAGCACCCGCGCCGTTCTTCGAGATCGACTTCTCCAGCACGTCCAGCACGCCGGAAGGAAAGAAATGACAGCGTTGGATGGCCTGACCTGCACCGTGGTCGTGCGCGGCACCGACCCGGTGCTGCGGGACCACCGGGTGCACGGCACGCGCATCCTGCCCGGTGTGTCGTTCCTCGACATGATCTACCGGATCCTGCGGGCCCGGGGCGTGGACACCGCCCGGGCGGAGCTGCGCCGCGTGCTGTTCCGCAACCCGGTCGCCGCCGGCGCGGACTTCGACACCGAGCTGCGGCTGCAGTTCACCGCGGACGGCGACGGCGGCGACTACCGGGTGTCGGTCACCGGCACCCGCCGCCCGTCGGGGGAGAGCGAGCCGGTGCTCGACTGCCGGCTGCGCCTGGACGTGCCGTTCCCGGCGCGCACCGTCGACCTGACCGCGCTGCGCGCGGCGCCGTCGACCGCCGACATGGCGGATCTGTACGCGCTGGTGCGCGGCACCGGCATCGAGCACGGCGACTTCATGATGGCCCGCGGCACGCTGCACGTCGGTGACGGCGAACTGCTCGCGGACCTGTCGCTGAGCCCGCAGGCCGCGGCCTACGCCGACTACTTCCATCTGCATCCGGCCGCGCTGGACTCCTCGACGCTGCTGCCCACCCAGTTCGCCACTTCCGGGGCGGGTGCGGCGGCGCGGCCGTACATCCCGATGCTCATCGAGTCGTTCCGGGCCCGGGGCCCGGTCGGGGCGAGCACCCTGGTGCACGCCGTCCCGCCGCGCCCGGCCGGCCCGGACGGCGATCTGACCACGTGCGACCTGCGCTTCCTCGACCCGGACGGCAATGTCGTGCTGTGGTTCGAGGGCCTGACCTCGAAGCGCATACGCACCGAGGACGCCATCACCCGGCTGGAGGGCGCCCCGCGGCCGCAGCGGACGGCCGAGACGGTCGTGCGCGGCCTGCTCGCCGAGCGCCTGGAGCAGGCGGAGTTCGACGAGGAGGCGGGCTTCTACGAGCTGGGCCTGGACTCCACGGCGTTGCTGGGCGTCGCCGCCGACCTGGAGCGCGCGTACGGCACCGACTTCTCGCCGACCCTGCTGTTCGAGCACAACACCTTCGCGTCCCTGGTCGGGCACCTGGGGGAGTACGAGCTGCCCGCGACCGCGCAGGCGCGGCCCGTCGTCGCGGCCGCCCCGCAGGAACTGCCCTCGGAGGTCGTCTGGTTCGAGCCGCAGTGGCGGCCCGCACCGCTGCCGCCGCGGCCGGCCCCGGCCCGCGTCCTGACTGTCGACGCGGCGACCCCCCGCGACTGGCCCGCCCTGCTCGCGTCGAGCGACGCCTCCGACGTGCTGTGGACCCCGGCCGACCCCGCGGACGTCGAGGACGAGGCGGTCGACCTGACCGCCTTCGCCGCAGCCCTTCTCCGTGCCCGCCGCAACCCCGTCCGCATCGTCGTCCACCTTCCGGCCGACGCCCCGCCCGCCGTGGCGGCCGCGATCGTGGGCCTCCTGCGCACCCTGCGCATCGAACAGCCCGGCGTGCACGCCGCCGTGGTGCGCTCGGCGCACGCGGCCGACGCACTGGCGGAGCTCGCCGCGGGCGTGCCCGACGTGGACGTGCGCTACGCGGCGGGGGAGCGCCGGGTGCGCGCCGTACGGCCCGTGCCCGTCCCGGAGACCTCCGCGAGCCTGCGCGAGCGGGGCGTGTACCTGATCACCGGCGGGCTCGGCGGCGTCGGGCTGGCCCTGGCCCGGCACCTGGCGCGGACCGTGCGCGCCCGGCTCGTCCTGTGCGGGCGTACGGCGGCCGAGTCCTCCGTGACCGCCGAACTGACCGCTCTGGGCGCCGAGGTCGCCGTCGTCGCGGCGGACGTCACCCGCGCCGAGGACGTACGCCGTGCCGTCGAGCTCGCCGTGTCGCGGTTCGGTGCGCTGCACGGCGTCGTGCACGCGGCCGGCGTCCTGCGCGACGGACTGATCGCGGGCAAGAGCGCCGAGGACGTCCGCGCGGTGCTGGCGCCGAAGGCCGCCGGGGCCCGCCACCTGTACGAGGCCACCCGGCACCTGGAGCCGGACTTCCTCGTGCTCTGCTCCTCCACGGCCGCCGCCTGGGGCAACCGGGGCCAGGCCGACTACGCCTGTGCCAACGGCTTCCTCGACGGGTTCGCGGAAGCGCGGCCCGGGGTCGTCTCGATCGGATGGCCCGGGTGGGCGGACGGCGGCATGCCGCTGGACGCCGGTGCCCTGCGCAGCATGGGCCTGACGGCCATGGACACCTCGACCGCCGTGGACATCATGCTGCGCGCCGTCGGCAGCGGCCGGCCGCACGCGGTGGCCCTGGTGGGGGATGCGGCAAGGATCACCGAGCAGTTCACCCCGCAGGACCCCGAGCCCGAGGCCGAGCATGAGCCCGCGCCCGAGCCCGCCCCTGAGCCCGCCGCCCCCGAGCCCGTCGTGCCGGCCGAGATCCCGGCCGAGGACCCCGACGCCGACGCCATCGCCATCGTGGGCATCAGCGGGCGCTACCCCGGGGCCCGCACCCTGGACGAGTTCTGGGCCAACCTGCGCGAGGGCCGCGACTGCATCACCGAGGTGCCCGCCGACCGCTGGGACCACTCCGCGATCCACAGTGACACCAAGGGCGTCCCGGGCCGTTCGTACGGCCGGTGGGGCGGCTTCGTCGACGGCGTCGACGAGTTCGACGCCGCGTTCTTCCACATCTCGCCCAACGAGGCCGCCGTGCTCGACCCGCAGGAGCGGCTGTTCCTGCAGGAGGCCTGGCACGCCTTCGAGGAGGCCGGGCACGCGCCCTCGTCCTGGCGTGGGCGCGCCGTCGGCGTGTTCGCGGGCGTGATGTACAACCAGTACCAGCTGCACGGCGTCCGCGCGGAACCCGGCTTCGTGCCCTCCTCCTTCAGCGCCTCGATCGCCAACCGCGTCTCGTACTTCCTCGACCTGAAGGGGCCGAGCATCGCGCTCGACACCATGTGCTCGTCGTCGCTGACGGCGATCCACCTGGCCGTCGAGGCGATCCGGCGCGGGGAGTGCGAGGCGGCGCTGGCGGGCGGCGTCAACCTGCATGTGCACCCCAACAAGTACTTGTTGCTCAGCCAGGCGTCCTTCCTGTCCACCGACGGCCGCTGCCGGGCCTTCGGCGCGGGCGGCGACGGCTACGTGCCGGGCGAGGGCGTCGGCGTGGTGCTGCTGCGGCCGCTGCGCGACGCGCTGCGCGACGGCGACCACGTGCACGCCGTCATCCGGGGCACGATGCTGAACCACGGCGGGCACACCGGTGGCTTCTCCGTGCCCAGCCCGGTCTCGCAGGCCGAGCTCGTCGGCGCGTCGCTGGCGGCTTCCGGCGTCGACGTGGCCGACGTCGGCTACATCGAGGCGCACGGCACGGGGACGAGCCTCGGCGACCCGATCGAGATCACCGCGCTGGAACGGGCCTTCGACGGCGCCGGTGCCGGCCGCGGCCCCTGGCCGGTCGGCTCCGTCAAGTCCAACATCGGGCACCTGGAGTCCGCGGCGGGCATCGCCGCCCTGACCAAGGTCGTCCTGCAGATGCGCCACGGCGAGCTCGTGCCGTCCCTGCACGCCGAGCCCCTCAACCCCGCCGTCGACTGGGAGTCTTCGCGCTTCCGCGTCCAGCGCACCACCGAGCCCTGGACCGCGCGCGCCGGTGCCCCGCTGACCGCCGCGATCAGCTCCTTCGGCGCCGGCGGCGCCAACGCCCATGTGGTGCTGGCCGAGCAGCCGCCCGTCGCCGGGGCCGCCCCCGAGGCGCCCCGGCCGCAGCTGTTCGTGCTCTCCGCCAAGGACACCGCCCGGCTGGACGAGCAGGTCGCGCAGCTGCTGGCGTACTTGGAGCGCCCGGTCGGTACGGACGTGGCTGCCGCCCTGGAGAAGGTCCTGACCGAGGTCGTGGGCTTCCCCGCCGACCCCCGCGAACCGCTGGCCGAACTCGGCCTGGACTACCCGCGGCTGACCGCGCTCGCCCACCGCATCGAGGAGGTCTTCGGCGTCCGGCTGCCCGTCGACGCCGGTACGACTCCCGCCGCCCTGGCCGACCGGCTCGCCGCCTCCACCGCCGCGGCCCCGGGCGTGGACCCGGGCGTGGACCCGGCCGCCCTCGCCTTCACCCTGTGGGCCGGACGCGACCACCTCGACGAGCGCCTCGCCGTCGTCGCCACCACGACCTCCGAGCTGGCCGAGGCCCTGCGCACCGGCGAGGGCGTGCACCGCGGCCGGCGGAGCCGTACGGCCGCGCCGGCCGCCGGGGACGACCTGCAGGCCCTGGCCCGCGCCTGGGTCGAGGGCGGCGCCATCACCGTTCCCGAGCCCGTGTCCCCGCGCCGGCTCTCGCTGCCCGGCTACCCGTTCGCCCGCGACCGGCACTGGATCGAGACCGCCGCCTCGGCCGGCGCGACCGGCGCGACGCACCAACTCGCCGAGCAGCTCGACCTGCCCGACCGGCAGGTGTTCGCCACCCGGATCTCCGCCGCCGCGCAGCCGTGGCTGGCCGACCACACCGTGGACGGCACCGTGCTCGTGCCCGGCACCTTCTTCGTCGACCTCGCCCTGCACGCCGGCGCGCGGCTCGGCTGCCCGCTCGTCACCGAGCTCGTCACCCACACCCCGCTGCCCGCGCAGGACGCCGAACTGCGCCTCGTCGCCGCCCCGCCCGGGCCCGGCGGGCAGCGGTCCTTCGAGATCCACGCCCGCGTCAACGGCATCTGGACCGGCCACGTGACCGGTACCCTCGCCCCCGACGACGCGGCCGTCCCGCACACGCCGCCCCTGCCCGGCGACGCCGAAGAGGTCGACGTCACGCGCCTGTACGAGTCCCTGACCGGCTACGGGCCGGCCTTCCAGGGCCTGCGCCGCGCCTGGCGCACCGCCGACGCGGTCCACGCCGACGTCGTCGTCCCGCGGGGCGACGCCGGGCCGCACGGACTGCACCCGGTGCTGCTGGACGCCGCCCTGCACACCGTGGCACTGGCCGCGACGCTCGACGGCGACCGCCCGTACCTGCCCTTCGCCTGGTCCGGCGTGCGCGTGCACGCCCCCGGGGCGACCGCCGCCCGCGTACGGATGGTGCACCTGCGGCCCGACGCGGTCGAGGTGCGGCTGACCGACCACGCGGGCGCGCCGGTGGCGACGGTCGACTCGGTCGTCCTGCGCCGGGCCGGCGCCCCCGCCGATCCGCTGCACCGCATCACCTGGGTGCCCGTGGAGGTGCCCGAGCCGCGGCCGGGCGCCCGGTACGCGGTCCTCGGCCCGGACCCCGACGGCGCCGGCGACGCCGTGGCGGCGTCCGGCGCCGAGGTGCTGCGGGCCCCGCTGCCGTCGGCGCTGGCGGAGGTGCCCCCGGTCGTCGTCGTGCCCGTCGTCTCCGACGGCCCCGCACCCGCCGCCGTCCGCGCGCTCACCGGCCGGGTCCTGGACCTGCTGCAGGAGTGGCTGGGCGACGAGCGGTACGCGGCCTCCCGCCTCGTCCTCGTCGCCACCCGGCCCGACCCCGCCACCGCGGCGGCCTGGGGCCTGGTGCGCTCGGCCCAGTCCGAGCACCCCGGGCGGTTCACGCTCGTGGAGGCCGGCGACCTCACGGCGCTGCCCCGCGCCCTGGGCTCCGACGAACCCCGGCTGTCGCTGCAGGACGGGCGCGTCCTGGGCGCCCGCCTGGTGCGCACCCCCGCCGCCGCGGCCCCCGCCGCGCCGCGCCGGCACGGCACGGTGCTCGTCACGGGCGCCAGCGGTGCCCTCGCCGTACCGGTGGTCCGCCACCTCGTCGAGCAGTACGGCGTGCGCGACGTGCTGCTGGCCAGCCGCAGCGGACGGCTCCCGGACGGCCTGGCCGGCCTGGACGCCCGTATCGAGGCAGCGGCCTGCGACGTGGCCGACCGTACGGCGCTCGCCGCCCTGCTGGCGGGCCGTCGGGTGACCATGGCCGTCCACGCCGCCGGCGTCCTCGACGACGGGGTCGTCACCGCCCTCGACGCCGAGCGCCTGGAGCGCGTCCTGCGCCCCAAGGTCGACGGCGCCACCCACCTGCACGACCTGCTGCCCGACGCCGAACTGGTGCTGTTCTCCTCCGTCGCGGGCGTGCTGGGCGGCCCCGGCCAGGGCAACTACGCCGCGGCCAACGCCTACCTCGACGCCCTCGCCGCCGAGCGCGTCGCCGCGGGCGGCCGGGCCGTCTCCGTGGCCTGGGGGCCGTGGGCGCTGGAGGACGGCATGGCCGCCGACCGCGACCGGCTCGCGCGCGGCGGCATCGCACCGCTGCCCGCCGACGCCGCCCTGCGCCTGCTGGACGCCGCCCTCGCCGCGGAGCACCCGGCCGTCACCGCCGTACGGCTCGTGCCCGGCCCGGCCGCCGTCGTCCCGCACGTCCTGCGCGACCTCCTGCCGCCCGCGCCGGCGCAGGCCGCCCCCGCGGCCGACCCCGGCCTGGCCGGCCTCGCCCCCGACGAGCGGCGCGCCCGGCTCTCGACACTGGTGCGGCAGAATGCCGCGGCCGTGCTCGGCTACGCGGGAGCCGCCGCGATCGAGCCCGACCGCTCCTTCCAGGAGCTGGGCTTCGACTCGCTGAGCTCCATCGAGTTCCGCAACCGGCTGGGCGCGGCCCTGGGCCTGACCCTGGAGGCCACGCTGGTCTTCGACCACCCGACCCCGGCCGACCTGGCCGCCCACCTCGACGAGCGGTTCGCCGGCGAGGCGGCGGAGGACGGCGACCTGCCCGGCCTCCTCGCGGCCTTCGACCGCCTCGCCGCCGCCCTCGCCGGCGCGGCGACGGACGATGCGGCCCGCGACCGCGCCGCCGAGCGCGTCCGCGGCCTGCTCGACCGGCTGGCTGCCCCCGCGCCCGGGGACACCCCCGCCGCCCTCGTCACCACCTTCGACGACGCCACCGACGACGAGATCTTCACCCTGATCGACACCGAGCTCGGCACCCCCCTGCCGGGGCTGGAGGACCACACCCGATGACCAACGAGGACAAGCTCCGCGACTACCTGCGGCGGGTCACCGCGGAACTCCAGACGGCCCGGCAGCACCTTCGCGACGTCCGGGAGCGGGCCGCCGAACCGATCGCGATCGTCGGCATGGCCTGCCACTACCCCGGCGGCGTCGAGTCCCCCGAGGACCTGTGGACGCTGGTCGCCGAGGGCCGCGACGGCATTACCCCCTCCCCGCGCGACCGCGGCTGGGACCTGGACGCCCTGCACCACCCCGACCCCGACCACCCCGGCACCACCTACGTCCGTGAGGGCGGCTTCCTGCACGGCGCCGCCGCGTTCGACGCCGGCTTCTTCGGCATCTCGCCGAAGGAGGCCCTGCACACCGACCCCCAGCAGCGGCTGATCCTGCAGACCTCCTGGGAGGCCGTCGAGCGGGCCGGCCTGGACCCGACCGTGCTGCGCGAGAGCCGCACCGGCGTGTTCACCGGCGTGATGCACCACGACTACCCCGGCGCCCAGGGCGCGGGCAGCGTCGTCTCCGGGCGCGTGGCCTACCAACTGGGCCTGCGCGGCCCGGCCATCACCGTGGACACCGCCTGCTCGTCGTCGCTGGTCGCCCTGCACCTGGCCGTGAAGGCGCTGCGCCGCGGCGAGTGCGACACGGCCCTCGTCGGCGGTGCGACGGTGATGGCCACCCCCACCGCGTTCGTGGAGTTCAGCCGCCAGCGCGGCCTGGCGCCCGACGGCCGCTGCAAGCCGTTCGCGGCCGCCGCGGACGGTACGGCCTGGGCCGAGGGCGTCGGCGTCCTCGTCGTCGAACGCCTGTCGACCGCGCTGGCCGCCGGCCACCGGGTGCTGGCCGTCGTCCGCGGCACCGCCGTCAACTCCGACGGCGCCAGCAACGGCCTGACCGCCCCCAACGGGCCCGCGCAGCAGCGCGTCCTGCGCGAGGCCCTGGCCGACGCCGGCCTCGCCCCCGAGCAGGTCGACGCGGTGGAGGCGCACGGCACCGGCACACCGCTGGGCGACCCGGTCGAGGCCCAGGCCGTCCTCGCCGTGTACGGCAAGCAGCGCACCGAGCCGCTGCGCCTGGGATCGATCAAGTCCAACCTCGGGCACACCCAGGCCGCCGCGGGCGTCGCCGGCATCATCAAGATGGTCATGGCCATGCGCCACGGCGTCCTGCCCCGGACGCTGCACCTGGACGCCCCCAGCCCGTACGTCGACTGGTCGGCCGGCGCCGTGGAGCTCCTGGCCGAGGACGTGCCCTGGCCCGCGGGCGGCAGCCCCCGGCGGGCGGCCGTCTCCTCGTTCGGCGTCAGCGGCACCAACGCCCACGTCGTCCTCGAAGAGCCGCCGGTGGTCGAGGAGGAGGCAGCGGCCGAGGGTTCGGCGGACGAGGCGACGGGGCCGTGGATGTGGCCGGTCTCCGGCCGGTCCGAGGCCGGGCTGCGCGCCCAGGCCGGCGCGCTGGCCGCGTTCCTGGCCGACCGCCCCGGGCTCCACCCCCGCGACGTGGCGCACTCCCTGGCCACCACCCGCGCCGCGCACGAACACCGCGCGGCCGTCCTCGGCACCGACCGCGCCGAACTCCTCGCCGCCTTGGACGATCTGGCCGCGGGCCGGCCCTCGCCCGCCGTCGTGGAGGGCACCACCGGCCCGTCCGGCCCGGTGGCCTTCCTCTTCCCCGGCCAGGGCTCGCAGTGGCGGGAGATGGCCGTGGGCCTGCTGGAGACCGACGAGGTCTTCCGCGAGCGGATCGCCGCCTGCGAGGCCGCCCTCGCCCCGTACATCGACTTCGACCTGCGGGCCGTGCTGCGCGGCGAACTCCCCCTCGACCGCGTCGAGGTGGTCCAGCCCACCCTCTTCGCCGTCATGGTCGCCCTCGCCGAGGTGTGGCGCGCGCTCGGCGTGCGGCCCGCGGCCGTCGCCGGCCACAGCCAGGGCGAGATCGCCGCCGCCTGCGTCGCCGGCGCCCTCACCCTCGACGACGCCGCCCGCGTGGTCGCCCTGCGCAGCAAGGCGCTGAGGGCGATAGCCGGCCGCGGCGGCATGATGTCGCTCGCCCTGCCGGCCGACGCCGCCCGCGCCCGGCTGCAGGCCTGGGACGGCCGGCTGTCGCTGGCCGCGGTCAACGGCGCGGCCTCGGTGGTCGTCGCCGGCGACGACGACGCCCTCGACGAACTCCTCGCCGCCTGCGAGGCCGACGATGTGCGGGCCCGGCGCGTCGACGTCGACTACGCCTCGCACAGCGCCCACGTCGAGGCCGTACGGGAGGAGGTGCTGGAGTCCCTCGCTTCGGTGCGTCCGCGTACGCCCGAGATCCCCTTCTTCTCCTCCGTGGAGGGCCGCTGGATCGACGCGAGCGACGCGGGTGCGGCCTTCGACGCCGACTACTGGTACCGCAACCTCCGCGAGACGGTGCGCTTCGACGAGGCCGTCACCGCCCTCGTCGAACGCGGCTGCACCACCCTGCTGGAGGTCAGCCCGCACCCCGTCGTCACCACCGGTGCCCAGGAGACCGTCGAGGCCCTCGGCACCGACACCACCGTCGCCCACACCCTGCGCCGGGACGAGGGCGGCCGCCGACAGCTGCTCACCGCCCTCGCCCAGCTGCACGTCAAGGGCATACGGCCTGACTGGTCCGCGGTGTGGCCCGGTGCGCGCGCCGTCGAGCTGCCCACGACGGCGTTCGTCACCGAGCCGTACTGGCTGCGCGCCGACGTCGCCGCCGGCGAGGCGACGGCGCTGGGGCTGGACGCGGTCGACCACCCGGTCCTGCGCGCCGCTCTGCCCGGCGCCGAGGGGCTCGTCCTGACCGGCGCGCTGTCGCTGGCCACCCAGCCGTGGCTGGCCGACCACACCGTCGAAGGACACATCGTCCTGCCGGGCGCGGGGCTCGCCGAACTGGTCACCAGGGCGGCCGACGAGGCCGGTTGCGCGGTCGTCGACCAGCTCACCCTGCTCACCCCGCTCGTCCTGCCCGACGACGCCGACGTCCGGCTGCGCGCCGACATCACCGAGGCCGCCGCGGACGGCACCCGGGGGCTGACCCTCAACGCCCGTACCGGCGCCGGCCAATGGACCACCCACGCCACCGCCGTCCTGCGGCCGGCGGGCGAGGAGCCGCCGGCCGGGGGAGAGGCCGCCT
Source organism: Streptomyces luteosporeus (assembly GCF_039532865.1). Taxonomy (NCBI): domain Bacteria; kingdom Bacillati; phylum Actinomycetota; class Actinomycetes; order Kitasatosporales; family Streptomycetaceae; genus Streptomyces; species Streptomyces luteosporeus. Next base: position 208,886 of record NZ_BAAASL010000003.1, read on the forward strand.
GGCCGCCGCCGGGCGCGGAGCCCCTGGACGTCGAGGCGCTGTACGAGCGGCTGGCCGGGGCCGGCCTTGCGTACGGCCCGGCGTTCCGCGGCGTACGGGCCCTGTGGCGCGGCGCCGACGGCGACCTGTACGCCGAGGTCGCGCTGCCCGGCACCGGCGACGCCGGCGAACCCGGTGGATTCACCCTCCACCCGGCCCTGCTGGACGCCTGCCTGCACCCGGTGGCGCTCGGCACGTTCCTGACCGGGGAGTCGGGCCGGCCGTCGCTGCCCTTCGAGTGGCAGGGCCTGCGCGTGCACGCCCGCGGCGCGGACACCGTCCGCGTCACCCTCGCCGCCGCCGGGCCCGATGCCGTACGGATCACCCTGACCGACCCCGCCGGGGCCCCGGTCGCCTCGGTGGAGTCCCTGGTGCTGCGGGAACTGCCCGCCGGCACCCTGGGCCTGCCCGACCGCGGCGACCTGCTGCGCCCGGTGCGGGTGCCGCGGCCCCTGCCCCGCGACGCGGCGGACGACTACGCGGTGCGTGACGCCGGGCTGGCCCGGCTGCTGAAGCGGCCGGTCAGCGATGCTGCCGCTCCGTACGTCCTGGTCCCGGCCCCGGGCGGCGAGCCCGCCGAGGCCGTCGCCGAGGCGCTGCAGCTCGTCCACGGCTGGGTGGGCGACGAGGCGGCAGCCGCCTCGACGCTCGTCGTCGTCACCCGCCGGGCCGACGACGACGTGGCGGAGGCCGCCGTCGCCGGTCTTGTGCGCTCGGCCCAGCTCGAACACCCCGGCCGCTTCCTGCTGCTGGACCTGGCCGATGAGCAGGACGCCACCCTGGCGGCGATTCCCTCGGCGCTGGCCGCGGGCGAACCGCAGATCACGCTGGCAGCCGGTGCGGCGAGCGTGCTGCGGCTTGCCCGTACGGCCCCCGCCCCGGCCGAGGCGGGTGAGTCGGGCGACCTCGGTAGGACCCTGGTGACCGGCGCGTCCGGCACCCTCGGGCAGCTCGTCGCCCTGCATCTGGTGCACACCCACGGCGTACGCGACCTCGTGCTGGCCGCGCGGCGCGGCGGGTCGGCACCCGGCACGGCCGAGCTCACCGCCGAACTGGCCGCGGCGGGCGCGACGGTGGAGGTCGTCACCTGTGACGTCGCCGACCGCGCGGCGCTGGCGGAGCTCGTGGAGGGAGCCGGCTTCACCACCGTCGTGCACGCCGCCGGCGTCCTCGACGACGGCCTGGTGACGGACCTGACCCCGGAGCGGCTCCGGCACGTGCTCGCGCCGAAACTGGACGCGGCCCTGCACCTGCACGAGCTGCTGCCCGAGGCGCGGCTGGTGCTGTTCTCCTCCGCCGTCGGCGCCCTCGGCGGCCTCGGTCAGGCCAACTACGCCGCCGCCAATGCCGGCCTGGACGCCCTGGCCCGTCTGCGCCACGCTCAGGGCCTGCCCGGCGTCTCGCTCGCCTGGGGCCTGTGGGAGGCCACCAGCGGCATGACCGACGGCGTCGACCGCGACCGCCTCGGCCGCTCCGGGTTCCTGCCGCTGCCCAGCGCCGACGCCCTGGCCGCCCTCGACACCGCCCTGGCCTCGAACGAGCCGGTGCTCGCCCCGATCCGCACCGACGCCGCCGCCCTGCGCGCCCAGGGCGAGGCCGTGCCCGCGCCCCTGCGCGACCTGGCCGGGGCACCGGCGCGCCGCAGCGCCGCCCCCGGCGGACCGGCTGCCGGCTCGGAACTCGCCCTGCGCCTGGCCGGGAAGTCCGGGCCGGACCGGCAGCGCGTCCTGCTGGACCTGGTGACCGGCCACACCGCCGCCGTGCTCGGCCACCCCTCGCCCGACCTGGTCGACCCGGCACGGGCGTTCAAGGACGCCGGCTTCGGCTCCCTGAGCGCCGTCGAGCTGCGCAACCGGCTGGCCGCGGCCACCGGGCTGCGGCTGCCGGCCACCCTCGTCTTCAGCCACCCGAACCCGGAGGCGCTGGCCCGCCACCTGGACGAGCTGCTCGCGGGCGCGGCCCCGGTGCCGGCGGCGGTGACCCGTACCGCCGCCGTCGCGGACGGCGACGATCCGGTGGTGCTGGTCGGCATCGGCTGCCGGCTGCCCGGCGGCGTCCGCTCCGCGGACGACCTGTGGGAGCTGCTGGTCGGCGAACGCGACGGCATCAGCCCCTTCCCCGACGACCGCGGCTGGCCGCTGGAGCGCCTGTACGACCCCGACCCGGCGGCCGCCGGCAGCTCCTACGTCCGCCACGGCGGTTTCATGACCGGAGCCACCGCCTTCGACGCCGCCTTCTTCGGCGTCTCCCCGCGCGAGGCCGTCGCGATGGACCCCCAGCAACGGCTGCTGCTGGAGACCGTGTGGGAGGCGTGCGAGGACGCCGGCATCGACCCCACCACCCTGCGCGGCACCCGCACCGGGGTGTTCGTGGGCGCCATGTACCAGGACTACGGCCGGCTGCTGGAGAACGCGGCCGCCGAGGGCTTCCTCGCGCCCGGCGTCGGCGGCGGCGTCCTGTCGGGCCGGGTCGCGTACACGTACGGGCTGGAGGGCCCCACGGTCACCGTGGACACGGCCTGTTCGTCGTCCCTGACCGCCCTGCACCTGGCCGCCCAGGCGGTCCGGGCGGGGGAGTGCGACCTCGCGCTCGCCGGTGGTGTGACGGTGTTGTCCACGCCTGTGCCGTTCGTGGAGTTCAGCCGCCAGCGCGGCCTGGCCGCCGACGGCCGGTGCAAGCCCTTCGCGGCCGCCGCCGACGGCACCGCGCTGGGCGAGGGCGTCGGCGTGGTGCTCGTCGAGCGCCTGTCGCGGGCCCGCGCGCTCGGCCACGACGTGCTCGCCGTCCTGCGCGCCAGTGCGCTCAACTCGGACGGGGCGAGCAACGGCCTGACGGCCCCCAACGGCCGTGCCCAGGAACAGGTCATGCGCGCCGCCCTCGCCGCCGGCGGCCTGCGGCCGGCGGACGTCGCCGCCGTCGAGGCGCACGGCACGGGCACCGCCCTCGGCGACCCCATCGAGGCGGAGGCCGTCCTGGCCGTCTACGGCCAGGACCGGCCGGAACCGCTGCGGCTGGGCTCGCTGAAGTCCAACCTGGGCCACGTGCAGGCCGCCGCAGGCATCGCCGGGGTCATCAAGGCCGTGCTGTCCATCCGGCACGGCCTGCTGCCGCGCAGCCTGCACATCGACGAGCCCTCCCCGCACGTCGACTGGAGCACGGGCGACGTCGACCTGCTGACGTCGGCGCAGCCCTGGCCGGAGCAGCAGGACGGGCCGCGGCGCATGGGCGTCTCGTCGTTCGGTATCAGCGGTACCAATGTGCACGTGGTGATCGAGCAGGCGCCTGTGTCGGAGGGGGAGACGGCTGCTCCTGCTCTGGTGGGTGCGCCGTGGCTGCTGTCGGCCCGCTCGGAGGAGGCGCTGCGCGCCCAGGCGCAGCGGCTGCTGGAGACCGATGCCGGTGAACCGGCCGCGGTGGCGCGGGCCCTGGCCACGACGCGGGCCGCCCACCGCCACCGGGCGATGGTGACCGGTGCCGGAGAGCAGGAGCTGCGTACGGCCCTGGAGGCCCTGGCGGCCGGCCGCACGGCCGACGGGGTGCGCCGGGCGACGGCGGGCAGGCAGCGGCCGGCGCTGCTGTTCACCGGCCAGGGCAGTCAGCTGGTGGGCATGGGCCGGGGGCTGTACGAGGCGTTCCCCGTGTACGCCGAGGCCTTCGACGAGGTGTGCGCGCTCTTCAAGGACACCGGCCTGGAGACCGGGCTGCGCGAGGTGGTCTTCGAGCGGGACGACCTGCTGGACCGTACCGAGTACACCCAGGCGGCGCTGTTCGCCCTGCAGGTGGCCCAGTTCAGGCTGCTGGAGTCGTGGGGCGTCGTGCCGGAGGCGCTGATCGGCCACTCGATCGGCGAGTTGTCGGCCGCGTGTGCGGCGGGCGTGCTGCCGCTGGCGGACGCGGTGGCTCTGGTGGCCGCGCGGGGCCGCGTCCTGGCCGCGCTGCCCGCGACCGGCGCGATGGTGTCGGTGCGGGCGAGCGAGGAGGACGTGCGCGCAGTGTTGGCCGGCCGGACCGGGACCGGTGTCGTGGAGATCGCCGCTGTCAACGGCCCCCGGGCGGTCGTCCTGTCCGGGGACGAGGAGGCGGTCCTGGCCGTGGCCCGCGAACTGGAGGAGCGCGGGCATCGCACGCGCCGGCTGCGCGTGGGCGTGGCCTTCCACTCGGCGCACGTCGAGCCGGTGCCGGAGGAGTTCCGGGCGGTTGCGAAGACGGTGCGGTTCGGGCGGGCCCGGATCCCGGTGATCTCCACCGTTCCGACCGAGCGGGCGATGGACACCGCGGAGTACTGGGTGGACCAGCTGCGCCGCCCGGTCCGCTTCGCCGACGCCGTCCGTCAGGCGCAGGAGAGCGGCATCACCGCCTACCTGGAGGTGGGCCCCGACGCCGTCCTCGCACCGGCCGTCGAGGCGTGCCTGCCCGAGGTGCCGGTCCGTCCCGTCTCGCTGCTGCGGCGCGACCGCGACGACGTGCGCACCGCGACCGAGGCGCTGGGTCTGCTGCACACCCACGGGGCGGACGTCGACTGGCGTGCCGTCCACGCCGGCAGGCCGGGGGAGGGGGTGCGGCTGCCGACGTACGCGTTCCAAAGCCGCCCGTACTGGCCGGAGCCGGCGAGCGAACCCGCTCCTGCCGCCGACAGGGACCCGCTCTGGTCGGCCATCGAGAACGAGGACGTGTCGACGGCCCTGGACCTGCTGGACCTGAAGGGCGACGAGTCACCGGCCCAGGTGCTGGCGGCTCTGGCCCGGCTGCGGTCGGGGGTGGCGACCGCGCACCTGGAGCGGGCGCGTTGGCAGTCCGTGCCCGATGCCGCTGATGTCGTGTTGCCTCTGGATGTCCTGCTGCTGGCCGGGGCCGACGACGACCTGGCCGACGCGATCGCCGGTGCCCTCGTGCGCCACGGCGCCCGCGTACGGTCCGGTGGGGACCGGCGGCCGGACCTCGTGGTGGCCCTGCCCGGCGCCGAACCGGTCGCCGAGGCCGGCGTCCCCCGCTGGGCGCTCACCGACGGCGGCGCGGTACCGGCGGCGTGCGAGCACGTCGTCCACCTGCCGCAGCGGACGGACGCCGCCGCCCGCACCCGGCTCTGCGCGGCGATCGCCGCAGGCCACCGCGAGACGCGGATCGGCCCGGACGGCATGTTCGTGCGCGCGTACGAACCCGTGGAGCCGGCCGGCTCCTGGCGTCCCGAGGGCGACGTCCTGGTGGCGGGCCCGGCGGACGAGCTGACGACGGCGATTGCCGAGGCCGTGGCGAGGTCGGGTGCCCGTTTGCTGGTGGCCGGTGGCGCGCCCTGCCCGCCGGGAGGCGTCGCGTACGACGGATCGGTGCCGCTGACCGCGGCGATCGTCCGGGCGGGCTGCGGATTCGACGACGTCGAGGCACCGCTGGTGGCGCTGATCACCGTCGGCGACCACCCGCCCGTCCTCGCCGAGGGCCGCCGCGCTGTAGCAGTCGACCCTTCCCTCGACGCCCGTTCGGCCGTGGCCGGACTGCGCAGGGCGCTGGCGACGGACGAGCGGGCGGTACGCGTCGCCGCGGAGGCCCGGGCAACCGAGCCCGAGCCCGAGCCTCTGGTCATCCCCGTTGTGGAAGAGGCGCCCGAGTCCACGCCTGCGTCCACGCCCGCGTCCACGCCCGCGTCCACGCCCGAGGACAACGAACTGCGGGCGGCGCTGAGGAAGCTGCCCAAGGAGCAGTGGCCGGACGCCGTGCTCGACGGCGTACGCGGCCTCGCGGCCGCCGTCCTGGGCCACGAGTCGGGGGCGGAGATCGGTGCCGAGGACGAGTTCTTCGACCTGGGCCTGACCTCGGTCGCGGCCCTCGAACTCCGCGATCACCTCAACACCCTCACCGGCCTCGACTGGCCCGCGGACGTCCTGTACGAGTGCCCGACGCCGAACGACCTGACGGCCCTGGTCGTCGACCGTTTGGCAGCCGACATGGGCTGAACCCCGGCCACACCGCACGGAAGCCCGCCCCCGCAGCAATGCGGGGGCGGGCTTCCGTCGTGTCAGTGGGCCTTGACGGTGAAGTCAATGTCGGCCAGAGCCTCTTCCGCACGCGCAATGTCTCGTTGGGAGACCGCGAAGCAGGCGCGCACGTAGGGGTGGGGCGGGACATCGCGGTGGAACGCTTCACCGGGAATCGTCGCGATACCGGTGGTGGTCAGGATGGTGTCGGCGGCTTCATGGCCGTTCTCGACGCCGAGCGCCGAACAGTCGATCAAGAGGTAGTAGGCGCCCTCGGGCTGGTTGGGTGCAAGTCCTGCTGTCCGGAAGGCATCCGCGATGCGGTCACGCTGGCTGCGGTACTGCTGCCGCATGGCCGAGTAGAAGGATTCGGGCAGTTCCAGGGCGTGTTCGGCCAATTGCTGCAGTGGTGTGGGGGCGCATACCGACAGGATGTCCGCTGCGGTGCGCACCGGCTGGATGAGCCGAGCGGGGCCGGCGGCGTAGCCGAGGCGCCATCCGGGGATGCTGTAGGTCTTCGACAGGCCGGAGATGGTGATGGTCCGGTGTTTGAGGGAGTCGAAGGCGGCCGGGGACAGGTGTTGCTCGGGCGTGTAATAGATGTACTCGTAAATTTCGTCGGTGATGACGAGCAGGTCGCGGCGCTCGGCGAATGCTGCGACTGCGCTGATCTCCTCTGCGGTGAGCCTGCGGCCGGAGGGGTTGTTCGGAGTGCACAGGACGATGGCGCGGGTGCGTTCGGTTGCGGATTCCTCCAGGACCTGGGCATCGAGGTGGAAGTCGGGGGCGGTGAGCCTGAGGGGCTCGGGCACGGCTCCGTACAGTTCGGCTGCGGCGTGGTGGTAGCCGTAGAAGGGTTCGGGGAGCAGGATTCCGTCCCCGGGGTCGAGGTAGGAGAGCAGTACGGCGTTGTAGGCCCCGGATGCGCCGATGGTGGCGACGATGCCGTCCTCCGGGTCGACGTCGATGTTGTTGTAGGTGGCCAGCTTGCGGGCTATGGCCTTGCGCAGGGCCGGGTCGCCCTGCGCAAGGCTGTAGGAGTGATCGGCTGTGGCGAAGCCGGCGGCAGCCGTGTGCAGGAGGGAATCGGGCGGGGGCATGCGGGACAGTCCCTGGCCCAGATTGATGCCACCCACGGCCGTGCAGCGTTCGGTCATTGCTCGGATGAGGGATTGCTGCTTGCCGTGGAGTCTGCGTGCGGTGGCAATCATGTGTCGTTCTCCCTGTCTGCTGCCGGCAGCTGGTGTGTGCGACGAGGTCAGGCGGCGGTCCAGCCGCCGTCGACTTCGAGGAGGGCGCCGTGTACGTAGTCGGCGGCCGGGGAGGAAAGGAAGACCACTGCGCCGACGAGTTCCTCGGGGCGGCCGAACCGTCCGGCGGGCACGCGGCTCAGCAGTGCCCGGCTGCGGGCCGGGTCGTCGCGCAGGTCCTGGGTGAGGTCGGTGGAGAAGTATCCGGCGGCGATCGCGTTGACGTGGACGCCCCGGTGGGCCCATTCGGTGGCCAGGGCCCGGGTGATCTGGGCGAGAGCGCCTTTGCTCGCGGCGTAGGCGACGACGTTGCGGCCGCCGCTGTAGGCGAGTACGGAGGCGATGTTGACGATGCGACCGTGTCCTTGGGCGAGCATGAGCCTGCCCGTTTCCTGGGCCAGGAAGAACGCGCCGTGCACATTGGTGTCGATCACCCGGTGCCAGGCGTCCGCGGGGTAGTCCTCGGCCGGGTGCCGCTCGATCACGCCTGCGTTGTTCACCAGGATGTCGAGGCCGTGGTGCTGCTCCGACGTCTCGGCGAGCACGTGCCGTGCCTGCTCGGGGCGGGTCACGTCCAGTTCGACGGCTGACGCGTGGGCGCCGTCGGCCTCCAGTTCGGCCGCGGTCTTCTCGGCGGCTTCTCTGCTGCGGCCTGCGACGACGACATGGGCACCGGCGCGGGCCAGGCCGGCGGCGACCGCCCGGCCCAGCCCGCGGGTGGCTCCGGTCACCAGAGCCACCTTGCCCGTCAGGTCGAACAGGTGCAGCGGATTCGTGGTGCTCATGTCCGCTGTTCCTTTCCCCTTGTTTATGCGCCGACGAGTTCTGCTTCGATGGTGGTGCTGTGGTACCAGGGGTTGCCCGCCGACTCGGAAATGAGGTCGCGGGAGCTCGTCTCGTGGTACCGCCCGAGTGCCAGTGCCGTGTGCTGGACGATGTTGAGGGCGTTGAAGTACTTGCGGAGGAAATCGCCTTCGCCGAGATCGATGCGGGAGATGTGCACGTTGCGGTTCTCGTGGCGTTCCTCGGTGAGCAGGCGGACGAGGTTCTCTCCCTTGGCGAGGGTGTAGTCGTCGTCGTCCGGGTCGGCGAACCAGAGGATGCTGTGCTTGTGCTCGGGGTCGGAGAGTGTGGCGACCTCGCTGTGGCAGAACTCGTGGAAGAAATTCCGGGTGGCCGGGACCATGGCCATTTCGTTGAAGTGCATCTTGGCGAGCTTGAGCAGACTCTCGTGCCACTTCGGTGAGGCGATCATGATGAGGTTCGCGTCACGGCTGTCGTACGCGATGCGCTCCACGAGGCCCCGCCGTACGGTGTCGTAGTCGCGCTCGAGTTGGTCCGACAGCTCGGCGAGCCGGGTGTGATGGTTGTCGTCGAGCATGCCCAGCTCATGGAACATGTCCATGAGGATGGCGAAGTACTGGGAGACGTGGAACAGCGGGTACTCGCGGTCCGGCTGCTGCAGTTTCCAGTAGGCGATCGAGACGCCGTCCGCGTGGCCGAGCTCGGCGAGCGTGCCGCCGGAGGTCAGCAGCAGGACGCGGTCCTGCTTGGACTTGAGCTGACGGTAGGCGCGGACCGGCTCCTGGGAGTGTCCGCTGTAGGAGCTGATGATGTACAAGGTGGCGTCGTCGTCAAGGACGGACGACGGGGCGAGGAAGCGGAAGTCGTAGTCGTTGAGGACGTGGACCTCGATGGGGGAGTCGATCTCCGCGAAGTAACCGCGAACAATGTCGGAGACGATGGCCGAGCAGCCCATGCCGGTAAAGACTATGCGCTTGAACTCCTTGTTCGCGAACCGCGCCCGGAGTTCTGGGGTTACGGCTTCCAGCGAGTACTCGTCCGGCTTGGTGAGCCCGGCACGGTACTCCTTCTCGATGAACTCTTCGTAGCGGTCGAGACGAGACTTCATATGGGTCAGCTCTCTGTCGCGGTGACGAGTATTCATGTCCTGGCGGAGTCGGCTGGGCCGACTGCTTGAAAATTACACGGGCATGCTGTTGGCAACGCAACAATTAAATGCATGTTAAATCGGGTGCATGGCTGGATCGGGTGGTTCCTTGTTCGGAAAAACGGACCTCAGGAGTCGGTATTGCGGTCGGGTGGAGGCCGGGGCCACCTTGGGCAAAATGGACAATGTGCCTGCGTGCAGGGTGGATTGTGATCTGTGCAACCCTCAAAGATCGGCCACCGCGGCGTCTCAATAAATGGACAAGTGCCTGCAGGGACAAGATCAAAAAGGCCCATGGTTGCTGAACGGACCTTCCTCGGTGGCATGATGAGGTGGCATGACCACTCAGCTCATGGGCTTCATAGCCGCGTCTCTTGTCATCATCGTGGTCCCCGGCCCAGACCTCGTGCTGTTACTGCGTAACGCGGCAACGGACGGTCGTCGAGGCGCGGCGGCAACTGCCGCCGGCATCATGCTCGGCAACGGCATCCTCGCGGCCGCAGCTGTCGCCGGCCTGACGGCCCTGCTCACCGGCTCGCAGATGCTCTATACGGCACTTCGCATCGCCGGAGCCATTTACCTCGCCTACCTCGGCATACGGGCGCTGATCGACTTCGTTCGACACCGCAACCAGGACGACGGCAGCCGGTCACCCGTTAACGAAGTGGAGTTGCCCTGCGGTCACCCCAAGAAACACAGCAGGAAGGGCGTCGACCAAGCCTTCCGGCAGGGCCTCGTCAGCAACCTTCTCAACCCGAAGGTCGCCGCGTTCTATCTGTCACTGTTCCCGCAGTTCGAGTTGCCCGGCGTCCCCACCCTTGCCCAGCACGCCATTATGGCAGGTATTTTCTGGGCCCTGGCGCTCATCTGGTACATCGTGGTCGTGACTGTTCTCGGCCGCGTCCAGGCCCTGCTACGCCGTCGCCGTGTCCAGCGCGGGATCACCGGCACCTCCGGCGTTGTGCTCGTCAGCCTCGGCGTGGCTATGGCCTTGCGGGACTGACGACTGGCGGAACCCACGCCGAACTCAGCGTCGAGGAGAGCGTTCCCGGGGTGGCGGTGACGATCGAGCGCCACCGGGGGAAGCCCGGCCTCCATTTCGTCGATCACCAGGGACAGGTCGTGCCCTGGTAGACCCGGGTGTCCGTTGCGGCCGCGCCTTCGCAAGAGACCGCGCACGCGCCTCTGGCCAAGGCCACGTCCTGGCCGCATGCTCGTTCCTGCCCGAGTCCCGCCCCCCAGGGGGCTCCTACCGGAAGCAGGGACCATCATGCGCAGACGTGTCACCAGACGTCTCATCAGTGGCAGAACGGTCATAGCCGTGCTGTGCGGCCCCGCGCTCGCCGTCGCGACGGCCACGGCGGCCGTCGCCTCGCCGGGCAGCACGTCCTCGGCCGCGGTCGGCGGCACGAAGATCCGGAGCGAGTACCGGATGCTCTTCGCCGACGTGGAGCAGGCGTCGTTCCAGGACGGGGCACGGGTCATCCAGTACCCGGCCGACGACAGCCTGCCCAACCAGCGGTTCGACTTCATGGGCCACGCCGACGGCACGTACGAGATCGTGGCCCGGCACAGTGGCAAGTGCCTCGACGTCTACGACGCGAGCCAGGCCGACGGCGCGGGCGTGATCCAGTGGCCCTGCAACGGGGACGGCAACCAGCGGTGGCGTCTGGAGGGCGTCGGCGGCGGTGCGTACCAGCTGCGGGTGATGCACAGCGGAAAGTGCCTGGAGGCGTCCTGGAGCGGTACCCCGGGCGAGCAGCTGCGCCAGTACCCGTGCAACGGGGCGGTCAACCAGCACTGGACGCTCTGGTCCTGACACGGGGGGAGAGGGGGGAGCTTCACCGCCACCCCGCCACTGTCAGCCCGAGCCGGTTTACGAGACGCTTGCCGAATGAGCCAGCTTTTCGAGATGGACGGGGAGATCCTGTGGTACCCGTCCAACGGACCCGCTCGGTTGTTCCTCCGGCAAGTCAGTGTTTTCGAGGCGGAAGCGGGAAGGCCGTCGGGGATCGGCCCGATGGTGAACGACGAGTGCCGGATCGACCCGGCGGCCTTTCGACCGTTCGCCAATGCCCTGCTGGCCTGGTACCGGACCACCACTCACCCCGTCATGACGGCTATGGCCGAAGGATTCATCGGCACCGTGCTCGTGCTTGCCGAGCGGGCAGGCATGGAGTTGGAGTGGCGCACTCCCGCCCGTCCCCCCAAGAGCCTGTCACCCGCGGACGCCGCAACTGCTGTGAAGCTGGCGGAGGCCCTGGACAGGCGAGTGGACGATCTCCGCCACGCGTCGAGAGAGCTCGGACGATCGATGACTCGATGACCGCCAAGCCTTGCGGGCATCCCGGTCGGTGCGAGAGCCGATGGCCGGCACCGGCCGCCGCCGGTGCGAGGACGGCGGCCGAGCGCCTGGGCATCCCTTACGTGTTCGTCGCCTGCTTCCCCGCCTACCTTCCCTCGCCGCACCACCCGCCGTTCGAGCGGCCGGGCCGGCCGTTCCCGCCCGGCGTGACCGACAACCGAACGCTGTCACGGACCGCCCTTCGTGTTGACCGAGGTTGATGGTCGGGAGGCCAGGCAGGCGCTTCGGTCGCGGCGGCGAGACCTGGGCGCCGCCTCGATGTCAGTGCCGGGGGATAGGTTCTCGGGCATGGTGAAAGTGATGGCCGTCGACGGGACGGATTCAGGCATGCTGCCACGGGGCGGACGCCGATGGTGACGGTCTACGACTGGTTCGACGACCCGCGTGCAATGGACGCCCTCGCCGCGCAGAAGTACCACCGGGGGCTCGCCGAGGCGCTGATCGCGGCTGCCGACCGGGATCGGCGTACGTGGGACGTCACCCGACGCAGCGCCTTCCGGCTGGTTGCCGGGATGGACCCGGAGCAGCGTCGGCCGGTGCTGGACGAGCTGGTACGGGTGCTCTCGTTCGGCCCCTGGCTCTCCGGGGACCAGGCGCGGTTCACCGCCGCCCTGCGGGCGATAGCCGACCTCGGGGACGGTGGTGAGTCCTTGGACCCGGCCGACCGGGTGTACTACCGCGAGCAGTGGATCGCGGTGGCCGAGCACCAGGTCGAACTCTCGGATATGCCCGAGGTCCGGCTCGTCGTGGAGCACGAGCTGGCCGCCGGGCGGACGGTCCCCGCGACCCTGGTCGCCGCTGTCCGGCGGACGGCGGAGGAGACGTTCACCGGCACCGAGTACGCCGAGCTGGCCGCCCGGCTGACCGACCCTCCGGTGAACCCCGGCGAGGCCTGGGCCGACCGTGCTCTGGCCCACGCCGCAAAGTGCGGCGCGCCGTGGTCGGAGCTGCTGGCCCACGCCGCCGGCGCGCGCTCCGCCAAGCCGAGCCGCGCCTGGGAGCGGAAGGCCCGCACGCTGCTGACCACGATCGGCGAGCAGGAGGCGGCGGAGGCCGTGGTGGGCTGGCTTGCCCGGGTCGGCAGACGGCGCACCGTCCAGTTGATGTGCGAGGACACCCAGGTGGACGGGTACGACCGGTTCAACGAGAACGCGCTGCGCGGCCTGTGCTGGCTGCTGACGCTGGTACCGCCCGCACCGGCGGCGGCTTCGCGGCGCGCGGAGGTGCTGGCCGGCCTGGTCACCGACGCGCCGACAAGGGTGTCCAACGCGGCCGTGTACGCGCTGGCGCGGTCGGGCGACGCCGAGGCGCTTCGCCGGCTGGTCCGGTTGGCCGGTGTGGTGGACAGGCCCACGCGCAAGCTCGTCGAGGCCGCGCTGGACGCCGAGGCGCAGGCCAGAGGCGTCACCCGCGCCGAGCTCGACGAGGTGGCCGTCCCTTTGGCCGGAGGTTCTTAGGGCCTGTCCGGCGGATCTTCGTCGTGCGGTGCCCTGCGCCCCGTCGGGGGCGCGGGGCGGCCTCTGCGGCTCCGCCGCGCGGGCGCGACAAGCCGCGGCGCGCCCGCAGACCGGGCGCCGTACTGCGCTCGGGCCCCGGGGTGGGGCACCGGCTGCGGGCCGTGGGTGGCCGATCACGCCCCGGCGGCGGCCGCAGATCGGCACTGCCCCGCGCCCCTTGCGGGGCGCTGCCCGATCCGCCGGGCATGCCCTAGGCGGGGAGCAGCCGCACCAGCAGGAAGGCGGCTTTCTCGTCCGGCCGCACGGTCATGGACTGGGCCCGGTAGCGCCCGGGTGCCAGGTCCACGGGGAGGTACTCGCCGCTGGAGAGGATCTCCTCGCCCTCGTCCCCCGCGTCGGACAGCAGGTACCGCCCGCCGGTCAGTTCGACGGTGACCTCGTCCGCCCAGCTCTCGTCACCGGCGACCGCCTGCGCGACGGCGGCGGCGAGAGCCGTGTCGTCGTCCGCGTAGCACCATCGCGCGAAGACCAGGTGGTCGGGCAGCCAGGTGACGGCCTGTGGTTCACCGCCGAGCGTCAGCACGTCCCCGTGACCCGGCAGCGGGATTGCGTCCGCGTATTCCGAGGTGTGGTGCAGAGCCTGCTCCCAGCCGACCCAGCCGGCCAGAGCGCCCTCCGGGACCAGCGCGTACCGGGCCGTGTCGGTGGAGTCGAGCCATTCATCGACCGGTTCGGGGCAGTGCGGATCACGATGCATGCGCCGGATCATCGCATTCGCAGCCGACAGCCGCCGGAGGAAGCCGGAGCCGCCACCTACCACGGCAGGCACGGTGACCGGCCACGATCCGCCGTTGGACCCGCACCCGTCGTCGCGCAGGCCGGCTCACCGGGCCCGGACCCCGGTCGGGTGACGCCGCTGCGGCTCACACCGGTTCAGCGACACGAACTCGGATCAGGTCTATGGCTGGGGCGCGGGGAAGGCGACCGGGCTGCGCAGGCCCGAGCGGTTGAGGGCGCGGATGCCGAAGAACACGTTGTCCTTGGACATGCCGACGGTGTGCCGGGTCACGTTCCCGACCGGGATGACGTGGGTCCACTCCGGCTCGGTGGTCTCCCGCCACACCACCTCGTACCCGGCGAGGTCAGGCTCCGGGCCGCGTTCCCACGTCAGTTCGGTGGAGTTGCCCAGGGCGGTGGTGCGGATCTTCACGGCGCGCGGGGTGCCGGGGGCCTGGGCGAGGGACCACAGGGCGGCCGCATTCACCCGGGCCACCCGGGCGATGAAACCGAAGTCGCAGAACTCGGGCAGGTCCCCGTACTGCTTGCCGTCCACCGTCCGCACGTCCTGGTGCTGGTGCGCGTAGTTCTCGGCGGGCTCGGTGAACCGGGCCGCCGGATAGCCCTGCTGGAGGAACGGGATGTGGTCGCCGCTGCGCAGATAGCGGTCGCGGCGGTAGACCACCCGCACCCGCATCCCCGTCGCGTCGTTCTCCGCGGTGTCCCGGACGAACCGGGCCAGCTGGCGGGAGGGCGAGTCGTTCTCGCCGCCCACCGAGCGCCGCACGTCGGCCTGCTCCGGCGTCTCCGAGGTCGGCACGCCCTCGGCGAACAGCCGGATCGTGTACGGGTCGCGCGAGCCGTCCTCGGCGGTCGGGCTGCCCACGATGTCGTTGGTGAACATCGCCTGCACGTCGGCCTGCCGGTCCCGGAACGTCCTGGCCATGTGCCCGGCCCCGTACAGTCCCTGCTCCTCGCCCGCCACCGCCGCGAACACCACGGTCGCGGCCGGCCGCCGGGTCGCGAAGACCCGGGCCAGCTCCAGGGCGACGGCCACCCCGGAGGCGTCGTCGTCGGCGCCGGGCGCGTCGCCGGTCGCGTTCATGGGGTCGCTGTTGCGCGAGTCGTAGTGCCCCGAGACGACGTAGATCCGGTCGGGGGTGACCGAACCCCGCAGCGTGGCGACGACGTTGGTGATCCTGGTCGCCACCGGGACACGGGGCGCTGGCTGCTGTACGAACGACTGGAGCTCCACGGTCATCCGGCCGCCGGAGGCCTGTGCGTAGCGGCGCAGCTCGGCGAGGAGCCAGTCGCGGGCTGCGCCGACGCCGCGTACGGGGTCGTCCTGGGCGGACAGGGTGTGCCGGGTGCCGAAGGAGACCAGTTTGCGGACGGTCGCCTCGATACGGTGCGGGTCGATCTCGCGCAGCAGGGCGCGGAGTTCGCGCGAGGGCGGCTGCCCGGTGGGCCGGTGGCGGGTGGGTCCCGCGGGCCCGGACGGTGCGGGTCCGGGCGGCGACGGCATCGCTGCTGCCGACGGCAGCCCGAGGGCCGCCACGCCGACCGTGGCCGCGCCGAGCACCGTACGCCGTGCCGTACCCCGTCCGCTGAGCCCAGTGTCTCCGTCATCTCCGCTGTGGCTGCTACCCGCGTCCCCACCCGGCTTCGTCATGGCGCCATCGTCACGGCCGCCTCAGCACCCCCGCAAGGTCCGGTTTCGGCCCGGGAGCAAGCGGGGCCCCACCCCTCTCACCCCGGTCGCGAACGCCTCCCTCCCGCACAGGCGGCCGCTTCCCTTACTCTTTCCGATCATGCGAGCCCTTTTCCCAGGATCCTTCGACCCGGTCACTCAAGGGCACCAGGACGTACTCCGGCGCGCTGCCCTCCTGTTCGACGAGGTCGTCGTGTGCGCGATGGTCAATCCGAACAAGACCGGCCGCTTCCCCGTCACGGAACGGCTGGACCGGCTCCGCGCGGCAGCCGCCGACTTGAGCAACGTCACGGTCGACTCCCACACCGGCCTGCTGGTCGACTATTGCCGTCGAGCCGGGATCGACGTCGTCATCCGCGGAGTGCGCGGCGTTCGCGACCTGGACTACGAAATGCCGATGGCCCGCATGAACCACGAGCTGGCCGGAGTCGAAACGTTCTTCATCGCCGCCGACCCCACCCTGGCCCACATCTCCTCCACCCTCGTCACCGCGATGAGTCAACAGGACCGAGTCCCGAAGCAGCAGGCGGGGGCGACAGCGAAGCCGTAGCCGGGCGGCCGGAACCGTCAGCCGGGGGTGCTCCGCCAGTACGCGCCCAGCTCGTCCGTGGCCTTGTGCACGACGGGGGGTGACGCGGGTGCGGGCCAGGACTGGATGCGGTGTTCCTCGACGGGCTCCTCGTCGTCGTCGAGCCAGTCGGCCGCGGCCCCGGCATCCCTGCCCCGGGTGCTGACGCGCAGCCGGTAGGTGCCCGGTCCGTCCCAGGCGAGGTCCGGGAGGGCCTCGTGCGCGCGGCCGCCCCCCTCGCAGAGCCGGGCCTCCGTCGTGGCGGCGTAGCTGACCTCGACGACGTCGTCCCAGCCGGCCAGCTCCAGCGGGGGAGCCGCGGCCCAGGTCTCGGCGCGCACCCAGATGTCGCCGGTGTTCATGCCGGGCAGGAGGAGGGCGCCGTCCGGCGCGGTGACGACCACGCCGGTGGCCACGGGCTGCCGGATGCCGGGTACCCGCTCCACGTCGCCGACGATCACGTACTGGCCCTCGGCGACGAACAGGCGGGCGCGTACCTCCCGCAGGGGTCCCGGCATCGGCGGCTTCCTTCCTCCAGCGGTCAACGCTTGACGTGTACCCAGTACGCGTCGTGGTCGAGTATCCGGTTCTCGCGCAGGAACTTGCCGCGGTACTCGGACCCTCCCTCAGTGGTGTTCTGGTTCAGGGGTACCGCATGGGTGGAGTAGTCGGAGTTGAGCCCGGCGCCCTCGTAGGTGGCCGCGAACGGGTACTCGTCGCAGCTCTTCCCGGGGTACTTCCCCCGCGGGCAGGCGATCCGGCGGTTGTACCTCTGGAGGTCGACGTCGGACAGGTGGTGCAGCGGTCGCCCCTTGCCCTGCAGGCCCCACTTGAAGCGCAGGTTGTTCTGCGCCCAGTACACGTGCCAGGCGACCTGGGTGATGCGCGGGTCGTGGGTGTCGAGGGTGTACGTGGGTTCGTACGTCCAGTTCACGCACCCGCGCCCGGTGCCGCTGCCGACGGGCTCGCTGTCGCAGCGGACCTGGGCGGTGTCGCCCAGCTTGCGCGTCAGCTTGTTCGGCGCGGCGAGGTTGGACACCGTGACCTTCACAGGCGGCTGGTGGTAGCTGATGTTCTTGCCGGGCGACGTCACCTTGAAGGTGAAGTGCTGGTTCTGCGCCGGGTAGCGCAGCCACTGCTCGCCGCCGCCACCGGTGACCGTGCAGCCGCCGCCGGAGGCCGCCTTGCAGTCCACGGCGACCCCGGCCCGGGACAGCAGGGTGGCCACGCCGGACGCCTGCACGAGGCCCAGGTTCACGTCCTGGACGTAGGTGCTGGACTTGTAGTCGAGCTGGGTGGTGTTGCCGGAGCCGATGACTCCGCGGCCGATCTCCCTGCCACTGGGGACCTGGACCACCCTGAACGGGATGAACTCGACGAAGCACGAGGAGCGCCGGTCCGCGGTCTGCCGGCCGACCTCGCAGCCGACGTTCGCGGCGAGCGTGTTCTGCTTGGCGAGCCAGTCGCGTTGGGCGGCGTTCTGCGGAGTGCGGAAGGACTCGTCCAAGGACAGGACCGCGTTGCGGTCCCCGGCTCTCGCCGAGGGCGCGGGCCCGTCCGCACCGGCGGGCAGTGCGCAGGCGAGGACGAGGCTGGTCGCGGCGGCAAGGATGGTGACGAGTTGACGACTTGCAGGCAGCAAGACTCCCCCTAGTGCCGGACGTCACGTGAACGTCATGTGCACGACAGGCCGACGACTGTAGCACCGCGCCACACAACACGCGTCGGTCTCAGGGGAGTTGGCGTGAGGGGCGGCCCAGCGCCAGCACGCTCAGACCGAACATCGCCACCCCCAGGGGGACATGCACCGACGGGACGTGCGCGATGCCGAGCGCGACCTGTGCCGAGGCGAGCACGAGGAAGCCCGACGCGTGCAGGACGGGCCGGGCCGGGCCGCCGCCCGGCTTCCATGCCAGCACTGCCGCGAGGACGTACAGCATCGACGCCCCGTACATCACACGGGCTCCGACGCTGTGCAGCGTCTCTCCGTAGGACGAGGTCAGCAGCAGCCCGGCGGAGACCGCCTGAAGGAAGATCGTCAGGGTCTGCAGGGCAATCGCTGCCTGCAGCAACGAGGAGTTGCGCCGTGCGCTCGCGGTCTTCGTCGTCGGAGTGGCCATGTCGCAGTCCCCCAATGGATCGATAAGGTCTCACCAGTCCGACGACGCGAGGCTGCAAAAGGTAAGGCGAGGGGGCGGCCGGAAGCATGGGAACTGCCGCGAGCAGCACGGACGGGGCAGCGGGCGAGCGACGTCAACTGGTCAACATCGCCTACCGGCTGCTCGGTTCGGTCACCGAGGCCGAGGACGCCGTCCAGGACGCCTACGCACGCTGGTACGGGCTGCCGCGAAGCCGGCAGGAGGAGATCGTCTCGCCCGGCGCCTGGCTGACGACCGTGACCGGCCGCATCTGCCTGGACCTGCTCGGCTCGGCACGGGCCCGCCGCGAACGCTACGTCGGCCCATGGCTGCCCGAGCCGCTGCCCGACAGCGCCGAGTGGAACCGGGCGGACGGCGCCGACCCCGCCGACCAGATCGTCGTGGACGAGTCGGTGACGATGGCCTTCCTCGTCGTCCTGGAGTCGATGACGCCCGCCGAGCGGGTGGCGTTCGTCCTGCACGACGTCTTCCGCTACCCGTTCGCCGAGATCGCCGGCATTCTCGACCGGACCCCCGTGGCCTGCAAGCAACTGGCCTCCTCCGCCCGGCGACGGGCAGGCGCCGCGCGCGCCCCCGGGACGGCGGCCGGCCGGACCGACGTGGTGCGGCACATCAAGGAGGCATGGGAGGCCAAGGACATCACCACCCTGGTCGGCCTCCTCGACCCGGCCGCCGTGATGACCGCCGACGGCGGCGGCATGGCCGGCACCGTCCTGCGCCCGGTCGAGGGCGGCGCGCGCATCGCCCAGTACATGGTCGCCATCGCCGACAAGGCCCCGGGGCTGGAACTCCTGGAGCGATCGGTCAACGGCACGCCGGGCCTGGTGGCGCGGCGTGCCGGCGCCGTCGTGACCGTGGCCTCGTTCGACCTCTCCGGCGGTCGCGTCAGCCGGATCTGGGTCGTCCGCAACCCGGAGAAGCTGCGACCGTGGGTGCGGGAAAAATAAAGACACAAAAGCGATGCCTCCTCATACGCTCGGCGCATTCCCTTCCGGTGATCTTCCGGAAACCGAGTCATGCGAGGTGGAACAATGATTCTCCGTGCATTACCGCGCACCGCTGCAATAACGGCACCACCGCCGCCGTCTCACAGGCCACGAAGGACCGCGCCAGGACTCCGTGCCGCTCCACCAACCCGACGTGCAGGCTCTTGATCCCGTTGCGGCACGCCGTGGGGTCGCGCAGCTCAAGGAGCCGCACGAGGTGGTCGGCCAGTGCCCGATGACGCGGTGGGCCGTACAGGATGCGGTAGTGCACCAGA
This sequence comes from Streptomyces luteosporeus, assembly GCF_039532865.1. Classification (NCBI taxonomy): domain Bacteria; kingdom Bacillati; phylum Actinomycetota; class Actinomycetes; order Kitasatosporales; family Streptomycetaceae; genus Streptomyces; species Streptomyces luteosporeus. The sequence continues at coordinate 228,393 of NZ_BAAASL010000003.1, forward strand.
TCGGGCCACTGCGCCACCGCCGTCTCGATCCCGCCCAGGTACGCCTTCTCTCGGGACCTGGACCCCGCTACCACGAGCTGCTCCCGGGTGCTGGAGACGACTTCGATCGTGGCCTCCACCAGGTCGGTGTACCGGGTCAGCACCTTCACCACGACGGACGTGCCGGATGCTTCGAGGGCACTGTGCGCCTCGCCGTCCTGGTGAGCGAACAGCACCTCGGGGCGCTCCCGGTACGTCTTGCATAATCCCGCGCGGTTCCTGGTGCCCGTCCGGCGGCGCCCACCGCTCCGCCCTCGCGTGTAGAAACGGTGCGAGAACCCCGTCGCAGCAGTACACCACCGACCGTTCAGGTGCCAAAGCCGCATGCCCAGTGGTCGCGGTCCGTCGGCGTGCACAAGCCTCCGTCGCCTCCCGCGGAGGCGGCGGAGGTGGGTTCTGCTATCGGCCGGTCGGGCCGTACAGCGAGACGTGCTTCGGGCTGGTGCCCGGGACGTAGGGCGCGCCGGCCCAGTCGGCGTGGCGGGTCTCGAGGGTGAGGCCGGCGGCCCGGGCGAGGCGTCGATGTCCTCGGCGTTCCCAGTAGCGCATCTTGCCGGGGAGCACGCGTGCCGGTTGCCCGTCGCGCAGCAGCACCTCGCGGTAGTGGAACTCGCCCCGGTCGGCGCTCCGCTCGCCGGTGAAGATGAGCACGGAGTTGTCGAGGTGTCGTTTGAGGACGATGTCCTTGTCGACGGGAAGACGCCGGGGTGCGGGCCGTCGGGCAGGCGCTGGCCGGGCCTGGGGGTGAAGGTCTCGATGACCACGGTGCTGATTGGCGTGAGGGAGCGCGCCGCGTTGTGCCGACCGTGACCATCCGCAGGCGAGACCAGTTAGGCACTGGGTGCCTTGACCGAGGCGCTCTTTACCCAAGGGGAGGGAGAACGGAAGGTGGAAGGCCCATCAGGCGGTAAGGAAAAGGTGATCGTGCCCGACTCCGGGGGGCGGCTCAGGAATGCGGCCACCGGGATCGTCGTCAAGGACCAGCATCTGCTGATGGTCCGCGGGGACTGGCCGCGTCCGGACACCTTCTTCTTGCCCGGTGGCGGCCAGCAGTCCGGGGAGACGCTGAGCGAGTGCGCGGAACGAGAGGTGCTGGAGGAGACCGGCGTCACCGTCAGGGCCCGGCGTCTGGTGGTGCTCCGCGAGTACATCCCCGCCCGCCACCAGGACGTGACACCGGTGCCGCCCGAGGTGGCGCACCGGGTGGAGGCGGTGTTCTGGTGCGAGGTCGTGGCGCAGCCCCCGGTGCTCGGCGGGCACAACGAGGACGACACGCAGACCGGCGTCGAGTGGGTGCCCTTGTCCAAGCTGGGGGACATCCGGCTGCTGCCGCCGTCGCTGCCCCGGATCGTCCATGCCGTGCTCCACGTCGAGGTCGAGGGCGCCCTCTACCTCGGGGACGACCATGGCTGACCCGGTAGGGCTGTCCGACCTGGACGACACCTTGATCCGGCGCGGCGAGGCGTTCGAGCGGTGGGCGGCGGAGTTCGCGGCCGCCCACCGGGTGCCGCTGGAGTGGCTGCTGAGGACGGATCCGGCGTACTCGTCGCGGCGGGTGGAGTTCTTCGAGCTGGTGAAGGCCACCTTCGGCGTCCGGCCCGGCGTGGCGGAGCTGCACGCTCAGTACCGGCGCCGGATGCCTGAGCTGGTCGAGCCCGACCGGCAGGTGTGCGCGATGCTCACCGGCCTGCGGGAGGCAGGCTGGCGGCTGGGCGTGGTCACGAACGGCATGGTGGACAACCAGACCGCCAAGCTCCGGCGCGCCGGGCTCTACGACCTCGTCGACGCCGTCGTCATCTCCGAGGCGGTGGAGATCCGCAAACCGGACGCGCGGATCTTCCACCATGCCCTCACCCGGCTCGGCGCCCAGCCGGGGCCGCACGCGGTCATGGTCGGAGACAGCCTCGAGAACGACATCGCAGGCGCCCACCATGCCGGCCTTGCCACGGTATGGGTCTCCCACGGCCGGCCGCTCCCCGGCAACGGCCCCCACCCTCACCGCACCATCCGTACGGTCAACGAAGCGACCGCCGTGCTGACGGAGGGGAAGGCAGGGTGACCATGCCCGAGATCATTTGATGTGTGACCCGAAGGTCGCAGCGATACCCGTCCAGGAGTGCGGTGAGCTGCTCGTGGACGTGGGCGGCAGCGACCTGCTGGCCGATCACAGTCGCCAGGACACTGCCGGGGCGTTCGCACATGTACGGGCCGGCCTCTTCGAACGGCTCCTGGCCGCGCAGGCGGCGCTGCCGGGCTGCGGCTGCTCCTCGTCGAGGGATACCGGCCGCCACAGCTCCGCGAGCGGTACTTCGAGCAGTACGCCGCCGGGTTGCGGGCCGCGAACCCGCAGTGGACCAGCGACCAGGTACACGTGGCGGCCAGCCGCTACGTCGCTCCGCCGGGCATCGCCCCGCACACGGCCGACGCAGCCGTCGACATCACCCTGGCCGACACGGACGGCCACGAGCTTCAGCTGGGCACCAGCACGAACGCCACCCCGGAACGGAGCAACGGTGCCTGCTACATGGACGCCGGCAACATCAGCGCCGAGGGCCGCGGGGCACCGCCGCACCCTCGCCTGCGCCCTTACCGGAGCCGGGCTCGTGAACTACCCGACCGTGTGGTGGCACTGGTCCTACGGCGACCGCTACTGGGCCCTCATGACCAGCTCCCTGGCGGCGTCGTACGGGCCGACCTCGCTCCGCTCGACTCCATGAGGGCCAAGCATGCCGCGCCGGCGCCTGTGCCCTGCATCCGCCTGACCAGCATCCTGATGGAGAGGACGGCACGTTGACCACACACCCGAGGCTTCCCCGGGCCGAATGGCTTGCGAGCCGCGCGCGCATTCTCGGCTGCGCCGCCTCCATCGTCCACGACTCGGAGTACCGGATCATGCTGCTGCACACCTCCACGGGGGATGCCTGGCAGTGGCCCGGCGGTGGCCATGACGAGGGCGAGGATCTGTGGCAGACGGCCGTGCGAGAGACCTTCGAGGAAACCGGCCTGAGTATGCCGGAGGTGCCCGAGTTGCTGGTCGTGGACTGGGGCCTGCACCCCGAGGGCATTCCCGAGGTCTTCACCCTGTTCAAGGGCCCGCTGGTCGACGCGAGCACGGTGAAGGTGAAGCTGTCGGACGAGCACGACGCCTGGCGCATGCTCACCGCCGAACAGTGGGCTCCGCTGGTGTCTGCGGAGCGGGCCCGGGTCCTGGCCCTCGCCACGGAGGTCCTGCGCGGCGGACGATGCCCCTACCTTCGTGAAGCCAGCCACCTGGCCCACATCCGGTAGCCGGCCGGGCCGTCAGGGAAGGGAGCGCCATGGCGACGCAGTGGGTACCGCCCGAGCAGTACGTGAAGACGCTGCCGATGCACGCCCAGTACGCGTGCTTCTTCTTCACCGACACCGAGGACCGTCCGCTTCAGCTGCGCTGCTCGGTGCCGGCCACCCGCGGCATCTGGCAGTGGCCCGGCGGCAACACCGACATCGAGGGCGAGTCGCCGTTCGAGACAGCCGTACGCGAATGCAAGGAGGAGACCGGGATCGAGTTCGCCGGGCAGCCGCGGCTGCTGGCCGTGTTCTGGCAAGGGCCCGGGGAGTGGCCGGTGGCCAAGGTCGGATTCTGCTTCGACGGCGGCCGGCTCACCAACGAGGAGATCGGCAAGATCCGTCTCGACCCCGACGAGCACGACCTGCACGCCGTGCGGTCCATGAGCGAGTGGGCCGCGACCATGGGCATGAAGGAGTACCAGCGCCTCACGGCCGTCCTGCGGGCCCGGGAGACCGGCGTGCCCGCCTACCTCGAACTGCCAGCAGCTGGAAACGGAAGGGAACCATGATCCGGTGAGCGCGCACCCGAAAATGACGCGGGCTGAATGGCTCGCCTCCCGGCCGCGCATCGTGGCGGCTGCCTCGTCTCTCGTGCACGACGCCGACTACCGCATCTTGATGCTGCACGCTTCTTGGAAGGACGAGTGGCAGCTGCCCGGCGGTACGCACGATGAAGGCGAGGACCTTTGGCGCACCGCAGTGCGCGAGACCTTCGAGGAGACTGGTCTGTCCATGCCAGCGCAGCCGCGGCTGCTCACGCTGGACTGGACCATGAACCCCGAGGGTGTAGCGGAGGTGTGGGGGCTGTTCCAGGGCCCCTTAGTCGACGATGGCGTGCTCGTGAAGCTGTCGGACGAGCATGACCGGTGGGAGATGCTCACGATCCAGGAGTGGGCGCCACTGCTGCCGCCGTTCCAAGCACGCGTTCTGACGACTGCCGTCGACATGCTGTGCAACGGCGGCTGCACCTATCTCAGGGAAGGCGAACGCGTTGGCTGAGGCTGGGAGTGGCCTACTCCGATCCGCATCTGACAGCTTGCTCTGCGCGGTCCAGGCACCGTCCATACCTACCCTCATGACAGCGTTTGTCGATGAGTTTGGGCGGCAGTTGGCGATCAGCGGGCATGTGGATGCTCAGCAGTTTTGACGGCGCCAGCGAGCGTGTCTGTTTCAGGGCGGCTGGTCGACTCATGCGAGTGCTGATCGTGCGATTGCGTGGAACTGCACGTACTCGATGGTCGCGCCTCCGGGGTGTAGCACGGTCATGTTGCGACCGGTGGGGACCTCGTTGGGTCCGTCGAGGATCTTTCCGCCGTGTTGCTCGGTGAGCTCCAGGACCTGGTCGAGGGACTCGACGATCGCGGTGGCGTGGGTGCCGCGGTAGGGGGCGAGGGCTTCTTCTGAACCTGCGAGCAGCAGATAGTCGCCGACGCTCGCGAGGTCCAGGTCTCGGTAACTGAACCGGAGTCGTGGCTGTTCTCCGGTGAGTGCGACGAAGGTGGGCAGTGCCACGTCGAGGTCGTCGACGTAGACGCGGGCAAGGGTGGCGAGCGCCGGCACGGTCATCTCCTAGATCATTTCGACTTTCCCGAAACGTCGAAGTGATCTGCATACTACGTGCGTGATGTGGGCGAAGGCGAGGAGGGTCAGTGGGACAGCCTGACGATGCGGACGTGGACTTGGCTGTGGTGCTGCATGCCCTGGGGGATCCGGTTCGGTTGGCACTGGTCCGCCGGATGGCCGAGCACGGCGAGAGCGCGTGCAGCCCGGACGGCGTGGACGTGCCCAGATCGACGCTGTCCAACCATTGGCGGATCCTGCGCGAAGCCGGAATCACTCAGACCCGTCGGGTGGGAAAGGCTCGTCTGATGGCTCTGCGCCGCGCCGACCTTGATGCCCGCTTCCCGGGACTCCTTGCAGCCGTATTGGCCGAAGGAAGACGGTGAGTGCTTTGGTTGCCGGCCCGGCCAGGACGAGGCCGCCCGCTGTCCTGACCGGTGGACGGCGACCCAGCATGCGCTTTTAGGTCATCCGGCAGCAGTGTTTCCGCGGCTCCGGCCAGGCCGTGTCCAGCGCCTTCCGCACCGTCCGCCACGTCACGCCGTGCTTGCGCTCAAGCTCCCGCATCGACATGCCGTCGCGATGGTCACGCCGGATCGCCGCGTACAGCTCGACCTTCGGCATCGGCGGCATGACCAGCACCTTTCACCAGGAGCATCGCGATGCTGCCCTGGCAAGAGACCTGGTTCCTCCCAAACTCATCAACATCACCCGACCGTGGATCGGGGCGCGCCTCCCAAGCCCATCGACAAGTGACGCCGCTACTGCTCGATAAAGCCATAACCCCGAGCCCTGGCATGGCCGCCAGGACACGAGAAGTTTCGGACGCCCAATGCGAAGGGCCGATCCCGTTTGGCGCGGACGGCGACGCCGACAGCGGATCGCAGCTGTGCGCCAAAGCGCCGCGACCGTCGAAGCTCCAGGCGCCAAGTGCCTCGCCCCGTAGCGCTTGGCCCGATACGCCGACGAGTAGAGCAGGTTTTCTCCCCGGCCCACTCCGTGTCCCCGGACACGGAGCCAGAGTGGACAGCCCAGCCTACTGAGGACCGGGGATACGAAACGCCCTGTACGCAGCACGGGACCGTGCTGCGATCGTCGAGCGCCTCATGTCCAGCGTGGGCGGGACGGGAGTTCCGGCCCGCCCACCGCAGCATTAGGCCGCCAGTGCTTCGTGGAGCGTTGAAGGCTTGAGCCCGAAGGCGTCGCGGATATCGCTGTCGTCCACGAGGAACGGACGCTCGGACATGTAGCTCATCTCGGCGAACTCCCGCCACAGTGGATCGGTGAAGGACAGCAGCGTCATATCCCGTTCGGTGAGCGGCTCCAACCGCGGTTCGGGCGCTCCGTTGAGTTCGGCGAGTTCGGTTGCCGCCTGGCGCAGGGTCGTGGTGATGACCGGGGCGTGCCAGGCCCGTCCCCAGGCCCGATCGTCGCCGCTGACCGCCACCAGCGCCGCTGCAACGTCCTCGGTGTACGAAAACGAGTGCGCCGCATCCGGGTTGCCGTGGACGAGAGCCAGTTCGCCGTCGCGGACCCGGGGCGCGACCAGCAGCGTGAACGCTGAGACTGCGCCTGGGCCCAGGTACTGGCCGGCTCGCACTTCGGTAGCCCGCAGCCGCCCTTCGTCGTGGGCATTCTTGGCCTGCCGCCACAGCTCGGCCCTCACCCGGCCCTTTCGGGTGTGCGGGGCCATCGGGGTGCGCTCGGTGACCGGCCCGGTGGTCTGCTGATAGCCGTAGTGGTTGCCGAGCATCACGTAATCGGCCCCGACCCGCTCGGTCGCGGAGAGGATGGAGGCGAACAACGGCGGCATGGTCTCCGGCCAGGTGTGATAGGCGGTCATGGCGGCGTTGAAGACCGTGGTCGCTCCGGCCAGTGTCTCGGCCAGCTCGTCAGTGCGGCCCGCGTCCAGGGCGATCCGTTCGATGCCGGGGTGCTCCGGGCCGCTGCCGCTGCGAGTGACGAGGCGGACCCGCTCGCCGCTGTCGGCCAGTTGCCTTGCGGTGGCGATCCCCGTCGCGCCTGCTCCGATGACGGCGTGTTCAGCCATGACGTTGTCTCCGTTTTCACCAAGAAGAGGAACGTTTCCCTGAAGGGGGAACGTGGTTCGCAGTGGGCCCGACCGCTCGCTCAACTCTGCCGCGCGACCGCAGGGTAGGGTCAGTGGCCTGAACGCCACGCAGTCCAAGGATCTAGCCATGCACCGTGTCGCCGTCCTGGCCGTCCCTGCGGTCAAGCCTTTCGACCTGTCCATGCCGTACACGCTGCTCGGCGGACACCCCGGCTACGAGGTAACGGTGTGCACTGCTGTGCCCGGTGTGGTCGCCGCCTCGGGCGGTATCGAGGTGGTGATCCGACATGGCCTTGAGGCGGTCGCGGCGGCGGACACGGTGATCGTTCCCTCGACCGCCAGTCGGCACGACGCCGAGCCGGCCGCGCTGGACGCCCTGCAGGAGGCGGCCGCCGCGGGTAAGCGCGTTGCCTCGATCTGCAGCGGCGCCTTCGTCCTCGCCCAGGCCGGGCTCCTCGACGGCCGTGTTGCCACCACCCACTGGGCCCTGGCCGAGGAACTGCAGCGCGCCTTCCCTGCGGTTCGCGTGGACGCCGACAGGCTGTTCGCCGAGGACGGACGGATCGTCACCGGTGCGGGCTCGGCCGCCGGGATCGACCTGTGCCTGCACCTGATCAGCTGCGACTACGGCGCGGCCGCGGCCAATACGGCGGCCCGTGCCGCCGTCGTCACCCCGGTGCGCCACGGCGGCCAGGCGCAGTTCGTGCAGACCCCGCTCCCGGCCGAGACCGACTCCTCATTGGATGCGGCCCGCATCTGGGCACTGCAGCACCTGAACCAGCCGATCTCTCTGCATGACCTGGCCGCTCGGGCCAAGGTCAGTGTCCGGACCCTGACCCGCCGCTTCACAGCCGAGACTGGTGTGACCCCGTTCCAATGGCTGCTCCAGCAGCGGCTGCTGCGGGCCCGCGAGCTGCTGGAGACCACCGATCTCACCGTCGACCATGTGGCCCGCCGCAGTGGCCTCGGCTCCGGTGAGTCACTCCGCCAGCACCTGAGTCGCCAGATCGGCATGACCCCGGCCGCCTACCGGAGTGCCTTCACCCACCGCCCGAGCGCGAAGACTGGTCAGTGACCGCGCGTGACTCGACCCGGACGTGGCGTTTAAGTCGTCGCGGAAGCATGACGCTTTCGCGAACGCGTCCCCCAGAACATGATCAGGCAGCAGACTCACCTTCACGGCCTTCGTCATGGTCACGTGGGCCCTTGGTCGGAGCGCATGATCAGACGAGGGCCGCCTCAGTGCCCGGTGAATACCCAGTGAGCGGCCTAGTGCGAGGAGTATTTCGACTCATCGATAGCCTTCGTCATCATGATGCGCGCTTGGATCCTGCCGATGCTGCTCGTGCTCTGCGGCTCAGCCGTCGCGACTGTGCTTATCATCGAAGGGAACCCAGGTGCAGCCGCAGCACTCCTGCTGGTGTTCCTGGTACTCGCGGGCACGCACTCGCCTCTGATCTTCCCGAGGTCGATCGGTGCACGGGAAGCACAAGTCACGGCGCTATGAAGCTGGGGCAGCTTGTCCCTGTTCATGCGGTCGGGTACGCACCAGTGGTTGACCACTGCGCCCGCGTGCCGGGGACCGGACACGTCATCGAGTGCGGTCCAATCTCAGTGGCTGCTGATCCTCGCGGCCACACAGGGGTCCTCGTTGCGGTAGCCGAGGCGGGTATAGAGCCGGTCCGCAGGGGTGTTGTCGGCAAGCTGCCACAGCGTGCAGCAGCCGTACCTGCGGACGGCGTACCGGGTCAGCCATGAGGTGAGTGCGGCACCGAGCCCCTGGCCGCGCAGGGCCGCGTCGGTCGCAACCGACGCCATCAGCGGCGCGCCGCTGTCCCGCAGACTGCTCATGGCACCGCACGCCACCAGCCGCCCGTCCGCGTCACGGATCCCCGCCCAGAGACGGACGTCCGAGGAGCCGGGCCCGGTCGAGTGCGCGGGGCTGTGCTCGCCGAGGAAGGCGAGCAGTTCGCCGTGGTGCGCCTCGTCCAGCTCGGTCACCCGCTCCTCCGCTGGGTGGAGCGGCGGCTCGTCGAGCGTCCAACGGAAGACCCAGGGGACCGGGTCGGCCACCGCGAGATGGCGGCCGAGCAGCACGTCGGTGCCCCTGGGGCCGGTGAACTCCCTCACTGCTCCGGGGAGTTGGTGAGCTGCGCGGAGGGTGAGCCCGGCTGCGGCGGTCGGTTCGCCGACGCTCCACAGGTGGCCGCGCGGCTCGTCGAGCCAGGCCACCGCACCGTCGCCGGACCAGCTGATCCGGTCGGCCGGGCGTGGCCGCGCGGCTCCGAAGCGCAGCAGGGCCGCGCCGGTCTGCAGTTCCAGGCCCTGGGCGAACAGGTCCGCGGTACGGGGAGGAAGGGTCGTCGCCTGCATCGTTCTCTGGGGAGGGGTTCCTCTGTGAGGGGGACGGAAGGGCGTGCGGACGGTCCGGATCTGCGCAGGACAGGGCCGGAACCGTCGTTCGGGGATGAGAGATGTGGGGAGTTCCGGCGGCCGCCGCGCACGTGGCGGAGCACCTGGTGAACCGGAGGGCCCACTGTCGCACACCGCCCCCGGCCCGATGCAAATCTGCACGCGGGCGGCCCGCCCGGTCTGGTCCGGCGCCGCCAGGAGTGGCCGGGCCACGTTCCTGGACGAGTTGTTCCGAGTGGGACGGGCTCTCCGGAGCATGAAGAGGGCGCGCCGGTCTCGGCTAGGGGGGGCAGTACGGCTGCCAGGACGCGCCAGGAGCACGTAGCGGGCGCAGGGCGCCGGCAGCGTCGATGTACCTCGTCGTCCAGAGCACGATGACATGGAGGACCAGGCCGAGCGCGCCGAGCTGGTCCTCCATGCTCAGCGCCGAGGAAGGCTCATCCAGGCGTTTGTGGGATCTCTTGCGACACGCACCTTGCAGCACGCCGGACCTGGCGAGGGCCGCACGGGGTGCGGTTCTGCTCCCGCTGATCCCCAGCCGAGAGTCGACCCCACCGTGCGGCCCTGGCCAGTAACCAAATAGGCGAGGAACGGCGTGCCAGGCGCTGGGGGCGGCGGTCGCGGTGCATGATCGCAAGGTCGGCAGTCCCCGATCAGCCCGCGGGCCCTGAGGGTCCCGAAGGGACAGCAATGCATCAGGAGCGCGCGGAGCCCGTGAGCCCCGTAAGTTTCGCCCGGGACGTGGCCCGGCTGCTCCAGATGTACGAGCGGGCCATGGATGACGCGGCCTCCCTACCGCTGCTCCTCGCGCCCGTGCCCTGCCGGCCGTCCCGTTGGCGGCTGCTGCGCCCGGTCAGCCGCATTCCCCGGATGACGCTGGGGACGCGCATGCTCGTCGTCCGCCACGTCGAGCGGTCGCTCATGGCGCTCGAACGCCACTGCAACCTCCGCGAGGCTCTGGAGGAGCTGTCACCGGAGGAGGACCGGGCGCGGACCACCATCGCCGCGTACCGCAGGTCGCTGCCGGACATCCATCCGGTGTTGACGGTGATCAGCTTTTTCGTCCCTGCCCTGATCCTCGGCTCGGTCCTCACCAACCTCATCGACGGCCGGCTGGCCATGTTCGCCAAGGTGTCCACTCGGGTTCGCACGTCCTTCCAGGGCATCAGCAGAGAATCCATCAGCCTGCTCACGGGAGGCGGCGGCGGGGACCTCCCGCGGCAGATCAGCGATGCCGTCCTGCTGGGCACCGGAGGGCTGTTCCTGCTGGTGATGGTCTACTTCGTCACGGGCTTCGTGACGACCCGGCCCTTCGCCTCGGCGTTCCGCCTCAAGCGTCAGCTCCTGTGCCTCGCTGGTCAGACCGAGCTCACGTACCGCGACTGCGCCGCCAGCTGGTTCGTCAACAAGTCGGTGGGTGCCTACGCACAGGAACGCCTGGTGTTCGCCTCCGTGGGCAAGGGCAACCGCCCTCCCGAACGATCGGCGGACATCCTGATCCTCGCCTTTCCCCCCCGCCTGCCTGCTGGCCTTGGCGTTGCTGTACGGGTCCAGCCTGGTCGTCGACCTCACGTCGTGGGCCCGACACCAGCCCACCACGTCTTCGCCTCTGGACGACATCGTCCTGGAGCTGACCTTCATCGTATGGATCCTGGCCCTGTTCACCCTGCGGTTCCACTGGCTGAAGTCCGCCCGCACCGGCCGCAGGGCGGCCACCGACGAGCCGCCGTCCGTTGCCGTCGCCGGTGGCGCCTATGTCGAGGGGCGGCCGCGGACGGAAGCGGCGGCCTGGCCACTCGCGGTGGCCCCGATGGCCCCGCTCGTCTTTCCGCTGGTGGGAGCCGTTCCGTTCCACCGCCTCGCGTTGACGGACAACAGGCTGCGCAGGGCGGCGGAACCCCCGGCACCGGCGGGCAGGCTCCGTCGCGGCCACCCCTTCTTGACCACACTCGCCTTCGCTTCGCTCCTGGTGACGCCGTTGGTCGTCTGCTTCCGGCTCTGGCGGCTCGCCGGCCCGGCCGGTCGGCGGCAATACCGGCTCCTCGCCGCTGCGTCGTGTCCGGCACTGTTCGTCCTCACATGGGCGCCCCTCGGGTGGGGGTCCGCTGGGGCGGAGTACGGCTGCTGGACGGCCGCCGGTCTCCTGTACGCCTTCCTGCTGGCGGCCTACCAGCAGTGCCAGAACGACCTGGCCCGGTCGCTGGGCGTCCAGCTTCCGTACGGTCGGTGCGAGGTCGTACGGCCCACCGCCAGCCGCACCGGGAAGCCGGGAACCAGAAGCTAGTGCTGTGACCGCATACGTTCGCCGGGTTGGTGGTAGCGATGCCTGAACCGGATGGGTGCTTACCGACATCCGAGCCGGTGCGGGGGCGCCGTGGCGGCGGAGCCAGCCAGCGGCCGGAGGCTGACGGACCGAGAGGGCCAGCAGTTACAGCGGTGGAGGCGGCGGCTCCACCGCGCAGCAGGTGTTGCCGCTCGGCGGTCGCCAGAACGGGATCGGCCGGGCGCCATTGGCAGGGGCCAGCCCAGGCCGAAACGTCTTCCGCCGCTGTAGGCGGTCACCGCTCCGGTCCTTATGCTCACTGCAGGACTTGGACTGTGGGGGGCCGGTGCACGTTGGGGACCTGATAGCGGGACGCTATGAGTTGCTGAAGCGTTTGGGGCGGGGCGGGATGGGAGAGGTGTGGGCCGCGCGCGACCGCCGACTCCATCGTGATGTCGCGCTGAAGCTGCTCGCCGTGGGCGACGATCTGCCGCCCGAGCTGGCCCAGCGTTTCGACCGCGAGGCGGTGGCCGCCGCGCAGATCAACCATCCGAACGTGGCGTCGCTGTACGACTACGGCAGGCACGAGGACCTGCTCTTCCTGGTGATGGAGAAGGTGGACGGCGGCTCGCTCAGCGAACACCTGCGGACCCGCCCCGTCTTCGCGCCGGCCGCGGCCCTTGCCCTGGCCGAGGCGATTTGCGCCGCCCTGGCCGCAGCCCACGCCGCCGGGGTCGTGCACTACGACATCAAGCCGCACAACGTGATGCTCACCCCGGACCGGCAGGTGAAGGTGGTCGACTTCGGCATCGCCGGTTTCCTCCACACAGCCTTCACCCTGGCCCATTCTTCCCAGCTGACTCCGGCCGGCACGCCGGAGTACGGAGCGCCTGAGCAGTTCCTCGCCGAACGCGGTGACGCACGCTCCGACCTCTACGCGCTCGGCGGCCTGCTCTTCGTCATGCTCGCCGGACAGGCCCCGTTCACCGGTCCGAACGCGATGGCGGTCGTACGGCGCAAACTCGACGAGGACCCGCCCCGGCTGGACACCTTGCGCTCCGACTTACCCACCGCCCTGACCGATCTTGTAGCGCGCCTGCTCGCCAGAGACCCCGTGCAACGGCCCCAGACCGCGGCCGAAGTCCTACGGCGCATCCGAGACTTGCAAGCAGCCACAGGTTCCGGGTCGGTACCCGCCACGGTCCCAGTACCCACCGTGCCGGGAACCGTGGGAGAGGAAGACGAGGTACGGCTCACCTGGAGCGGCGAAGAGCCTCTGAAGACCTACGTCAGGCTGCAGAAGATGTGGCCGTACTGGGTGGTGTTCCTGGCATCAAGCGCAGTATTGGCGGTCCTGATCCCCATTTTCCTTCGTGCCTACCAGGCCGACCCGTACAACGAGGCTCAGACGGGCATCTTCATCGCGGTTGGCATGGTGCCTTTTGCCGCGGTGCTGGTGTGCCTGATCGCCATACCGAATGGGACGTTCATCAGGGCCAGGGACGCCCGCGCCCGCCGCCCCAGATCCACATGGAGCCTCATCGTCGACGGCGAGGGCATCACCGTCACCTCTGAGGTCGGCAGCGAGACCTTTCCCTGGCCCACCCTCGACCGCGTCGCGATCAAGGTGCTCGTCTGCCGTAACTACGACTATAAGGCGCCCATCGACCACTACACCGGGCTCTTCCTCGACCTCGACCCCACCGCACCGCCCCACTCCCTGCAACGCCCGGCCGGCTGGCACTACAGGGCTGGGTACCTCCGCATGGACCCCAGAACCAACGTCCCAGTCTGCGTTCTCGGCCCCATGACCGAACGCCAGCGCAGCCAGCTCGTCCGGTCCCTCATCACCTACGCCGGCCCGGCCTGGGACCCGGAGACCACCTTCATCACCCAGCCAGTCGACCAGTAACAAGTGGGCGTTTCGTCCGCGGGGGAGCCGGTTGATGCATCCAGGCCGTTCAGTCGAACCACTTCCGGGGGCTGTGCGGACATTGAGTGCATGCGCAATCCCGCCGGAACTGTGCCCTCCTCGTGCCTCTTCCCAGGACGTTAGTACTGTGCCGCATACGTTCGCCGGATCGCTGGATCACGCGGCGAGGAGTGGTCTTCCCCCCAGCGGATGCCCTTCTCTCTGCGGATACGGGCGCGCTCCCTGCGTTGGGCGGCCAGGACGTCGGGGTGGCCTGCGTTGGTGTTGCGCCATCGCAGATAGGCGTGCAGCGCGCGGGTCCGGACTGCGTGGTTCGGATGGTTCGAGTTGGCGAGGGTGAACTGTCGCAGCGGTCCGAAGTGCGTCTCGATCGGATTGGCCCAGGAGGCGTTGGTCGGGGTGAAACAGAGGTGGACTTCGCGCTCCAGCAGGGTCCCCGGCGAGCCCTGGTACGCAGCCTGGGCGGCGCGCACCTGCGCCCAGTTGCCGGCCGTGCCCCGCAGCACCGACACCAAGGACATCCCCAGCAGGGAGACCTTCGCGTACAGCGGGCGGCCGTCGACCGACAGGCGCCGGACGTAGGCGGTCACGCTCGGCACGTGCTGCCCGAGCCGCACCGTGGCGCCCGGCCAGAGCTCGCCCGTGGCCTGGCGGATTTTCTCGTCCGCGTAGCCGAAGACCTCGGCGGCCGCGATGGCACTGGACCCAGTTATCCAGCTGGGGAGGCGAGACGTGCACCGCCGAAACTTCCTGGGCCACGAGCGGTTACGCCCTGAGCGCCCTTGCGCTGCCCGACCTCGACAGCATCACCCGCCGCACCAAGACCGCCCCTGTCGGCGCCGTACGCGTCGGCGCCGGCGAGGTCACCGCCATCCAGCAGATGGTCAAAGCCCTCGGCGATGCCGCCGCCGAACTCGGCGGCGGCCACGCCCGCCACCTCGCCGTGCGCTACCTCACCGACGACGTCGCCCCCTGGCTCAACGGCAGATACACCGAGGCCACCGGCCGCGAGCTGTTCGCCGCCACCTCCCAGCTCGTCCACCTCGCCGGCTGGATGGCCCAGGACGAAGGCAACGACCCAGAACACCAGGGCCGAGCCCAGCAGTACTACGCGCACGCCTACCGCCTCGCCGCAGAAGCCCGCGACCCCGAACTCTCCGCCACCGCCCTGCGCGGCCTGGCCGTCCAGGCCATCGACCTCGGCTTCCGCGCCGAGGCCGTCCAGCTCAGCGAAGCATGCGTCCGCTACAGCAAGAACATCGACAATGCTCGGGCCGTCGCCCACTACCAGGCCACCCTCGCCAACGCCGCCGCCCAGGACGACGACCCCCGGCAGGCCACCCGCCACCTCACCCTCTCCAAGAAGGCCAACACACACCCCGGCGCCCAGCCCGGCGAATCATGGGCAGCCCACTACACCCCCGGCCGCTGGGCCCACGAATCCGGCATGATCCTCGCCCGCCTCGGCAACCTCGACGCCGCCGAAGAACACCTCCGCCTCGCCCTCGACATCCACGGCCTCGACCGCCGCCGCACCCGCGCCATCGTCCTCGCCGACCTCGGCGGCGTCCGCCTCCGCCAAGGCGACCCCGACGGCGCCCTCGCCACCTGGCACGACTTCTTCGACTGCGCAGACGGCATCCGCTCCATCAAGATCCACACGGCAGCCCAGGACATGGGCGCCCGGCTCAATCGGTTCCGCGGCATGCCTGAAGCGGATCACCTGCGGCAGAAGGCGGCCTTGCTCGTCTTGTAGCCGGCCGCATACCCATTCCGCAGGGGGTGAGTTCGCTCAGCAGCGCTTTCCCTCTGGCTCTTCTCCGGACGGGGGCCAGGGGGTGTGGTCGGGCCAGGGAACGTCGGTCGCGATCGGCACTGTGTAGTCGATGCCAGGCACGGAGAATCCGTAGAGGCGTCGGACTTCAGCACGGAACCAGTCGAGATCGGCCAGGTCGGCGATGGTCGCCGTGGTGGCGGTCTCCCAGCGCTCCGCGACGGCCGCCTGGACATCGTCGGTCAGTTCGAAGGTGTCCAGGCGGATACGACCCTCGTCGTCCAAGTCGAGCGGGGCGGCGCCGGTGAGCTGGTCCCACAAGGCGGCGAGCTGGCGGATCGGCGGGACGAGGTTCTCTCCGAGGACGCCGCGCAACAGGCCGGTGTACAGGGCGATGCCAGGAATCGCGGTGGAGGACTGGGTGACGGCGGCGCCGTTGACGGAGGTTACGGCCCGCCCGCCCACTGTCTTGTCGAGACGATCGTTCAGGGTGCGGGCGGTGGCCTCCAGGTGGGCCTTGGCCGCGCCGATGGTGCCCTGCCGGTAGATTGCCGCTGTCAGTGGCGAGCCGATGTAGGACAGCGCGGCGGTGGCGAACTTGTCGGCAAGCAGTCCCCGCGTCGCGAGGTGGTCGATCCAGCGTTCCCAGTCCGCTCCGCCCATCACGGCCACGGTCTGCTCCACGTCGTCACCCTCGGCCGGCCCCGTCTCGACCTCGCGGACCTCGGGAACACCCTCGCTGTCGAAGACAAGGGTCTTGGTGCGGTTCGCCCGGCCGATCGGCTTGAGGACCGAGGCGTAGGTGGTGCCTGTGTCGGGGTCGGTCCGTCGGGGCGCGGCTACCGAGTAGATCAGGTAGTCCAGCCGACCGCCGAAACGCTGCTCGATGAGGTCGGCGACCTGTTCCTTCGTCGAGTCGGAGAACGCGTCGCCGTTGAGAAAGACCAGATCCCGCCCTGCGGTGCGGGCGATGTCAGCGGTGGCGGCGGTGCGGTACCAGCCCGCCGTCGCGGTGCGCCGCGCGGTGGGAGCTTTCTCGAAGGACACCGCGATACCGCGAATACCGGCGCGCTTGAGTCCGGCAAGCGTGGCCGCGAGGCCGTAACCGGCGGAGGAGCCGACGACCAGCGCGACTGGCCCGTCGCCTGCCGGCATGCCGGCGGGGGCGGGGCACGCCTGCCACATGTCGGCCACCAGCTGCCGGCAGCCGGCCGGGTGGGAGTCGAGGAAGAGGAAGCCCCGGTTGCGGGGGGTGAGAACACGCTCGCTCACGATGACAGTCCTTGGTTCGGCCGGGACACGGACGCGGCGACCAGCCACGCCCTTGCAAGTCTGGGCCAGCTTTCCCACACGCGGTGGCCCCACCAGGAACAATGATCATGAGCCAGTCTTGGAGTGTTCCACCACTTCCAGCCGAGCCAGAAGTAGCCCTGCCCTGCCGGGCATCGCCAATCAGGGCTACCCCGATTCGCCCAGGTCAGCGCAGGCTGTCACCTGGGGCGAGCAGGCTGGCGAGTTCGGTGCGGCCGTGCTGTCTGCGTCAGGCCGACCCCCAGTCCGCAGGCGAGCCCGAGTGTGCCCGTGTCCACGGCCGCGGCGAGCAGGCCGACTTCGAGACCCCCGATCGTGACGGCCAGGCTGCCTGCCAGGACTCCTGCGAGGCCACCGACGAGTGTGGTGGCGATGAAGGCACGACGATCTGAGGAGAGCAGAGTGACGGGCCCGGTGATGGTGGCGAGGTCGGGTACCTCGGCTTTGAGGCCGAAAGCGATGCCGGTCAGCACGGCGAAGGTGAGCCCGTTCCCGAGCCCGTTGCTGAACGCCTCTGCGAGGCCGTTCTTGACTCCGTTCTCGTACCCGATGACGAAGCCGCCACACAGCCCGGAGAGGAAGCCGGCCGTGGTCCTGCGGGGTGACCAGCGAAGCCGTGTGCCTGGGGCGGGGTTTACGAGGAACCCTGCCAGCGAACCGATCGCGAGTCCGCCTGCGATTCCGATCACGAGCCTGGGCATAGGGCCGCCGTCGAGCCCGACCGCCACACCCAGCGTGTAGCCGGACACGATGCCGAACGTGATGGTGCTTGTCAGGCGGCGGAGGTGTGGCGAAACGGCGTGAGGGAGTTTCCACCAGGCCAGATCCGGGCTGCCTGCTTGCTGGTTCTGCAGGAACCGGGCGAGGAAGATCAGGCTGCGGTGGGCTTGCTCGGTTGTCCAGCGGGGCGGGTGAGGAGTTGCGCGGTTAGGGGAGCTGTGGGGACGAGGGTTGTAGATGGTGCGGGCCAGGAACAGCCCGAGAGGGGTGCTCAGCGCCTGTCCCACTGGGGATGGGGTGCCCAGGTGCGCGATCACGGCGTCCCAGCGACGTGCAGCCGTGGTGTGCGGGCCGCCGGCGTCCCGACGCAGGTAGGCAGTTGCCGTGTTGGGGGCGACCGGGCGGAGCTGGATGACAGCGGCGCCGTTGAGACGGACCGGTGTGGCCGGGTGCTGGAGGACGGCGCGGTAGGGGGCGGCACGACTGGCCAGGACCAGGGGATGGTCAGCGGGCAGCGCGCGATTGAGGGCATTGAGCGCGGTGGCATGCAGAGCAGGAGGCAGTTCGTCGAGGCCGTCGAGCAGGGGCAGGATGCGGCCGGCGTGCAGCAGTGCCTCCGCCAGATCGGCGCGACGGCTCGCGGCGTTGGTTGCAGGGATGGCCGAGTGCGGGGCGGCAGCGCGCAACCCGGGGTACATCCTGCGTAGTTGCTCCGCCATCCATGACTTGAACGGCTGGTGAGGATCCCAGGAGGCCAGCGCGAACAGCACGGGCACCGGGGCATGCTCCGTGCGGCGTGCGATGAGGTCCTGCAGGAGCCGGATCAGCAGCACGCTCTTGCCTGCGCCAGGCTCCCCCAGAAGGATCAGGCGCCGGGTAGGGACCCGTTCGGCGAACACCTCACCGATGTCCGCTCCCCGCCCGGACAGCCCAGCGGCGTGCCGCGGCCAGAGGGCGGGGTCGCCGGGCGGTCCGCCGGGCCAGGCGCAGGCCAGGTCCGTCAACGACTGCCAGGGCTCTGCCAGGTCGTCGGTGGCGGCGTGCCAGGCAACCGGCAGGGGGTAGGGGGCGTTGACCCGCCGTTCGGCCGCCTCGTCGTCCCACTGGTTCTTGACTGCCTCGGCCAGCTGCCCGGCGATCGCGCTGAGTTCTACGGCCGTAGCTTCGGCACGGTCGGCACGGAACGCCGCCCAGGCGATGTACACCGACGCAAGGCTCAGCAACACCGATACCACGGTCTCGGCAGTACCGAGATGAAAACGCTGGGCCATTGCCAGCGCCCCGGCCGCCCCCAGCACGACCAACACAAAATATCGCACACCTGTTCGTTGCAGCTCTCGATGCAGTCCCCCGCGCCTCATGGCTGGATATCGTG
The DNA here is from genome assembly GCF_039532865.1 of Streptomyces luteosporeus. Classification (NCBI taxonomy): domain Bacteria; kingdom Bacillati; phylum Actinomycetota; class Actinomycetes; order Kitasatosporales; family Streptomycetaceae; genus Streptomyces; species Streptomyces luteosporeus. Next base: position 247,178 of record NZ_BAAASL010000003.1, read on the forward strand.
TTGCGTCCGGCCCCGGTTGTGCGTGAGATGTGCGAAGTTTGATGCGAGTCCAGAAGTCAATCTCCCAACTTCTTTCCACAGGTGCCAGCTTGTGGCGCTAATTGGTCCCTTGCGCGACGATCGGGGTGGCGACAGTGGACGGCGGAGTGGGCGACATCAGGGGGGCGGTGAAGTAGACGGCGGCGCGACGGACCGCCGCCGTCACCGTCACTGTTCCCAGGTGGCCTGCGCGTCGCGCCGCGTCACCCACTTCACGGTCTTCGGCGCCCCCGTCCCCGCCTCCGCGACGTAGACGGCACAGCCCTCGACGCTCTGGCCCGGCCCGGTCTTCTCGAAGCCGTCGGCGCCCTCGCACTTGTCGAAGGCCCTGTAGCGCAGCGGATCGCGCCAGTCGCCGGTGGGATCGAAGCTCCCCATGATCGTCAGGTGGGTCAGCTCCCTGTCCCCGTCGGACACCACGAAGTTCGTGCCCGAGCTGCCCTTTCCGCTCTCGGTCCGGGTGAGCTTGTAGTGGAGGTAGTACGGCGTCTTGCCGGCGTACTTGGCCGCGTTCTTCAGCACGTTGAGGTCACTGCTGCTGCCCCTGTCGATACGCTCGACGGTCACGCTGAGCGGACCCTTGTCGTACGAGTCGACGGTGACCGCCTCCCCGAAGGCCGCGTGCTTCTCCGACGAGCCCGAACAGCCCGCCAGCGTGATCACTGCGACGGCCGCGGCGGCGGCAACGGCAACGGCTCGATTGTGCATGGGTGCTCCCTTACCTGTGGTGGCGCTGTCGCCTGACGACGAACGTGGCGACGAGGACGCAGACGGCCGCCACGTACGGCAGCCACCCGTGGTAGTCGCGACCCCCGCCGCCGGGGGATGCGGCCGGTGCCGTGCGCCGGGCCGTCGCCGGGCCCTTGGCGCCCGGGGGCGTGTTGTCCCCGCCCAGCCACACGTGTGCGTCCTGCGCCCCGGCCAGTGCCGTCTGCGCGGACAGGGCGGTCTCCCGCGGCATCTCCGTCCACTGCCCGCGGAACGCGCCGGCGGCGTCCACCTTGCCGAGGGTGACGTTCGCGAAGTCGACGCCGCCGAAGATGTAGGTCCTGGTGGTGATGTAGTCGCCGTCGCGCGTGGTGCGCTCGACGTGGAACTCGCCGTCGCGGAACGAGCGGACGTACGCGTCGAAGGTGTCCTTCGGCTTCCAGTCGGTGCGGGTGACCCAGCGGGTGATGTCACCGCGGTCGACGAGCGATCCGTAGGTGGTCGCCGAGCTCCGGGAGCGTTCGCGGTACCACTCGGCGGCGACCCGGCTGAGGTAGACCCGCCGGAGGGCGGCGTATTCGGGGGCGTGGTTCACCGCCTTCTCGATCTCGGGGAGGACCAGCCGGCGGAACACCGCCTCGTTCCGTGCCTCGGCGCCCTTGTCGCGCTCCTCGCACGAGGCCGCGCCGCGCGCGCCGCCGAAGTACTGCGACTCCGCCTTGACCGTGAGGGGGGCGTCCAGGATGTACAGCTGGCCGTCCTTCTCATGGACGCCGGCCCGCCCGGGCACGATCCAGGTGCGGAAGGACATGCACCGCCCGGATATCTGTTCCCAGAACTGCCGGCCGAGGTCGCCGTCCGGATGGATCAGCTTGGCCGTCGTCTTCTTCAGCTGGAGATCGGCCTGCAGAAGGACGCGGCCCACGTCGGTACGGCCGAGGGCGGAGTCGACGACGCGGTCGGGCTCGTTGGGGTTGAGGTTGACCCAGAAGGTGGAGGCGGGCAGCGACAGCCACACGAAGAAGGCGTCGGACGACTCGCGCGCCGCCTTCACGCCCGTCGCCGGGTCCTTGCCGTCCCCGGAGCCGCCCGGGGCGGCGCTGAAGGAGTACTTCAAACCCTTCCCGCCGGGATCGGCGAGGTGGCGCAGCTCGAGCGTGGAGAAATCGATGCCTCCGGGCACGGAGCCCGGGTGGGCGAGGGCCTTGACCAGGCCGCTGCCGCGGGACGGAGTCCCGTCGCCCTCACCGCAGGGACGCCCGGCAGCCTGCGGCAGGCCGCGGCCGGTCGTGAATGCGGCGTGGTGGGCGGTGTGCCCGGGGCAGTCGGGCGGGGGAGTCCCGAACACGCCGTTCGTCTCGCCTGTGTACCGGGCCTCGTCCGCCTTGTTCTGCGCGTACCGGTCGCGGGCCCGCGGTAGGTCCTTGGCGAGGCCCGCTTGGGCCTGCCGCGCCCTTTCGTCCTGGATCTTCGTGTACTCCGCCTCGATCTTCTTCAGCTCGGCGGTTCTCTTCGCAGTGTCGGTGATCTTCTTGGCTGTCGCTATCCGCTGGTTCTGCTGGGCGACTTCCTCGTCCGTCAGGTCGTAGTCGTAGGCGTGGAAGCGCCGGGCCTCGGAGGAGGTCTTCTCCCGGCAGTCCTGGCAGTACAAGCGGTCCGAAGCCCAGGTCAGCTCCTTCAGCGGGGCCTTCGCCGTCCGCAGCTTCGCCAGCTCGCCCAGAATGTGCGTCTCCGAATGGAGCCCGGGCTTGTTCTCCCACTTGCTCCCCGATTCCCGGAAGCTCAGGCCGCCGACCAGCAGGAGCCTGTCCAGCTTTCCCTTGCGCGCGTGTTCGGCCTCCTGCGCGGGCAGATAGTTCCTGAGGTCGTACGCGTCGACCTCCCAGGCGATGACGGGGGGAGCGCCGGGAGCAGGACCCTTCAGCAGCTTGTTGAGCGTGTCGTCGGCCAGTCCGCTGGGATCGACGAGGACGAAGGCCGCGTTGACGAACGGGCTGAGGGCGTCATTGCCCTTCCCCGCCAGGTCGAGTCGGTGCCGGACCTCGTAGAGCCTGAGCATCAGATCGTCCTCGGCATAAGGGAGCCGACCGCTCTCCGGTATGCCTTGCGCGGCGACGTGCTGCGCTTCGGCTGGGGCCGCCGGCGCCGCCACCGCGGGGGAACCGGTGCCCGGTGCCGGCAGCGCGAGGGCGAGGACGGCGGCGACTGCGCTTGCCGAGAGGCCGTGACGGAGCCGGTGCCGCCGGGCCGCGTTTGTGTGGTGCGCCATGCTGGTTCACCGTAGGCATGACAATGAAATCGCGGTGACCGGCCCTCGGCCGGGCTTCGGCCGTGCCTTCGGTCATGCTGGGGGGATGGCCCACGACGCTCCGGCGGCCGCCCTGGCGGTACTGCGCCTCTGAGGAGGAATCAGAACGGCCAGTAGCGACATCGGACCGATCTTGGTTCCGGTTCGGTGACTCCGCGCTGCAGCGCGCCCAGCCGCCAGCTCCCCGGCGCCCGGGCCAAGCAGATGACCTGAACGAGGGAACCGTGTTCTGTATCGCTCCTTCTCTGCTGCTCTGAGCGTTGATCAAATGACCAGTAAGACGGAAAGGACCAGCCACATGTGGGATGACTCTTCGCGTAACCTCCTGGCGTACACGCGGGAGCTTGCCGACGCTGTGCTCAAGGCGAAGGTGGGTGATCCCGTCACACAGCCGATGAAGGACGCGGCCGCCAAGGTGGCCCTCCGGTTGGACGGGGAGGAGGGCCAGGTCAGCGACGCACTGCCGGGTGATCTGCCCGGGTGAAGCGTTCGCCATGAACCGGCTTGCCCTTGCCCCCGGTGACCCCGACCTGCAAGAACTCCGCGCCTCCGGCCGCATCCCCGGGCAGCTCGCCACCACCTGACCGCCCCCGCTACTGCCACCATGCATCACCCACGGAGCAGCACAGAACCCAAGGCGGCGAGAATCGCCCATCGGCAAGCCGAAACCGGTGAGGAGGTGGATGGTCTATTTGCCGTCAGGACTGTCGAGGATGCGGAGATTGAGCGCCCAGACCCCCCTTCAGAGCCAAGATGTGCTTCGTGACCTCGTCGGGGTCCCAATTCGGCCCGCCGCCGGTGCGGGGGCATCGGCAAGGGCTCTCTGCAACGCGTCCAGATGCTGGGTGATCCCGACGGCACCTGGCTTCTCCGGTCCCGAGCGCGTCATCCGAGACTTCGCCGCTGGGGACCCGGTCGGGGAATGAGGGGATGGCTATGTCGCCCATCGTGCTGGGAACGCCTCGCACTCGCCACCCTTATTGGTCAAATCAACCCATACGGTGCCATCGCGTCCGATCGCCGGACCCCCCGACACGGGTGCCGCCCTCGCTACTGACCGTTCTGATCCTCCCCGAAGGCCGTGATGGTGCCGGCGGGGGAGGTAGGCGTCGAGGACGAGGAGGGGGGGCAGGGTCATGAGGCGGGTGCCGCCGCCTTTCTTCCAGATTTTTGCGGTGGTGTCGGTGCCGTGGGGGGCGGAGGTCGTCGGTGTCGAGGCGGGTGATGGCGCCGCGGCGGAGGCCGGCGAGCATGGCGTGGATGAGGGCGCGGTTGCGTGGGGTGACAGGGGCGTAGAGGCCGTCGGCGGCTTGCATGAGGGCGGTCATGTGGGTGGCGTCGACGATGGGGAGCCCGGGTTCGTCACGGACATCTGGCCGGAGGCGTTCGTCGAAGTGGTCGGGGGTGGTGCCCGGGAGGGCGCGGGCGGTGCCGTTGCGGAGGGATCGTCCGTAGCCGCGGGCGAGCCAGTGGTGGAGTTCGTCGAGGCCGGGGACGGTGGGGTGCCGTTAATGAACGGCGAACCTACCCACATGTAGCTGAGAGTGACGGATCTCGGGTGGGTTCCACCGTAGGTGTCCATGCTTGGGTCCCGGACGTACGGTGAGGGATGGCCGGGCGCGCGCCGGTGTGAGCGCTGTTGGAAGCCGTTGCGGGCGACGGCCCGCAACGACGCACAGTTCTGCTCGAAGGCCCCGGCCTCCTACCTCGGACGCCAGGGGCAAGTAACTGGCAGGTAGCGGCTCCGAGGTCACCGTTTGCCGACGTTGATTCCCGACACGGGTTGCCCACACTGCCGGCCCGCGCAAATACTCCGGCCGGTTCGAGTGTCGACAGACCCTCGTTTTCCGGCACCTACCCCTTGCGGCTGGTGACAGCGTTCTTACTTCGCAGTCGGCCGAACCGTTGACCAGCGGAGACGTGCCTACTTTGCGCCTGGTGTCAGAGATAGGAGTCCGGGGCCTACTAAGAGGTCGTCTCAGTTGGCATTGCGTCGGTAGCAGTTGAGGGCGCTGGCGATGCCGATGAAGGCGAGGATGTGCTCGGCTTTGCGCTCGTAGCGGCGGTGCAGGCGGAGGCAGCCGCACATCCACGACAGCGTACGCTCGACCACCCAGCGGTGCCGGCCGAGTCGGCCGGAGTTGTCCATGCCGCGCCGGGCGATGCGGGGCACGGTCTGCCGGCGCCGCAGCCAGTTCCGCAGGTGGTCGAAGTCGTAGCCGTCGTAGCCTTTGTCCGTGTGGAGCCGGGCCGGCCGAGGGCGTCGGGGCTCGCGGTGTGACCGGATGGGCGGTATGCCGCGCCTCATCGGCACGAGGGCTTGACTGTCATGCAGGTTGGCAGCGGAGACGCCCACTGAGATCGGCAGACCGTTGCGGTGGCAGATGACATGGGCCTCCGGCCCATTCTTGCCGCGGTCGGTCGGATTCGGCCCCGTCAGGGCCCCCTTTGACGGCGTGGACGCTGATCGAGTGGATCACACAACGCGACCAGTCCACATCGCCCTTTGAACCGAGCCGGTCCAACAGTACGCGGTGCAGCTTGGCCCAGACCCGGGCCGCAGACCAGTCAGCGAAACGTCGGTGCACGGTCTGCCAGGAGGCTCCGAAGACCGGCGGCAGCTGACGCCAGGTGCAGCCGGAGGTGGCCACGAACACGATCGCGGCCAGCACCGCACGGTCGTCGCACCGCCGCCGCCCACCGCCCTGTGGACGCTGCGGTGCCTCCGGCGCCACGTCCTGGAACACCTCCCACAACCCGTCCGGCACCAGCCGCTCGACTATCCCCATGGCCAGATCAACGAACTACCGCCAATCAAGACACCGTCTCAGAGGGGTTCACTCGGCTCGCGGATTGATCCAGGCGGCAAGCAGCCGCTCGTGCTCGTCGGCAGCCTGCGCGAATCCCGCCTGGAAGGAAGGAGCCCATGCCGCGGGGTCGCTCGGGTCGGTACCGAAGGCACGAATCGAGGTCTCGTCCGGAGCAATGGTGAGCACGGTCTGCGCGCCGAGGGCGACCTGCGCCTGTTGGCGCGGATCTCGCGGGAACTGATGGGCTAGCGGGTCAACGACGAGGAGCGTGCGGGCGCCCCGGGCCAGGTCCGCGTTGGTGCCCTCGCGCAGTGCGCCATCCATGTAGTGCCGGTCGCCGACCGCGATCGGTGGCGCCGTGCCGGGGAAAGCGCTGCTCGCGGCCACCGCGTCGACCAGCGGCAAGCCGCTGTCGCGGTCCCAGACCACGGGTTCGCCGCTCGCCACGTCCACGGCCGTTATCAGAAGACGACGTTCCGGCCAGGCGTCGGTGCCGATCAACTCGCGCCGAACGGCGAGCAGTGCCTGCTGTGCGCGGGGGTCGGCCGTGTCCATCGCGATCCGTCCCACGTGACGCCGGGCCTCGTCAGGCGCCAGGCCCGGCGTGCCGAGCACGGCGAACACCTCGGCGGTCCGTCCTGTGTCCGGTCCGGGGGGTCGGGGGCGATCGCCGGTCACCGGGTTGGCGAGGCGGCCGAGGCCGTCCTCGGCGCCGAGCGCCGCCGCCACGATCGCACCGGCCGAGGTGCCAACGATCAGATCTGCCTCGCCCAGGTCCATCCCTTCGCGACGCAGACCGTGGACCAGTCCTGCCATCCAGGCGGTGCCGGCGAGCCCGCCCGGGCCGAGCACGAGCGCGCGGCCGATTGAGTACGCGGTTTCTTCCCGGTCGGCGACGTTCGGCATGCGGATCACGCCGCCGCGATCGGCGTAAGGAAGATCCACACGTGGCCGAACGGATCACGCAGCATCGACTGCCGCGCGCCGTAGGGCATGTCGGCCGGCGCCGTGAGCAGCTCGGCGCCGCTGGTCACAGCTTTCGTGGTGAGGCCGTCCACATCCGGCACGTAGACGTGCAGCGCAACAGACGTTCCAACCCGGTCCGGAGTCGAGAACGGGACGTCGACGTCGCCAAGCATGAGCGTGGAGCCGTGGATACCGACCTCGGCGTGCACGATCCGCCCGGCATCGCCTTCGAGCCGAAAGAGCTCGACCGCGCCGAACGCCTCCGCGTAGAACTCGATCGCCTCGGCGGCGCTTTCGACCATGATGTGGGGAACGACAGCCTGCTTGTGGTGCTCGGGTATTTCCATGTGGATCACGGTAGGGCGGCTGTGGCCCGCCAGAGATCGGGCCGCAGTCGCACCCGGCCTAGGACCTCGGGCCTAGCTGCTACTCCAGCGGGACATTCGTGATCTTGCTGATGGTGCCGGTTGAGCGGACGGCACGGCCACATCTGATCACCGGTGTGTGAAGATTCAGGATCATGCGATGGCCGCGGGTCGCACCGTAGACCCTGCCCGCTGGCAGGAGACCTTCGAGGGCCTGATGTCCCGGATAGCGGGCCGGTTCGCGCGGACGATCCACGGCTGGAGCATCAGCCCGGCGTTCCTGGTCATCCGGGGTGGTCATCCGGGGCCGTCGGCGAAACGGGGCTTCGTCGCGAGCCTCTGGTAAAGGACGGTCCGGGACCGGCGGGTGCGTTGCACGAGCCCTGCGCGGTGGAGGATCTGCAGGTGGTAGGAGACGGTCGCGGGGCTGAGGTACAGACGCCGGGCGAGCTCTCCCGTGGTGCGCGGCTGGGCGAGCTCGGCCAGCACCTTCACGCGGGTCGTGCCGATCAGTTCGTCACCGCGCGAGGGCGGAAGAGAGTCGTTCTGCGCAGCCGGATAGACGATCAGTGGTGTGCGGGGAGCCGGCGCGCCCGGGGGCTCGGCGCCACAGAAGATCGCACGTCCCGCGAAGACGCTGGGTACGAGGATCGCGGCGTCGGCGTCGAGACTCAGATGGTGGGAGCTGGTGGCGAGCAAATGGACTCGCAGGGCACCGTCGTGCCACTCCAGGTTGGGAGCCAACTGGTTGACGGTGTCCGCGATGCCGTGGCGGGCGATCAGGGAGGCCCGATCGGCGACCTCCCCTTCCAACCGGACCCGCATGCCAGGCCAGTGGGGCGCCAGGACGGCGCACCAGAACTGCTCCAGCTCCGCAGCGATACGCTGCGCCACATACTGCTCGCCCCTCTCCATGGCCATCAGGAGCAGCCGAGGCGGCCTGTTGCCCGCGGTCCCGTCCCATGAGTGGCCGCCGATGGCCGCCGTCAGTTCGTAACGGATCCGCTCGCTCGGCGTGGTCGCCACCTGATGCAGGGCGGTGTCCAAGGCCACCTGAAATCCCGCGGGTTCCGGCCGCAGGAAGTCGGGAGCATAACCGCCCGGCCCTCCGCCGGCGACGGCAGCCAGGAGCCCCAGCCGTCGTTCCGCCAGGGCGTCCACCGCCCGGGCGCGCCAGCCCGCGCCGAGCACACGCGGGAACCGGCCGAGAGCGAAGAGCAGATCCTTGGCCGCGTCCAGAGGCGACACGGCGAACCGGACTCTGCCCAAACCCTGCACGCCCAGCTGGATCCGGATCATGAGCAGCCCCTGTCACGCGATCCTCTTCGAAAAAAATCGAATCATTCGACCGCGGACATGTCATCCGCTTCCCTGGAATCCGTGCCCCACGCCACTCGGCGGACCACGGGCACCGGCACTCCGGAACCGCACCCGACAGGACAGCCGGTCGATAGGAGAAGCTCCCGTGAAGACCAGAATCAAGTCTGCGCTCGGCGCAGCGGTCGTCACGACCATCGCCATGGTCGTAAGCACCGGCACCGCGCACGCCAACACCTACCAGCGCAATGTCCAGCTCATCAACCACCACACGCATTGGTGCCTCGAAGGCGGCGGCGCCAACGCCGGGGTCCGCACCGCGCCCTGCAACGGCAGCTCGTACCAGCGATGGAACGTGCTCTCCTACGACTCCGACGTGGACAACTACTACGCCCGCGTCCAGGTCCAGTCCGCAGCGACCGGTCAGTGCATGAGGTGGGACCACTACCCGGTGTGGAACGGAAGCTGGGACCAACTCCGCACGAACTCCTGCGACTACAGGAACCCCGATGACCAGTGGAACCTGACCTGGGTCGGCAACACCGCCCCCAACCCCTCCAACAGCTTCCAGTTCTTCAACCCACGCGGGGTGATCAATGACCCGGCCTGTCTCGACGCCGGTCAGAACAGCCTGATGTACGGCTACGGCCGCGGCACCGTCACCTGCCCGTGGCACACCGACGACTGGCAGATCTGGAGCATGCAGGGCTGACAGGAAAGGGTGCTTCGCAGCGGGGGCGCGGGCCTGCGGCCGTTGGCCGCGCCGGGGCGAGCGGGTCGCCGGGCTCGCTCGCCCGGTTCGGCGGGCGCGCGGCCATCGGCCCGGACACCTGCGCCCGAGCGGGGAGCGCCGTGCCGTCAGCGGTGATCAAGGGGCCCGTTAAGGTGAGCCGATCACGCACCAGATGGAACGAAAGGCCACGCAGCCCACCGTGACCGAGCACCGCCCGCACACCCTGTTCACCTTCGGCACCCTCAGGGACGAACACGTCCAGACCGCCCTCTTCGGACGGCCCGTACCCGGCTCCCCGGCATCGCTGGCCGGGTATGCGACCAGGCCCCTGACGATCACCGACCCGTCCGTCATCGCCACCAGCGGCCTCGACGTGCACCTGACCCTCGTACGGAGGATCGGCGCCGAGGCCGAGGGCACCGTGCTGCACCTGACCGACGCCGAGCTCGCGGCCGCCGACGCCTACGAGGTCGACGACTACGCCCGCCGACGCGTCGTCCTCACCTCCGGCGAGAGCGCCTGGGCCTACCTCGACGCCAACCCGCTGCGCGCCGCGGAGCGCATCGTCATCGTGGGCGACAGCATCGCCTACGGCCGTTGCGACCCGCACGGCGGCTGGGCGTCCCGCCTGACCGCCGCCCACATCGCACAGAACGAGACCGCACACCGCGTCTTCAACCTGGCCGTCCCCGGCAGCACCCTGACCGACGTCGCCGAGCAGACCCCCGCCCTGCTGGCCCCGCGCCGCCCCGACACCCTCCTCGTCGCCGCCGGCATCAACGACTCGGCCGCCCCCGACGGCCCGAAGGCCCTCGCCGAGAACCTCGCCTCGCTGGCGGCCACGGCCCTGACCCACGCCGCACGCCTCGTCGTCATGGGCCCTGTCTGGCTCGACGAAACCCGTACCGCCGACTACGAGGGTCTGTGCTTCACCCACGCACGTGCAGTGAGCCTGCGCGAGTCCCTGCGCACCTGGTGCGAGGAACACCACGTCGACTTCCTCGACATGTGGCAGCCCCTCCGGCACCGGCCCGACCTCTTCACCGACGGCCTGCACCCCGGCACCGAGGGCCACGAGGTGCTCCACCACCACCTGAGCACTCTCGCAGCGGAATGAACCCACGACGCCTCCGAAAGCGGGCACGCCGGGTCGACGGGAAGGCGGCCCGCCTCGTCGGCGTGGGCAATGTGCTGCTGTGCGGTGTGCTCTTCCTGGTGGCCGTCGGAGGCGTCTGGTTCTTCGAGGCCACCACCCGCGCGCAGGAGACGGCCCTGGCCGATGCCGCGGGCTGGGTGTACGGGTGCTGGCTCGCCGGCGGGCTGATGGTGTTCTCCGTACTGGGCATGATGCGAACGCTGTTCACGCACCTGACGACGATGTTCCTTGTTCCCGTGGGCGCCCTCATTCTTGTTCTCCTGCTGGTGGCCTGACGGCCGGGTTAGCCCCTCATCGAAGGGGGCAGGATGGGGGATCATGCCGACCGTGCCGGGCCCCGGGAATCCCGATGCCCCGCACAGCCCTGCAGCTGAAGGGAAGGGGATGAACGGATGACTCGCATCGCCATCAACGGGTTCGGCCGCATCGGACGCAATGTGCTGCGCGTCTTACTCGAGCGCGACAGTGCGCTCGAAGTCGTCGCCATCAACGACCTGACCGAGCCCGCCGCTCTCGCGCGGCTGCTCAAGTTCGACTCGGCGGCGGGCCGGCTCGGCCGCCCGGTGGAGGTCGACGGTGACACCCTCGTCGTCGACGGACGACGCATCAAGGTGCTGGCCGAGCGGGAGCCGGCGCAGCTGCCGTGGGCCGGCCTCGGGGCCGAGATCGTGCTGGAGTCGACCGGCCGGTTCACGGCCGCGAAGGCGGCGGGCGCCCACCTCGACGCGGGTGCCAAGAAGGTGCTGGTCAGCGCGCCGTCGGACGGCGCCGACGTCACGCTCGCCTTCGGCATCAACACCGACATGTACGACCCGGCCGCGCACACCATCGTCTCGAACGCGTCGTGCACGACCAACGCGCTGGCGCCGCTGGCCAAGGTCCTCGACGACCTGGCGGGCATCGAGCACGGCTTCATGACCACCGTGCACGCCTACACCCAGGAACAGAACCTGCAGGACGGCCCGCACCGCGACGCCCGCCGTGCCCGCGCCGCCGCCGTCAACATTGCGCCGACGACGACGGGTGCTGCCAAGGCGATCGGCCGCGTACTGCCGGGGCTCGACGGCAAGTTGTCCGGCGACTCGATCCGCGTGCCCGTCCCGGTGGGCTCCATCGTCGAGCTCAACACGCACGTCGCGCGCGAGGTGACGCGAAGCGAGGTGCTCGCGGCCTACCGCGCCGCGGCGGAGGGTCCCCTCGCGGGCATCCTCGAATACTCCGAGGACGAGCTCGTGTCGTCCGACATCACCGGCAACCCGGCCTCGTCGATCTTCGACTCCGCCCTCACCCGCGTCGACGGGCGTCACATCAAGGTCGTCGCCTGGTACGACAACGAGTGGGGCTTCTCGAACCGCGTCGTCGACACGCTCGAACTCCTCGCCGGCAGCTGACACCAACCGGGTCCCTCCGGGGAGGCGGCGCCGCGCGACGGCCCCGGAGGCACCCGGTCCCGGCCCGCCAAACCGGTTGGGCCGGGCGGCCGGAGGCTGATACGGTCATCGCAGCCGTGAGAGAACGCAAGGAGGTGAGAGACCCATGAAGGCTGTATCCGTATGGGTGCTCCCCCTTTCCGTCGCGGTGGGTGGCTGACGCAGGTGTCGCCGGGAGCGCCTGGGACAAGGCACTCCCGAGAGGCAACACCTATGAACTCTTTGCATCCCACCGTCACGCGCGTCGCGGACACCCAGTGGCAGGCCGTGGGGGACGACCGCGTGGTCGGCCGCGGCGACACCGCGCAGCGACCCGACGGGCGGCTCTTCGTCAGCATCGACGCGTGGCACGGCGCCGTCTTCGACCGCATCGCCCACGCGATGCTCGCGGACCTGCCGGCCCCGCTCTACACCGTGGTCGACGAGGACGACCACGAGGCGGCGTCCGCCTGGGAACGGGCCGGCTTCACCTTCGCACGCCGCGAGTGGGGCTATCGCGTGCCCACCGACCCGCACGTCACCGGGCTCGGCCCGGTGCGGCCCCCGCAGGACGTGACGATCGTGCCTGCCGGCGAGGCGGAGGAGGCCCCGCTGCGCGCCCTGGACCGCGTCGTCCGCGACGAGGTCGAGGCCGCCGCCGGATGGCGGACGATGCCCGCCGAGGTACTGCCCCGCCCGGCGGGAAGCACCGTGATCGACCCGTCGAAGTACGCGGTGGCGCAGCACGCCGGCCGGTACGTGGGGCTGATCCGGGTGGCACAGCTGCTCCGGCAGCCGCGGATCGGCCTGATCGCCGTCCGCGCCGACCACCACCGCCGCGGCGTCGCCCGGTCGCTGCTGGCCCACACCCTGGGCTCGCTGCACCGTGCCGGAAAGGCTTCGGCGTGGGCCGAGGTGGACGAGTCCAACGCCGCGGCCACTGCCCTGTTCGAGGGCATCGGCGCCCGGCGCGCGGGCAGCACCGTGGAACTCGTCCGCAGCTGACGCCGCACACCGTCCGTCACAGAACGCACGACAGAACGCAAGAAGAACGAAAGGAAGTGAGAGTCATGACGAAAACATCAGGCGGCATCGATGTGGAGGGCACCGTCGTCGAGTGCCTGCGCAACGCCACCTTCAAGGTGGAGCTCGAGAACGGACACACCGTGCTCGCCCACATCAGCGGGAAGATCCGCAAGAACTACATCAAGATCCTCCCGTTCGACCGGGTGCTCGTGGAACTGAGCCCTTACGACCTGACCCGCGGCCGGATCCGCTACCGCTACCGGTCATGACCGCGAGCCCGGCGTCCCCTGCGTCCTGGGACCGTGCCGCGGTGCGGGATCGTCTCGCCGCCATGGCACGCGAGGACGCCGGGCTGCGGCGCTTCGGGGCCGCAACCCATCGGTACCGGCTGCGGCCTGCCTTGAAGGAGGCGGACGTCCGGGCGTTCGAACGCCGGCACGGCGTCGAACTGCCCGGCTCCTACCGCCGCTTCCTCCTCCACGTCGCCGACGGAGGAGCCGGCCCCGGCCACGGAGTCGTCGGGCTGACGGAGGACGCCGACGAGGACGAGGCACTCCACGACCTCCGGCAGGAGGACCTCCAACCCGGCATCCTGGCCACGCCCTTCCCCCACACCCGCGCCCGCCCGGGGCCGGGCAACGGCGGCGACACCGCGTACGCGGTGCACGGGACGCTCGTCATCGGCGAGATCGGCTGCGGGGCCTTCTCCCGGCTCGTCGTCACCGGCGCGCACGCGGGCCGGGTGTGGTGCGACGACCCCGTGTGGGGCGGGCTCACGCCCGGGCCGGACTTCCGCGCCTGGTACGGGGCGTGGCTGAACGGCCCCGAGGGCGCCCGGCCGGTGCCGGGCGCCCTGTGACCGTCAAAGCGGAAGCCTCAGTGGACGATCAGGGCCGTGGCCATCTGGCGGGGGCCCGTCGCGTCGGACGGACGGTTGACCACCTTGTCGCCCACGACCATCGTCGTCGAGCCGCCACCGTCGAGGTTGATGGCGTCGACCGCCCCCAGTGCGCGCGCCACCAGCGCCGATTCGCGGAAGGACAGGCCCTCGCTGTAGCCGGGACGGCGCCCGTCGACGGTGATCAGGAGCAGCGAGCCGTCCTCGGTGACGCCGGCGACCGTGCGCGGGTGCCGGTGGGTGGAGAAGTAGTCGAAGAAGCCCGGGTCGTCGGGGTGGTCGAAGCCCTCGGCCTCGGACGGGATCGCCACCTGCCCGTCGCGCAGCAGCTGCGGGCCGCCCGAGACGATGTCGGCGGGGCCGTCGCCGGAGGTGCGCAGCGAGCGGTGCGAGGTGGTGTCGTTCACGTCCGTGGTGACCGTCAGCACGCTGCCCGGCCGGGCGTGGTCGCGCAGCCAGTCGGCGCCGTCACCGGTACCGGCGAGCAGCGTCGTGCCGGCCGGAACCGCTCCGCCGCGGTGGTCGCGCAGGTCGAGCACCGTGCCGTCCTTCGCGACGACCGCCGCCGCTCCGGCGCCCTCGTGGGTGGGGCCGTAGAAGAAGCCCGTGTACTGGATGATCTCGGAGTCGTCCGTGCACTGCACGTCGTGCAGCGGCCGTTCGGTGGGCAGGTCGCCCCCCACGCCGCCGCAGTTGCGGATCTTTCCGGGCTGCCGGTTGATCCCGTCGACCTCGCGCTCGGCACCGTCCTCGGACCGCACGCGCAGATCGGTCGTGAACTGGCGGACCGACGGGCGGCGGTCGGGATCCACGGGCAGGACCAGGGCGCTGCGCCCGTTGACGGCCTCGCTGACCAGCTCACCGTTGATCACGGACAGCCCGGCCATGTCGCCGAACGTGCCGTCCTCCTCGTCGGAGCCGTAGCCCCCGTTGATCCCGGCGATGCCGCCGGTGCGCTTGACCATCTCGGCGACGGTCTCGGCACCCGGCACCCGGTCCAGCGACTGCCGGGCCCGGACGCGGTCCCGGTGCGCGGCGTCGACCTTCAGGACGTCGACGACCCACGGGCCCGAGCCGCTGCGTCCCCGGCCGTCCTCACCGGTGAAGTACGTCCGGGACGGGTTGAACCCCGCCGTGCGCAGCTTCTGCACCAACTGGGCGGCGGCCGCCTTGTCGGTGAGGCTGCCGACCCGTACGCGCCAGCCCCACGGCAGGGAGGACGGCAGGTCCTGGGGGCGGTCGTCGACGCGGGTGACGGTGGGCGGGAAGCCGGCCTTCGCCAGGCGGTCGGCCAGGGCGCGGGCGGCGCCCTCGTCCCGCAGCAGGTCGACCTCGACCGTCCAGCGGTCGTTCGCATCCGCGCGGCCGCGCTCGATGTGGGTCCAGGTCACTCCGGGCGCGAGCTCGGCGGTGCGGCGGGTCTCGGGAAGGTTGTAGGCGCCCAGCGGCAGGCCGCTCGCGGCCCGCGGCGGTGCGGCCTGGGCCCGTCCGGCCGCGGCGGGAGCGACGAGCACCAGCGCGGCGAGGCCGGCTGCGAGCGCGGCCCCGGGCGTGCGTCTGATCTTCACCACGTTCTCTCTCCTGCCCTGTGATGGCATGACACGTACGCCTCGTCACGTCGCAGTCTCGGCGGGCGGTGTGACGCCCGCGCGAACGCTCAGGTCGGAACGGCGTACGGGGAGGCAAACAGGGATGCTGTGCGTGCAGAGGGGTGGGGGGACTGCGGTGAACCAGGGAACACCGTAGTCCTCGGGGACCACCGCGTCAGCAACTGCCGCAGCGGGTCACGGGTGCAGGCGCGGGCGCGCGCCCGCTGTCGCGACCCGGGCGCCCCGGGCCTCCCGTGAGCCCCGGGCGCCGCAGGTCCTTCCGGGACCCGGAGGGAACGCGGACCGGCGTCAGCCCCGCAGCCGCGGCCCGGCGGCCGTCGCCGCCGCCCTCCGGGCGGCCGCCCGGACCGCCGCGGCACAGGCGTAAGCGGCCACGCAGCCGCCCGAGTTGGACAGCAGGTCGTTGATGTCGGCCGTGCGGCCCGAGGACGTGAGGTACTGCATCGTCTCGATGGCGAGCGAGCCGGCGAAGCCGCAGGCGGCCGCGGTCGCCAGGCGCGTGCCCGCGCTCGCCGGCAGCAGCCCGCCGGGGACGAACATGACCACGTTGAGGAAGAAGTCCCAGCTGTCGGCCGGGTTCGAGACGTCGAGCAGCTTCAGGTTCACCGCCTGCCCCGCCCCGGCGGGCGCCGCCCCGTGAGTGCTCACCGGTCCCGGGTGAGCGCGAGCAGGGCCATGTCGTCGGTGATGCTGCCCCCGGTGTGCCGGGTGACGTCGGCCAGCAGCGCGTCGAGCAGCTCCTCCGGCCCGCGGAAGCGACGGCCGGTCAGGGCGGCGACGGGATCGTAGAAGGCGCCCGTGCGGTCCTTGGCCTCGGTCAGGCCGTCCGTGTACAGCAGCAGGGTCGTCCCCGCGGGGAAGGCCAGGGCGTCGGCCGCCACCCCGTCGGGCCCCAGCCCGGCCAGGCACAGGGGCAGCGCCGGGTCGGACGGCTCCGCGCAGCGCACCTCGCCGTCCGGCCGCAGCAGCAGCGGCGCCGGGTGGCCGCGGTTGACCAGGAGCACCTCGTCGCCGGCGTACGGGATCTGGGCCAGCACCGCGGTGACGAACCCCTCCGTCTCCTCCAACCCGGCGCGCTCCGCGGCCTCGCGCACCAGCGCCCGTTCGAGACGGGCCGCGATGCCGGTGAGCGCCGGCTCGTCCTCCGCGGCCTCGCGGAAGACCCCGAGGGCCACGTCGACGGCCTTGACCGCCTGCATGCCCTTGCCCCGCACGTCCCCGACCAGGCAGCGCACGCCGTACGGGGTCGCCTGCACCCCGTACAGGTCGCCCCCGATCTGCGCCTCCCGCACGGCCGACTGGTAGCGCACGGCGATGCGCACCGGGCCCAGGCGCGGCGGCGGGTGCGGCAGGACGGCGCGCTGCACCGCGAGGGCGACCTCGCGCGCGGACTGCAGCCGGACGTCCCGGTAGTGCATGAGCCGGCTGACGACGACGGCGAGGGCCGAGACCGTGGCGACCGTCGCCAGCTCGCTGCGGCCGCCGGATTCGTCGAGGAAGCCGAAGTGCGCGAGCACCAGCGCGTCGGCGAGGCACGCGCCGATGCCCGCCAGGATCGTGGCGCGCAGCGACAGCAGTGCCGCGGCCGTCATCGGCGCGGCGGTGTAGACCGCCTCCAGGCTGAAGTGCGGCGGGGTGTTGACGTCGATGAGGGCGCCGCCGACCAGCATCACGACCGGAACCAGCGGGAGGTGGCGCAGGAACCAGCGCATCACGGCGGTGCGCCCCGCGCTCGGTGCCCTCACGTACCCGCTCCCGGTGTGTTGGTGCCGTACGCCCCGCAGGCCCAGCATCCGTCGGACGGATCACGGCCGCCAGGCGTGGGGCGGCATCCGGGGGAACCGGGGCGGTCAATTGTTCGAGTCGGGCGCCGCCCGTCCCGCCGTGCTCGCCGCCTTCTCCTCGACGGCGGCCAGCCACAGGAAGAGCGGGGGCAGGAGGAGCTCGGTGCCGGTGAGGACCACCTGGAACCAGTGCGGTGGCCCGTGGGAGAGGAGGGACAGCAGCCGGCCGGCACCGCCGAGCAGCAGCAGACCCGCCAGCCACCGGACGGCACGGGCCGGGATCGGCGAGCGCCGGGCGACGTGGATCCAGGCGAGGCCGTACCCCATGAAGATCGCGCCGTAGAAGCGCTCCCGGCTGTCGACGGTCGCACCCGCAAGGCCCTCTCCGGGGACGGAGTGGACCCCGGCGACGAGGTGCGCGGCGCCGATCGCCGTGCAGGCGGCGCCCATGAGGAGCAGGAGCCATCTGAGCAGTCCGGTCACGACCGGCCCCCCTTTAGTAGACACGCATCTACTAGCCTGGGAACGAACGTACGGCACCGCCCGAACGGGCGTCAACTAGCCTGGGGGCGTGACCACTCGGAGCAGACTGACCCCCGCGGCGCGCCGCCACCAGCTGCTGACGGTGGCAGCGGAGCTGTTCGCGGCCCGGCCGTACGACGACGTCCTCATGGAGGACGTGGCCAAGCAGGCCGCCGTCTCCCGGGCCCTGCTCTACCGCCACTTCCCGAGCAAGCGCGACCTCTTCGCGGCGGTCTACCGGCAGGCCGCAGACCGGCTCCTGGACGCGACGCCGATCGACCGGTCCCTGCCCCTGATCCCCCAGGTACGCGCCGGACTCGACCGCCACATCGACTACTTCGCCGAGAACCGTCACACCGTGCTCGCCGCGAACCGCACGCTCGCGGGCGATCCCGTGATCCAGGCCGTCGTCCTCGGGGAGATGACCGTGCTCCGCGAGCGCCTGGCCGGTGCGGCCGCCTTCGACGCGGTGCCCCCCGAGCTGATGTCGGCCGTCCTCATGAGCTGGCTGGCCTTCGTCCGTGCCCTGTGCGTGGAATGGCTCACCCGGCGGATGTGCTCCCGCGACGCACTGCGCGAGACGTGCCTCGGCGCCCTGACGGGCGCACTCGGCCCCCTCGTCGGCCCCGGCCCGCTCACCGCCGACGGCGCCTGCCCTTGAGGAGGGCTACTTCTGCTGCTCGCGGCCGTGGTGGGCGAACGGGTGGTGGTGCTGGTGGAGGGGCACCGGCTCGCCGCGGCGGATGGCGCCCGGGGCGCGGCGGGCGGGGTGGTCGGCCCGGCGGGAGGAGCTCAGCTGCCAGGGCACGCTGGTGACCATCACGCCGGGGGTGAACAGCAGCCGGCTCTTGAGCCACAGCGCGGACTGGTTGTGCAGGAAGTGCTCCCACCAGTGGCCCACCACGTACTCGGGAATGAACACCCCCACCACGTCCCGGGGGCTGTCGCGCCGGATGGAGCGCACGTACTCCACCACGGGCCGGGTGATCTCCCGGTACGGGGAGGCGAGCACCTTCAGCGGGACGTCGGCGTCCAGGGCCGTCCACTGCCCCTGCAGGGCCTTGGTCTCCTCCCGGTCCACCGAGACGGTCAGCGCCTCCAGGTGGTCCGGGTGCAGGGCCCTGGCATAGGCCAGGGCCCTCAGCGTCGGCTTGTGGATCGTGGAGACCAGGATGATCGCCACCACGCGCGTGGGGCGCACCAGCTCGGCCCGCGGGTCGACGACGGCCAGTTCGGCGGCGACCGCGTCGTAGTGCCGGCGGATGCCGCGCATCGTCGTCCACAGCACGGCCGCGGCCACGACGGCCAGCCACGCGCCCTGCACGAACTTGGTGGCCAGCACGATCACCAGCACCAGGCCCGTGACGACGGCGCCGGTGGCGTTGATGACCCGCGCCGTCAGCCCCCGCCGCCGTACGGCCTGGTCGCCCTCCTCGCGCAGCGCGCGGTTCCAGTGCAGGACCATGCCCGCCTGGGAGAGCGTGAAGGAGGTGAAGACGCCCAGGATGTAGAGGTGGATGAGGCTGGTGACGTCCGCCTTGTAGAACCACAGCAGCAGCACGGCGGCCAGCGCCAGGGCGATGATGCCGTTGGAGAACGCCAGCCGGTCGCCGCGGTTGTGCAGCTGGCGGGGCAGGTAGCGGTGCTGGGCGAGGATCGAGGCCAGCAGCGGGAAGCCGTTGAAGGCGGTGTTCGCGGCCAGGATCAGCACCAGGGCGGTGGCCGCCTGGACGAAGTAGAAGCCGGCACTGTGCTCGCCCCCGAAGATCGCCGCGGCCAGCTGGGCGATGACCGTGCGCTGGGTGTACGAGCCGCAGTCGCCCGGCAGGCCGGTCAGCCGGCAGGAGTCGTCGGTGATGTGCACCTTGGTCAGCAGCGCGAGGGCCGTCACGCCCACGAACATGGTCACCGCGATGGCGCCCATGACGCTCATCGTGGTGGCCGCGTTCCTCGACTTGGGCTTGCGGAACGCCGGCACGCCGTTGGAGATCGCCTCCACGCCCGTCAGGGCCGTACAGCCGCTGGAGAACGCGCGCAGGCACAGCATGACCAGCGCGAAGCCGGCCAGCCCCGCGTCGCGCGGATCGGGCGCGATGCCGAAGCCGGCGCTCTCCGCGACGGGCGCGTGCCCCAGCGCCCAGCGGACCAGCCCAGTGCCGACCATGATCAGCACACCGGTGATGAACAGGTACGTCGGCGCGGCGAAGGCCTGGCCGGACTCCCGTACGCCCCGCAGGTTCACCCCCGTCAGCAGGGCCACGAAGCCCACCGCCATCACCACGCGGAAGTCCGCCAGCTGCGGCACGGCCGAGATGACGTTGTCCACGCCCGAGGCGACGGAGACCGCCACCGTCATCACGTAGTCGACCAGCAGCGACGCCGCGACCACCAGGCCGGCCGAGGGGCCCAGGTTCCGCGAGACCACCTCGTAGGAGCCGCCGCCGCTCGGATAGGCGTGCACCACCTGGCGGTACGACAGCACCACCACCGCCATCAGCGCCACGACCGCCGCGGCGATCCAGGGCGTGAAGTGCAGGTACGCCATGCCGCCCAGGGTCAGCACGAGCAGGATCTCCTGGGTGGCGTAGGCCACCGACGACAGCGGGTCGGAGGCGAAGATGGGCAGCGCCAGCCGCTTGGGCAGCAGCGTCTCGCCCAGCTCCTCGCTGCGCCTCGCCCGGCCGATGGCCAGCCGCTTCACGAGCCCCGTCAGGTTGATCACGAGGCCGAGCCTAGGTCGCAAGGGTCGCATATGTAGTGATTTGCCCACGCGGTCAGCGCGTCAGCAGCTGCAGCCGGAACACCCGCACCCCCCGCCCTGCCGCCCGGGCCGCATACAGGTCGTACACCGGCAGCACCGCGAGGATCCGGGCGCGCTCCGCGCGCTGCGCCGCGGGGGAGAGCAGGTGTGCGCGAACCGGGTGGGCCACGCCCCGCCAGGTGACCGTGGCGCGCGGGGTGCGCAGCAGGTTGGTGCTCCAGTGCGGGTGGCCGGGGCGGCCGAAGTTGGTGGCCGCGACCAGCCAGCTGCCGTCGGGACAGCGGTACGCGCACAGGGGCGTCGCATGCGGCCGGCCGCTGCGGTGCCCGGTGGTGGTGAGCACGACGGTCGGCAGGAGCAGCCGGCTGGGCAGCAGCCGGCCGCCCGTCAGCCGGTGCACGGCCCGGTCCAGGCGCGGCAGCACGTGCGGCGCGAGCAGCAGGAACGCACGGGTGGCCCCGGCCCGGGCGAGGGCCGGGTGCACGGGGCGGTTGCCGCTGCTCCCGCCGTCGCTCCCGCGGCTGCTCATGCGCCCGGCCAGGCGGAGAAGGCGCGCTCGGCCAGGGCGGTGACGGTCAGCGCCGGGTTGCAGCCGAGGCCGGCCGGGACGACCGAGGCGTCGGCGATGTGCAGCGTGGGGTGGCCGTGCACCCGGTGGCCCGGGTCGGCGACGGACGTGCGCGGATCGGTGCCGAGCGGGCAGCCGCCCGTCAGGTGCGCGGTGAAGGGCAGTCCGAGCAGGCGGTTCCACCACAGGCCGTAGGCGCTGCCGCCGATGTGCCCGGCGAACGCCCGCGCGAGGGTGTCGGCGGCCGGCAGCCGGGCGGGCTCGCCGGGGCCCTCGTCCGGCACGAGGGCCAGGCGCCCGTGCCGCAGCCGGCTGGTGAGCGAGGACGGCCGGGCCTCCATCGCCAGCAGCAGCGCCGTGCGCCGGCCGAAGCCCCGCACCGGCCAGTGGGCCAGGGCGCCCGGGCCGGCCCCGGCCAGCGGGGCCAACAGGGCGGACAACGGGTGGCCGGCGCCGCCGACCCGGCACAGTTGCACCACCGTCGCCTCGTCGGCCCGCACCTGCGCGCCGACGGCGACACCGGGGCCGACGTCGAAGCCGGGCGCCGCCACGGCCAGCAGCACCTCGCGGTTGGTGCAGGTCCGGGTGCCCAGCGCCGGCCCGAGGCCGGGCAGGGCACCGGCGGCGCGGCAGCGGTGCAGCAGCTCGGGCGTCCCCCACGCACCGGCGGCCAGCACCACGTGGTCCGCGCGCAGGCCGCCGCCCCGGCGGTACGGCGGGCCGCCGGTGGGCGCCGTGTGCACCCACCAGCCGCCGTCCGGGCGCGGGGCCAGCGCGGTCACGGTGGTCAGGGGCAGCACCCGGGCACCCAGCCGCCCGGCCAGGTGCAGGTAGTTCTTGACCAGGGTGTTCTTCGCCCCCACCCGGCAGCCCAGGACGCAGCGCGCACAGCGGGTGCAGCCGGTGCGGCCGGGGCCCCGCCCGCCGAAGTAGGGGTCCGGCACCGGCCGGCCGGGGGAGTCGAGCACGATGCCCACCCGGGTCGGCCCGAAGGAGCCGCCCGCCCCCGCGTCCCCGGCCACCCGGCGCAGCACCGCCTCACCCGCGCCGTCCGCGTCGGGCAGCGGCGCCGGGGCGGCGCCCAGCATGCGCTCGGCCACCGCGTAGTGCGGGGCCAGTTCGGCCGCCCAGTCCACCGCCGGGTCCCACCCGGCCCGGCGGAAGGCCCCCGCGGCGGGCCGGTGCAGCACCCCGGCGTACGCCAGCGAACCACCGCCCACCCCCACACCCGTGAGCACCAGCAGGTTGCGCAGCACCCGCACCCGGAGAATGCCGCGCAGGCCGAGCCGGGGAGCCCACAGCAGGCGGTGCGCCTGCCAGGGGGAGGCGGCGAAGTCGGCGTCGGCGAACCGGCAGCCGGCCTCCACGACCGTCACCCGGTGCCCCCGCTCCGCCAGGCGCAACGCGGCCACCGAACCGCCGAAACCGGAGCCCACGACGACGACGTCCCTGACCGTCATGACGGGTATGTACCCATGAAGGCGGGGAAACCTCACGGACCGGCCCTGGGGGGTGCCGATGGACGTCCCGACGGCTCGCGGAGCACTGCCGCTCATCGGCCACGGCGCCGATCTGTGGTTCCGTCCCACGGAGTTCATCGCCGGGATGAACGAGCTGGGCCCCCTCGTGCGCTTCCGCCCCGGCCTCCACCCCTCCTACCTCGTCACCGACCCGGGGCTGCTGCACCACCTCCTGGTCACCGGGGCCCGCGACTTCGTCAAGGGCCGCCTGACGGACACCGCCGGGCCGCAGCTCGGCGTCAGCCTGGTGATGGACATGCATGTCGAGGGCCTGACCCCCTCCGCCGCCCACCGGCGCCACCGCCGGGCGATCCAACCGGCCTTCCACCCCGAGCGGCTGGCCGCGCGGACGGCACTGGTCGCGCGCGTGACCCGCCACCGGCTCGCCCACTGGCGGCCGGGGCTGCGGCTGCGGCTGGAGAAGGAACTGCTGGCGCTGTCCAACGAGGTCAACGCGCTGGTCTTCTGCGGCGAACCGGCCGCCGCCGTGGCCGGCCCCCTCGCCGGCGTCCAGCGCAACCTCGTTCCCGGCCTGTACTGGCGCTCGGTCGCCCCGCGCTGGACCGACTCCCTGCCCGTACCCGGCACCGGCGGCTTCCTGCGGGCGCGCGCCCGGCTGCGCGCCGCGCTCCGCGCAGCCCTGCACGAACGCCGCACCGACCCGCGGCGCGACGACGGCGACGTTCTCACCGCCCTGGCCCGTGCCCGCTACGCCGACGACGGCAGCGGCCTGGACGACGAGCAGATCGTCCACGAGCTCGTCTTCTACCTCATCGCCGCCGCCCACGGCATCGGCGACATCCTGCCCTGGGTCTTCCACGAACTGGCCGCCCATCCGGACGTCGAGCGCCGGCTGCACGACGAGCTCGACACCGTCCTGGCCGGCGACGACGTGAACGCCGAGCACCTGCCGCAACTGGTGTACACGCGCCGGGTGCTCTGCGAGGCGCTGCGACTGTACCCGCCGGTGTGGCTGCTCGCGCGCCGCGCCCTCGAAGCCGTCGAGCTGGGCGGCGTACCCCTGCCGGCCGGTACGGAACTGGTCTTCAGCGCCTACGGAATGCACCGTCACCCGCGCCACCACACCGATCCGCTGCGCTTCGACCCCGACCGGTGGCTGCCCGAACGGGCGGCGCTGCTGCCCCGGTGCGCCTACGTGCCCTTCGGAACCGGGCCCCGCAAGTGCATCGGCGACCGGCTGTCCATGCACCAGATGCTGACCGTCGTCGCCACCGTCGCCACCCACTGGCGGCTGCGGGCCGTGCCCGGGTCCCGCCCGCACCCGTCGGCGCGCATCTTCCTCTCCCCGCGCTCGATCGAGATGATCTGCGCACCGCGCGTCAGCCGGCGATGAGCAGCACCGCCACCGTCAGCCCCGCACCGAGCAGCCCGCCGGCCCACACCTGTGCCGGCGTGTGCGCGCCCAGGCGGATCCGGGCCCAGCCGACGGCCACCGGCAGGGGTGCCAGGAGCGCGCACACCGGGTCCACGCGCAGCGCCAGCAGGGCGACGCTGCCCGCGGCCGCGCAGGTGTGCAGCGAGACCTTGCCGAAGCGGGTGCACAGCACGAACACCGCCCCGCCGGCGGGCGCCAGGGCGCCCGGTACCAGCACGTCGCGGGGGGCGCCCGCGCGCAGGCAGACCAGCCACACCACGGCCGCGGCCGCCGAGGCGCAGGCCAGCGGCAGCGGGCGCTCGGCGCGCCGGCTCAACGCCAGGTCCGACCACCAGCCGCGCCGTACGCCGAGGGCCATCACCGCCACGGCCACGGCGCCGCACACCGCGGCCGTAGCGCCCCACACCAGCCCTGCGTAACCGGGCCGGCCGGCGTGCCAGCTCACCGCGCAGCCCGCAGCCACCGGCAGCACGGGTGGTGAGAGGCAGCGCGCGGTGTGGCGCGCCAGCCGGTCGGCGGCGCTCGGGGTGGAGGGCGGTGCGGTCATGTCGGTCAACGAGCTTATCCAAGGCTATGATTGATGATTTCATCTTTTCGGATGGTTTGAGGTGTGAGTGGCGCCGGCACGGCGCAGACTCCTCTCAGCGTGCGGGAGCGCGAGGTGAGGAGGCGCCATGCCTCGTCGAGGTGCCCGGGCCGCCAAGTGGCGGATATCCGTGGTCAAATGGCTGCTGCGCGAGACCTACCCCATGGCCGTGGACGCCGCTGCCCGGCGGTCTGCTGCGGCAGGGGGCGGCCACCGGCCGCGCCACGTGGCCCTCATCATGGACGGCAACGGCCGCTGGGCGGCCCGGCGCGGACTGCCGCGCACGAGCGGGCACGAGGCCGGCGTCCGCGCGGTGTCGTCCGTGCTGGACGGCGCGCTGGAGGAGGGCATCGAGTACCTGTCGCTGTTCATCTTCTCCACCGAGAACTGGAACCGGCCCTCTGCCGAAGTGAACGCCTTGATGCGGCTGGCCGAGGAGGCCTCGGAGTCCTTCGAGGGCCATGTGGAGCGCGGAGTGCGCTTCTGGTGGCTCGGGTCGGAGGCCCGGCTGTCCCCCACCGTGATCCGCGCGCTGCACGAGGCGGAGGAGCGTACCCGGGCGGGCCGGGCCATGACCGTGGCCTTCTGCTTCAACCACGGCGGCCGTGACGAGATCGTGCGCACCGCGGCCGTGCTGGCCCGCCGCGCCGCCACCGGAGGGCTGGACCCGGAGGTCATCGACGAGCCGCTCTTCGCCCGGCACCTGCCGCTGCCGGACCTCCCCGACATCGACATGCTCATCCGCACCTCCGGCGAGCAGCGCATCTCCAACTTCATGCTCTGGCGCGCCGCCTACGCGGAGTTCTTCTTCGTCGACACCCTCTGGCCCGACTTCACGGGCGATCAACTGCGCGCCCTCATCACGGCGTTCGCCGCCCGCAAGCGCCGCTTCGGCACCGTCTGAGCCCTCCGGTGGTCACCGTCCGGTCGCCAGCCCGGCGTCGCGCACCCGGCCGCCGCCGACGGCCACCCGGTCCGCGCTGAGGGTGACGTCGGTCAGCTCCAGCCCGGGGGCGGCCGCCGCGGGCAGCGGCAGGTCCGCGGCGACGTGCACCGGAAGGACGCCCAGGAGCCGGGCGTCGATGCGGGTGAGGTCCACGTCGATGCCGCCCGACAGCCCGGCGTACGCGAAACGCGCCGTGGTCGGGTGGCCCGCCGTACGGACGGTCACGACGGCGTCGGTGAGCGTGGCGCGCTCCAAGCGGCACCGCAGCACCGGATGCCCCGCGCCGGCGGGGCGGACGCAGCCGACCGGGCCCGTCACCGCCCTGCGGGCGACGAGGGTGACCGGCGCGCCCGCGACGTCGCGGGCGGCGGCGGCCGCGAATCCGGCGCCCGCGCCCGGCCCCGGGGCGCGGGCGTCCGCGGCCGTGCACGCCAGGACCGCTCCGGCGCAGACCAGCAGAGTCCGCAGGACGGCAGGGCCGGCCCTCACCCCGCTTCCCGCTCGGGCGGCAGCCACGCGAACCCCCACACCCCGCCTGCGCCCGCGAGCAGGCTGCCCAGCAGCATCCCGCCGGCGTTGCAGGTGACCAGCGCGAGAAGGGCCAGGGCCAGCACGGTCAGCCCGACGGGCGTGTGCAGCCCCGGGTGCGTGGCCAGCATCACCGCGGCCACCAGCAGCGGCACGCTCGTGGACAGCCCGGCCCCGGCCACCACGCCGGCGACCTGAACGGCCGCCGGGAAGCCCGTGAACGGCAGCCAGAGCAACTCCAGCGCGCCGAGCACGGCCAGCACCGCCGCGCCCAGCGGCCGGCCGCGGCGCCAGGCGCCGAACCGCCGCCGCGCCGCCCCCGCCCGCGTCAGGAGCACTCGTGCCGGCCCGCCTCGATGCCGATGTCCACGTCGCTCAGCCGGAAGGTGCCCGCCGTGGCCAGCCACGAGGTGAACTCCGGCCGTTCGACCGTCGCATGGCGCGTACTGGCGCCGATGCCGCCCTCCGGAAGCACGCCGACGCGCAGGCCCTCGAAGACGGTCTCCCGGCCGCGCACCCGGTCGGTGTTGACGACGATGCCGGTGGCCAGGACGGGCCGTATGCGCCCGGCGCTGCCGCGCAGCGTCACCGGCCCGAAGGGGGTGGGCACGAGCAGGCTGGCGCACAGGCCCTTGAGCCAGGCCTGGTCGGCGGTCACCACGCCGACCGGGTGCCGGGCGCCGCCGTGCTCCACGAGCACGTCGGTGCGCTCGCTGAAGCCCTCGCCCTCCAGCCGCTCGCCCGTCAGCTTGAACGCGCCGCCGGAGGCCGCGGCCGAGACCGCCAGCACCCCGTCGGCCGTGGCCGCGAGCAGCCCGCAGGCCGCCGCGAGGGCGACACCGCCCGCCACCGCCAGCCGTGTCCGGTTCACCCGGCGTCCGCGCGTCCTCCTCGCCCCCTGCACGTCCTGCCCAACGGACGGGCGGTGGCCGCGGTGACGGCGGCCCGAGGGCGCCCGGGGGGCCGGCAGGGCCGTACGGAGCACGGGGGAGCGCACGCCGCAGGCACCGCGCCCACGGGTGTGACGGACGACGCGGGAGGTTCCCGCGGGCCGGCCCCGGCCTGCGCCGCTCCCCGTCCGGCCCGATGATGGAAGCCGGAAGGGAAGCGGACCTGCCGACGGAAGGGACCCCGCGGATGCGCGTGAGCGGACCCGTGCTCGTCGACGTCACCCGCACCGCCGTGAGCCCGCACGCCGTCGCGTGGGCGGCCGACGAGGCCGCCTGGCGCGGGCTGCCGCTGCACCTGGTGCACGCCCAGGAGTGGCCCACCGGCAAGCCGCCGCACGGCGGGCCGGGACAGGAGCTGCCGCACTGGGCCACGCACTTCCGGGCGGGTGGGGAGGCCCTGCTGCAGCGGGCCATGGAGGCCGCGCTCATGCGCCACCGGGAGCTGGAGCTCGTCCCCTCCCTGGTGGCCGGGCGGCGGGTGCACGTGCTGCGCGAGGCCGCCGAGTCGGCGGGGATGCTGGTGCTCGGAGCGCGCCGGTACACGGGGGTGGACACCCTGTTCGCCCCGGGCGACAAGAGCGACGCCCTGATCGGCCACCTGGCCTGCCCGGTGGTCCTGGTGCCCGAGCCGGCGGCCGGGCTGCCCGCGGACGCACCCGTCGTCGTCGGCGTGGACGGCTCACCCGCCTCGGACCTCGCCGTCGCCCTCGCCTTCGAGGAGGCGGCCCTGGCCGGCACCGGGCTGGTCGCCGTCGACGTGCGCCGTCCGCGGGACGCGGAGCTGCCGGAGTTCCTCGACGAGTCGCGGCTGGTGCTCTCCGAGGCCCTCGCCGGACACTGCGCGCAGTACCCGGAGGTGCAGGTCCGCCACGAGGTCCTCACCGGGGACCCCGCCGGGATGCTCGCCTCCGCCGCCCGCCGTGCCCGCTGCCTGGTGGTCGGGGCGCGGGGCCGGGGCGGCTTCCGCGGCATGCTGGCGGGCTCCACCAGCCGCACCCTCGCCCACCGGACGGACTGCCCGCTGATCGTCGCGCCCCCGCCGCAGGCCACCGGGCACCGCTGAACCACCGCTGAACGCCGGGGCGGGCACCGCCTCACTCGTGCGGGACGACGGCGACCGGGCACGGCGCGTGGTGCAGCGCACGGTGGCTGACCCGGCCCAGCTGCAGGCCGCGCAGACCGTGCCGCCGGGTGGCCCCGACCACCAGCAGGGCGGCACCCGCCGACAGCCGCACCAGGGCCTTGTGCGCCGGGCCCTCGACCACCGTGCGCCGGACGGTGACCCCGGGGTACCGCTCCAGCGGGCCGCGCAGCGCGTCCTCCAGCAGGGCGGCGGCCTGCTCGGCGTAGGCCCGGGCGGCCTGGTCCAGCACGACGAGGGGGTCGGCCTGCTGCTGCGGGCTGCGCCAGGCCCGTACCGCCTCCACCTCGCAGCCGCGCAGCTGCGCCGCGGCCACGGCGAATTCCACGGCCGCCGGGGCCTCCTCCTCCCGGCCGACGCCCACGACGACGCGCCGGCCGCTGCCCCGGACGTTCTCCTCGGTGCCGCGCACGACCACCACCGGGCAGTGGGCCCGGCCCGCCACCGACAGGCTCACCGAGCCCAGCAGCAGCTCCCGCACGGCGCCCCGCCCGGAGGAGCCGGTGACCAGCAAGGAAGCCCGGCGCGACTCCTCCACCAGCGCGTCCACCGGCTCGGCCGGCACGACCTCGGCGTGCACGTCGAGCCCGGGGGCCGCCTGCCGGACGCGCTGCCCGGCCGCGGCGGCGACGTGCTCGGCCAGCACCCGTTCGGGGAGCTCCTCCCCGCCGGCCGAGGGCAGACCGGCCTCGTAGCGCTCGAACAGCGAGGCGCACACGATGCGCAGCGGCAGCCCGCGCCGGGCCGCCTCGGCGGCGGCCCAGTCCAGGGCGGGCAGGCTGCCGGGGGAGCCGTCCGCGCCCACGACCAGGGGTCGCTCCACCGCGTCCACCACCTCGCTGTCGTACCGGACGTCGTCGTACCGGACGTCACCTTCCACGATGCCGCGCGGTGGGGCCGGTCCGCGATTCGGGCCCGCGGCTACGCCTCGGGGGCGCCCAGGGCGGTGAGGACGTCGCGCAGGGCGTGCTCGAAGAGCGGTTCGGGGTCGGTGAGGGCGAAGTCGAGGTGGCCGAACACCTCGACGGCCACCGCGCCGTACACGCGGGCCCAGCAGGAGACGAAGACGTAGATGACCTCCAGGGGGACGGGCTCGCCGGCCAAGTGCTCGCGCACCTCCTCCAGTTGGGCCGTCCACGCCGGATCCAGCCCGGCCGGTGGCGTGACGGTGCCGCGGCGCCACAGCTGGACCATCAGCTCCAGGAGGATCGTGCCGAAGCGCCAGCTGGGGTCGTGCGCGGCCGAACCGGGTGCGGTGTCGGCGTCCGTGAGCGGCTTGGCGAACAGCAGCCCGAATTCGCGGGGATGGGCCAGCGCCCAGCGGCGCAGCTGCCGGCACACCTCCCGCAGCCGCCCGCCCGGATCGTCGGCCGGCCGGCGCTCGCGGGCCTCGGCCAGCGAGACCGCCAGCTCGTCGTACAGGCGCGAGACCAGGGCCTGGACGAGGTCCCGGTGGCCGGCGTAGTAGCGGTAGAGGGCGGGTGCGGTCATGCCCATCTCGCGGGCGATGGCCCGCAGGGTGACGGCGGAGGGCCCCTCCTCGACCAGGAGCCGGCGGCCGGTGTCCAGGATCTCGGTCAGTGCCTGTTCGCGGACGCGGTGGCGGCGTCCGCCGGCTGGGGTTCCCGATGTGCCCGGCACGAGGGTGCCCTCGCCTTCTCTTGACAAAGTGAACACCTGTAACTTTAGCTTGTTCCGAAAGTTAACGGTGTTAGCAAATCTCTTCGGGGGACCCTCATGACCTACGGCATCGTCCTGACCTACACCGTCACGCCGCGCTGGCTCGCCCTGTCGCGCGAGGAGCGCAACGCCCTGCGCGCCCAGCACCTGGAGCCGGTCTTCGCCGCCTACGCGGACCGGGTGAAGGCCCGCTTCTTCGACGCCGAGGCCTTCAACGGCCGCTTCTCCGACTTCGCCCTGCTCGAGACGGAGGACCTGGGCGCGTACTACTTCCTCGTCGAGGCCCTGCGCGACACCCCGGTCATCGCCGAGGGCTACCTGGCCTTCAACGACGTCCTCCTGGGCGTCGAGGACGGCTTCCACACCTACGAGCAGGCCCTGACCGCCGCGGCCGGCCCCCGGTGACCGCACAACTCCACCCGCCCGCGCGCCGCTGGCCGCTGGCGGCGCTGCGGACCGCGGCCGTGCTGGTGCTGCTGGACACCCTGGCGCAGGCGGCACTGGCCGGTCTGTTCGTCACCGGCGACCTCGACTTCCTCGCCTGGCACGCGGCGAACGCCGGCGTGCTCGGCGCCCTCACCGTCGTCCAGACCGCCGCGGCCCTGGCCGTGTGGCGCGCCGCCCGCGGGCCCCTGTGGCCGGCCGTGGCCAGCGCGGTGCTCGCCGCCCTGGTCGGCGTGCAGCAAGGGCTGGGGGAGGCGCGCATCCTGGCCGGGCACCTGCCGCTGGGCATGGCCGTCTTCGGCTGCGCGGCGGGTCTGACCTGCTGGGCCTTCGCCCAGCAGGACGCCGCCCGCCCCGCGCCGGCGGGGGCGGCCGGGTGAGGCCCGCGCTCCCGGGCCGGCGGGGGTTCCTCGGGCTGACGGCCGCCGCCGGAGCGGCGATCACGGTGGGCGCGGCCGGCTGGTCCCGCCTCGCCGCGGCGTCCACCGGGCGCGTCCTGGCCAGTGCGGGCCCGCTGCCCCGGCCCTTCGCGGTGCCGTTGCCCGTGCCGCCGGTGGCCCGGCCGGTGCGCAGCGCGCACGGCACCGACTTCTACGAGGTCGAGCAGCGGGAGGGCACGGCGCAGATCCTGCCCGGCCGCAGCACCACGGTGTGGGGGTACGACGGGATCTTCCCCGGCCCGACCTTCGCCGCCCGCTCCGGGCGCCGCACCGTGGTCCGGGTGCGCAACGGCCTCGCCGTGCCCACCGTCACCCACCTGCACGGCGGCGTCACCCCGCCCGAGTCCGACGGCTACCCCACCGACCTGCTGCTGCCCGTGCGCTGCGCACCCGGCGGGGCGGACGCGGGCATGGCCGCCGCGCACGGCGGGCGCACGGCCGTGGGGTACCGCAGCTACGCGTACCCGCTGCCGCAGCGGGCCGCGACCCTCTGGTACCACGACCACCGCATGGACTTCAGCGCCCCGCAGGTCTGGCGCGGCCTGGCCGGCTTCTTCCTCGTCACCGACGCGGAGGAGGAGCGGCTGCCGCTGCCGCACGGGGAGCGCGACGTGCCCCTGATGCTGTGCGACCGCTCCTTCGAGGAGGACGGTTCCTTCCGCTATCCCGCCCCGCACGACCACGACGCGTTCCCGGACGGCGTGCTCGGCGACGTCCAGCTCGTCAACGGCGCGCCCTGGCCCGTCCTGGACGTCTGCGCCACCCGCTACCGCTTCCGCCTGCTCAACGCCTCCAACGCCCGCCGCTACCGGCTGCGGCTCGATGCCCCCGCCGGCAGGAGCGCGCCGTTCGTCCAGATCGGCAGCGACGGCGGCCTGCTGGCCGCGCCCCGGGCCGTGACGTCCCTCGCCATGGCACCCGGCGAACGCTTCGACGTCGTCGTCGACTTCTCGGCCTTCCCCCTCGGCAGCGAGCTCACCTTGCGCAACACCGCGGCCGCCGGCGGCATGCGCGACGTCATGCGCTTCCGCGTCGTGCGCACGGGGAAGGACGACAGCCGGGTGCCGGCCCGTCTGTCGACCTCGTTCGCCCCCCTCGTCCCGGACCGGACGATGCCGGTGCGCTCCTTCGACTTCCGCCGCACGCACGGCCCGGACGACCGGCAGATGTGGACGGTCAACGGGCGGCCGTTCGACACCGATGCGGTCCTGGCCTCCCCGCGGCTGGGCAGGGTGGAACGCTGGCGCTTCAGCAGCGACTTCCACCACCCCGTGCACGTGCACCTGGGCCAGTTCCAGGTGGTCGCCCGCGGCGGCCGGGGGCCGGGGCCGGCGGACGCCGGCTGGAAGGACACCGTCGACGTCCGCCCGTACGAGGTGGTCGAGGTCCTCGTGCGGTTCACCCATTACCAGGGCCGCTACATGCTGCACTGCCACAACCTCGAACACGAGGACATGGCGATGATGGCGAACTTCCAGGTGGTCTGACGGGGCGAGCCCGGTGTCGACTGCGGCCACGAGGTGTCCGCGATCGTCGCTGGCGTGAGCAACGAGCGCGCGACGCAGCCGCAAGGAACCCGACGAGATGAGCGCCAAGAACCGCCGGGCGCTCGAGCGCGTCGTCTCCGTGTGAACGCCGACCGGGTCGTCGACCTGGGCCCCGGCGGCGGCAGCTCCGGCGGCGAGGTGGTCTTCGAGGGGACGCCGGCCGGCCTGGCCGAGGCGGAGCACTCCCTGACCGGTTTCTTCCTCGCCGCGTCGCTGCCCGGCGCCACGTCACTGCCCGGTCGGACGACCTGACGCCCGTAGGCGGGTGCCGTGAGCCCCCGGACAGGAGGCGAGCCTTCCTGCCCGGGAGCCTGGGCGGCACGCGGCGTCAGCCGCGCAGCGGGCCCTCGCACACGTAGTCCGCCGTGCCCGCGGCACGGCCGGACCACTGCTCGACCTTGCCGAAGGAGCAGTTCATGTCGGCGAAGTTGTTGCTGCGGGGCTTGGTGCGGTCGAGGATGAAGTAGTCGACCGTCTCGGACATGTCCTTGAAGACCGCATCGGCGTTGCCCGGGCTGCTCAGGTTCGCGGTGATCCTGCCGTTGCACACGAACCGGGGGCGGTCGGGGGAGCCGGCGGTGCGGCAGTCGTCGGGCGCCTGGCCCGTCGCGGCCGCGAAGGACGAGCGGACCTGGGAGGCCGAGGCGTCCTGCAGCCGGCTCACCGGGGTGAACGCGGTGGCCGGCACGTACAGGTCCTTGACCTGGCCGATCTGCTTGTCCAGGAAGGCGTTGTAGTCCCGCTGCACGTACCAGTCGCGGCCCATGCGGCTGCGCCAGGCGTCGAAGCCCGCGACGTCGTTCGCCCGCAGGTAGCCGTACATCTCCCGCAGCTGCGAGGGCCGCTCGTTCCACAGGAACTCGAAGAACGTGCCCGCGTAGTTGTAGAAGCGGAAGCCGTCGCGCTCGTACTCGGCGTGCAGCAGCTGGTCGACGCTCATGCGCGGCCCGCCGTTCGCCGTGTCGTTGATGATGCCCTGCACCAGCGACTTGCGGACCTTGACGCCGTCGTCGCGCGTGGAGCCGGCGAAGAACTCGGCCGTGCCCTCGTCCATCGCCGTCGTCCGGTCGCCCTGGTACCACGGGCCGTCGCCGAAGCTGCCGGGCACCGCCCAGCGGCCGTTGAGGTAGTGCGTGTACTCGTGGCGGAAGAGCTCCTCCAGCGTGAGCGTGGAGTCCTGCGGCACGCGGCGCTCGTACGTGTAGAACGTCGCGCCGTTCTCGATGTAGATGCCGCCGTTCTTGGTGTCCATGCCCGTCAGCAGCGGGTGGTAGATCTCGTAGTCCTGGCGGGAGGCGTACAGCACGATGTTCAGCGTGGAGTTGGTGTCGCCCGCCAGCGGCTGGTCGGTGCCGAGCACCCGGTGGTACTGCGCCTTGACCTGCTTGCTCGCGTAGTACAGCCGGTCCACCGTCTCGCGGGGGAGCGCGGTGCGGACCTTGATGCCGCCGTTGTCGTACGTGTACGTGCTCGGGAAGAGCCGGCGCTCGATGTCCGCCTTGCACACGCCGTACTGCTTGCACATGTCGAGCTGGTTGAGCCAGGTGACGACCTTGCCCCAGGGCTCGCTGCCCTGGCCGAAGGTCCGCACGACGGTGTCTAGCACGCCGCCGAGCGAGGAGCCGATCTCGCTCTTGAGCGCGCCGATCTGGCTGAGCCGGCCGTACTCGTTGATCGCGTCGCGCGCCACCCAGTCGTTGGGCGTGCCCTTGAGGTGGCCGTAGCCGGCGAACGCCTTGAGCGCCGCGCGGTAGGCGGGGTCGGCGGTGGCGGCCGCGACGAAACCGGGGTCTTCGTTGTTGACGCCCAGGTAGCCCACGGACAGCGCGCCGAGGGCGGCGTTGCCCCAGGCCGGGTCATTGGCGGTCTGCGGGTGGGAGGCGTCCAGCATGCCCAGGATCCGCTTCATCAGCGGCAGCTGGTACTGGCGCAGCTCGGGGGTGCTCGCGGCGTAGAGCGCCTCGCGCAGGGTGGTGCCGTTGGTGGCCGTGGCGTCGAAGGTGTGCTGCCCGATGCCGAAGTAGTAGACGGCGCGGCGCACGGCTTCCACGGTCGTGGCGTCGGAGAGGTCTATCTCGTCGTGCGCGAAGTCGTGGTAGGCCGCGGCGTGGAGATAGGTGAACATCTCCAGCAGGTGGTCGGTGTTCTTCCCGTCGTGCCAGTAGCCGTAGCGCTCGGCGCGCAGGGCCACGGCCCGTACGTTCTCCCGGGAGAAGACGCGGGTCATGCGCGAGTCCCAGGTCCACAGGACGCTGCGCAGACAGCCGTCGGCGGTGACGGCCGGGTCCATGAGAAAGTCCGCGAACTGTTCCGGGCCGAGGCCGGCGATGCCGTCGACCGTGCAGGCCACGGTGACGCCGCGCACGGTGACGCGCGGCGCCGCCGCCACGCCCTTGGACGTGCCCTGCGCGGCCTTGTCGGTGGCGGGGCCGGGGATGGCGGCCTTGGTCAGGCCGCGGGGGGCGGTGGGCTTCTCGATCGCCGGGCGCGGCGCGTCGGCGAGACGTTTCACCTCGTCGAAGGGGTTGGGCGCGGCCTTGGTGGCCTTGGTGGCGGTGGCGGGTGCCGGGGCCTTGGCGGGGGAGGGGGCCGCCCAGCCGGTCTGGCCGGCGGTGGCGCACAGCGTCACGGCGATGGCCGCGGTGAGCAGGGGTCTGCGAACGGTTCTGCGCAGGGTGGAGAGGGACACCGATGTACTCCTGGTGGGAGGTGTGCGTGGGAGGTTGCACGGCGCGAGCGCGTCGTCCGTGGGGGGTGCGAGGCGGCGCCGTGTGACACGTAACGTAGTAATGTGAAATGGCACTGACAACCCCTCAGTCCGTTTTCGTTCATCCCAGCGCCATGACAAGTTGACGGTTAATCAGGCATTTCCCCCCAGGAGGAGCCCCTCATGAGCCGACCGCCGGCCAGTGCCCCCCGTACGGTCAGTCACGATCTCCCCGTCGGCCCCGAGCTGGAGAAGTTCATGGCGGGCGGCTGGGCGGCCACCCCGCTGCCGGGCGACATCCGGCTGCCGGTGGCCGCTCTCACCGCGGGCCGCCGGGCGAAGCTCTCCGCACGCTTCCCCGGTGAGCGGCTGATCGTCCCCGCGGGCGAACTCAAGGTCCGGTCCAACGACTGCGACTACCGCTTCCGCCCGCACAGCGCGTACGCCTGGCTGACCGGGCTCACCGGCGAGGAGCAGGCCGGCCACGTGCTGGTGCTGGAGCCCGACGGGCCGCACGGGCACGAGGCCGTGCTCCACATACGCCCGCGCTCCCCGCGCGGCGCCGGGTCCGCGGAGTTCTACCGCGACCGCCGCTACGGCGAGTTCTGGGTGGGCCGCCGCCCCGACCTCGCCGAGGCGGAGCGCATGACCGGCATCCGCTGCGTGCACCTCGACGCGCAGGACCGGCTGCCACAGGGCCGCGACGCGGCCACCGACGCCGAACTCGCCGCCGCGATCAGCGAACTGCGCCTGGTCAAGGACGCCTGGGAGGTCGAACAGCTGCAACTGGCCGTCGACCACACCTCAGCCGGCTTCGAGGACGTCGTGCGGGCCCTGCCGCGT
The DNA here is from genome assembly GCF_039532865.1 of Streptomyces luteosporeus. Taxonomy (NCBI): domain Bacteria; kingdom Bacillati; phylum Actinomycetota; class Actinomycetes; order Kitasatosporales; family Streptomycetaceae; genus Streptomyces; species Streptomyces luteosporeus. The sequence goes on from NZ_BAAASL010000003.1 coordinate 282,886, forward strand.
GCCCTGGCCCACCCGCGCGGCGAGCGGTGGATCGAGGGCGTCTTCGCCCTGCGCGCCCGCGCCGAGGGCAACGGCACCGGATACGAGACGATCGCCGCCTCCGGCGCGCACGCGTGCGTCCTGCACTGGATACGCAACGACGGCCGCCTGAACCCCGGCGACCTGCTGCTCCTGGACGCGGGCGTGGAGACCGACACCCTCTACACCGCCGACATCACCCGCACCCTGCCGCTGTCCGGGCGCTTCAGCCCCGTCCAGCGCCGGGTCTACGAGCTCGTCCTCGCCGCACAGGAGGCCGGCATCGCCGCCCTGAAGCCCGGCGCGAGCTTCCGCGACTTCCACCGGGCCGGCATGCGCGTCATCGCCGAAGGCCTCGCCGAGTGGGGCGTGCTGAAGAGCGCGGAGGGCGACCTCCACCGCCGCTACACCCTGTGCAGCAGCGGCCACATGCTCGGCCTCGACGTCCACGACTGCGCCCGCGCCCGGGCGGAGACCTACCTGGACGGCGTCCTGGAGGAGGGCCAGGTGCTCACCGTCGAGCCCGGCCTGTACCTGCAGCCCGACGACGAGACCCTGCCGGCGGAACTGCGCGGCATCGGCGTGCGCATCGAGGACGACCTCGTCATCACCGCAGACGGAGCCCGGCTGCTGTCGGGCGCGCTGCCGCGCACGCCGGACGCGATCGAGGCGTGGATGGGCGAACTGACGGAGCGGTAGAAAAAACGCCGCCCGGCCCGGTACGGTCCGGCAGACCCTTGGCAGGAGTAGTGCAATGTGAAATATTACTGCCGTGTCTCAGAGCAACTCCCCTGACGTCATCGTCGTCGGAGCCGGGGTGGTTGGCGCCGCCTGCGCCTACTACGCCGCCCGCAGCGGCCTTTCCGTCACCGTGATCGACCGTGGTCCCGTCGCCGGCGGGACCACGGGCGCCGGCGAGGGCAACCTCCTGGTCTCCGACAAGGAGCCCGGCCCCGAGCTCGAACTCGCCCTGCTCTCCACCCGGCTGTGGCGCGACCTCGCCGACACGCTGCCGCCCGGCACCGAGTACGAGCCCAAGGGCGGCCTCGTCGTCGCCGCGCACGAGGGCGGCATGGCCGCGCTGCGCACCTTCGCCGCCAAGCAGCGTGCCACGGGGGTGAGCGCCGAGGAGATACCCGCCGACCGGCTGCACGACCTCGAACCCCACCTCGCCGCCGGCCTCGCCGGCGGCTTCCACTACCCCCAGGACGCGCAGGTGCAGCCCGCCCTCGCCGCCGCCCACCTGCTGCGCGCCTCCGGTGCCCGGGTGCGCACCGGCGAGCAGGTCACCGCCGTCCTGACCGGCGGCCACGGCGAGGTCCGCGGCGTGCGCACTCCGGCCGGCGACACGCACGCGCCGTACGTCGTCAACGCCACCGGCACCTGGGGCGGCGAACTGGCCCGCCTCGCCGGATCCCACTTGCCCGTCATGCCCCGCCGCGGCTTCGTCCTCGTCACCGAACCGCTGCCGCGCGTCGTGCGGCACAAGGTCTACGCCGTCGACTACGTCGCCGACGTCGCCAGCGGCTCCGCCGCCCTGCAGACCTCCGCCGTCGTCGAGGGCACGCCGTCGGGCCCCGTCCTCATCGGCGCCAGCCGCGAACGCGTCGGCTTCGACCGCACCCTGTCGACCGAGGCGCTGCGCCGCCTCGCCGACGGCGCCACCGCCCTCTTCCCCGTCCTCGCCGGCGTGCGGGTGATGCGCACCTACGCGGGCTTCCGCCCCTACCTGCCCGACCACCTGCCCGCCCTCGGCGCCGACCCGCACGTGCCCGGACTGCTGCACGCCTGCGGCCACGAGGGCGCCGGCATCGGCCTGGCACCGGCCACCGGGGCGATCGTCGCCGACCTGATCGGCGGCAAGGAACCCGCACTGGACATCCGCCCCTTCGACCCCGGCCGCTTCGCCGCGACCACCTGAAGACCCCCACCTACAGATCCCGCGCCTGAAGACCCCGCACCCGAAGACCTCCACCTGAAGACCCCCGCCCGCGCACCCGCAAGGAGAGCCCGCAGTGCCCCGTACCCCCGCCGGACTGGTCGAGGCGGAGCCCGGCCCGCCCTTCGAGATCACCTTCGACGGCCGTACGGTCACCGCCCTGCCCGGCCAGAGCCTCGCCGCCGCCCTGTGGTCCGCCGGCATCCTCGCCTGGCGCACCACCCGCGACGGCGGCCGCCCGCGCGGCGCGTTCTGCGGCATCGGCCAGTGCTTCGACTGCCTCGCCACCGTCAACGGCCGCCCCAACCGCCGGGCCTGCCTCGTGCCCGCCCGCCCCGGCGACCGCGTCACCACCCAGGAGGGACACGGCCGTGCCGACCTCGCCGTCTGACACCTACGACCTCGCCGTCGTCGGTGCCGGCGCCGCCGGCCTCGCCGGAGCCGTCACCGCCGCCGCAGCGGGCCTGACCGTCGCCCTGCTGGACTCCGCCGCCCACACCGGCGGCCAGTACTTCCGCCACCCCGCCCCCGCCCTCGGCGCCGCCCGGCCGCAGGCCCTGCACCACGACTGGCCCGCCTACGCCTCCTTGCGCGAACGCCTCGCCGCGAGCAGCGTGGCACACCTGCCCGGCCACCACGTGTGGACCGTCACCCGCCAGGCCGAGGACCGGTGGACCGTGCTGGCCCTGACCGGCACCGACGGCGAGGCCGACGAACCGGTGACCGTACGGGCCCGCGCCGTCCTGCTCGCCACCGGCGCGTACGAACGCCAACTGCCCTTCCCCGGATGGACGCTGCCGGGCGTCGTCGGCGCCGGCGGCGTCCAGGCCATGCTCAAGTCCGGGCTGGTCCTGCCCGGCAGGCGCATCGTCGTCGCCGGCAGCGGACCCCTGCTGCTGGCCGTCGCCTCCTCGCTCGCCACCGCCGGTGCCACCGTGCCCGCCGTCGTCGAGGCCGCCGGCTACCTCGGCTACGCCCGCCACCCGCGCGCCCTGGCTGCCAACCCCCGCAAGCTCCGCGAAGCGGTGATCCACGGCTCCGCGCTGCTGCGCCACCGCGTACCGCTGCACACCCGCAGCGTCGTCACCCAGGTGCACGGCACCGACCGCGTGGAGGCCGTCACCGTCGCCCGCGCCGACCGCACCTGGCGGCCGGTGCCCGGCACCGGCCGGCGCATCGCGTGCGACGCCCTGGCCACCGGCCACGGGCTCGTCCCGCAGATCGAGCTCGCCACCGCCCTCGGCTGCGCCACCCGGCGCACCCCCGACGGCACCACGGCGCTGGTCCTCGACGACCTCCAGCGCACCTCCCTGCCCGGCCTGTGGGCCGCCGGCGAACCCGGCGGCATCGGCGGCTGGGAACTCGCCCGCACCGAGGGCGAACTGGCCGGCCTCGCCGTCGCCGCCCGCCTCGGCGGCCGCCCGCTGCTCACCGGTGGCACCCGGCTGCGCGCGCTGCGCCGCGACCGGGCCCGGCTGCGCGCCTTCGCCGAGGCCATGGCCACGGCCCACGCGCCCGGCACCGGCTGGACGCAGTGGCTCGGCGACGACACCGACGTCTGCCGCTGCGAGGAGGTCACCGCGGGCCGCGTCCGCGAGGCCGCCCGCGACCTCGGTGCCCACGACGCCCGCACCGTCAAGCTCCTCACCCGCGCCGGCATGGGCTGGTGCCAGGGGCGGATGTGCGGGCAGGCGGTGGCCTGCCTGGCGGCGGAGGGCACGGCGGAGGGGACCGTGCCGCCGTCCGCCGAGCGCAGGCCGCTCGCCGTACCCGTACCCCTCGGAGCCCTGGGCTCCGTACCCACCGATCCCGCCGGACCGGCCGAGCCGGCCGAACGGCCGACCACAGAAAGGCCCACCGCACCATGACCGTCAACTCCTGGAGCCCCGAGCGCCCCTGGCGCGGCATCATGGTCGCCACCGCACTGCCGCTGCGCGACGACCTGTCCGTCGACCACGACGCCTACGCCGAGCACGTGCGCTGGCTGCTCGAGAACGGCTGCGACGGCGTCGTGCCCAACGGCTCCCTCGGCGAGTACCAGACCCTCACCCCCGACGAGCGCGCCCGCGTCGTGCGCACCGCCGTCGAGGCGGCCGGCGACGGCGCCCGCGTCATGCCCGGCGTCGCGGCCTACGGCGCCACCGAGGCCCGCCGCTGGGCCGACCAGGCGGCCGAGGCCGGCTGCGGCTCCGTCCTGCTGCTGCCGCCCAACGCCTACCGCGCCGACCAGGAGGCCGTGCGCGCCCACTACGCCGAGGCCGCCCGGGCCGGCATACCCGTCGTCGCCTACAACAACCCCATCGACACCAAGGTCGACCTCACCCCGGCCCTGCTGGCCCGGCTGCACGCCGACGGCGACATCGTGGCGGTCAAGGAGTTCTCCGGCGACGTCCGGCGTGCCTACGAGATCGCCGAGCTCGCCCCCGAACTCGACCTGCTCATCGGTGCCGACGACGTCCTGCTCGAACTCGCCGTCGCCGGCGCCGTCGGCTGGATCGCCGGCTACCCCAACGCCTTCCCCGCCACCTGCGCCGCCCTCTACCACGCCGCCGTCGGCGGCGACCTGACCACCGCCCTGCCCCTGTACCGGTCGCTGCACCCGCTGCTGCGCTGGGACTCGAAGACCGAGTTCGTCCAGGCCATCAAGCTGTCCATGGACCTGGCCGGCCGCCGCGGCGGACCCACCCGGCACCCGCGCCTGCCGCTGACCGGCGAGATGGAGGCCGCGGTGCGCGCCGCCACCGAGAAGGCGATCGCCGACGGACACCACTGAGCCGCCCGCTTCCGCCTCCCGAAAGGACGTCCGTGCGCACCCGCCACGTCTTCCACGCCGTCGACTCCCACACCGAGGGCATGCCCACCCGCGTCGTCACCGGCGGCGTCGGCGTGATCCCCGGCGCCACCATGGCCGAACGCCGCCTGCACTTCATCGAGCACCTGGACCACCTGCGCACCCTGCTGATGTACGAGCCGCGCGGCCACGCCGCGATGAGCGGCGCGATCCTGCAGCCGCCCACCCGGCCCGACGCCGACTACGGCGTGCTCTACATCGAGGTCTCCGGTCTGCTGCCGATGTGCGGGCACGGCACCATCGGCGTCGCCACCGTCCTCGTCGAGACGGGCATGGTCCCGGTCAGCGAGCCCGTCACCACCGTACGGCTCGACACCCCGGCCGGCCTGATCGCCGTCGACGTGGCCGTCGAGGACGGCGCGGCCACCTCCGCCACGCTCACCAACGTGCCCGCCTTCTGCGTCGGCCTCGACCGCAAGGTCGAGGTGCCCGGGTACGGCACGGTGACCTACGACCTCGCCTTCGGCGGCAACTTCTACGCCTTCGTCGAACTCGACGCCCTCGGCCTGCCCTTCGACCGGGCCCGCAAGGACGACCTCCTCGCCGCGGGCCTGGCGATCATGGAGGCCGTCAACGCCTCCGACGACCGGCCCGTCCACCCCGAACGCCCCGAGATCGCCGGCCTCAAGCACGTCTACCTCGCCGCCCCCGGCTCCGACGCCCACCACTCGCGGCACGCCATGGCCATCCACCCCGGCTGGTTCGACCGCTCGCCCTGCGGCACCGGCACCTCCGCCCGCATGGCCCAGCTCCACGCCCGCGGCGCGCTGCCGCTGGAGCGCGACTTCGTCAACGAGTCCTTCATCGGCACCCGGTTCACCGGCCGCCTGGTCGGCGAGACCGAGGTCGGCGGACTGCCGGCGGTCGTGCCCACCATCACCGGACGCGCCTGGATCACCGGCACCGCCCAGTACTTCCTCGACCCGGCCGACCCCTTCCCCGGAGGCTTCCTGCTGTGACGTCCCTCGTCTCCCGCAACCCGGCCGACCCCTCCGACGTCGTCGCCGAGTTCCCGGCCCCCGGCGCGTTCGCCGTCGCCGACGCCGTCGAACGCGCCCGCACCGCCCAGACGGGCTGGGCCGCGGCCGGCGCCGCCGCCCGCTCCGCGGCGCTGTCCTCCATCGCCTCGGCCGTCGAGGCCGCCGCCGGCGAGCTCGCCGGTCTCGCCGTGAGGGAAGTGGGCAAGCCCCTCGCCGAGGCCCGCGCCGAAGTGGCCCGTACGGTGGCCATCTGGCGCTACTACGCCCAGGCCCCCTACGAGCCCACCGGCGCCGTCCACGAACCGGCCGCCGGCGCCGGGCTGCTGCTCACCCGCCGCCGCCCGCACGGCGTCGCCGGCCTGATCACGCCCTGGAACTTCCCCCTCGCCATCCCCACCTGGAAGGCCGCACCGGCCCTCGCGACCGGCAACACCGTCGTCCTCAAGCCCGCCCCCGAGGCCACCGCGAGCGCCCTGCGCCTCGCCGAGATCGTGCGCGGGGCGCTGCCGGACGACGTGTTCACCGTCGTCCCCGGCGGCAGCGTCGAGGGCAGCGCACTGGTCTCCGCCGCCGACGTCGTCTCCTTCACCGGCTCCTCCGCCACCGGCCGGCAGGTGGTCCGCGCCGCCACCGACCGCGGCATCCCCGTCCAGGCCGAGATGGGCGGCCTGAACGCCGCCGTCGTCCTGCCCGACGCCGACATCGACCGGGCCGCCGCGCACATCGCCGCGGCGATCGCCGGGTACGCCGGCCAGAAGTGCACCGCCACCAGCAGGGTGATCGCCGTCGGCACCGCCCTCGACCCCCTGCGCGAGGCCCTCGCCGAGGCCCTGCGCGCCGTCCCCGTCGGCGACCCCGCCGACCCCGCCACCGTCTGCGGTCCGCTCATCTCGGCCCCGGCCCGCGACCGTGTCGCGGCGGCGGCGCAGGGCGCCCAGGTCCTCGCGGAGGGCGCCGCGGCCGACGGACCGGGCTGGTACGCGCCGCCGTTGCTGCTCGACAAGGTGCCGGCCGGCCATCAACTGCTGTGCGAGGAGGTCTTCGGCCCCATCGCCGCCCTGCTGCCCGCCGAGGACCTGGACCAGGCGGTGCGGATCACCAACGCGGTGCCGTACGGGCTGGTGACGTCGGTGCACACGGCGGACCTGGACGCGGCCCTGCACGGCCTGGACCGGCTGGACACCGGCATGATCCGCCTGAACGCGCCCTCCACCGGAGTGGACTTCCACCTCCCCTTCGGCGGCGCCAAGTCCTCCGCCCACGGCCCCCGCGAACAGGGCAGGGCAGCCCTGGACTTCTACACGGCGGGCCGCACGTACACCCTGACGCCGCACGGAGGCTGACGCTCGAACCCCACCCGCCCGCTACGCGACAAGGAGCGACATGCCAACCCGGTTACGCCTGCTCGCCACCGTCCTCGCGCTCACCGCAACCCTCACCGCCCCCGCCCCCGCCGCCACCGCGGCCGGGCGGGCCCCGGCCCACCCGGCCGCGGCGGACTGCGCCCTTACGGGCCGCACCGGCTGGACCGACGAGGGACACGACACCGACCCCGTGCAGTTCCAGCCCGCCACCGGCACCCGCCGCGTCCTGACGCTCTTCGTCGACTTCCCCGACGCCCCCGCCACCGGGCCCACCGCACCGTACGCCGCCCACCTCGCCCCCGCGGCCGGCTGGCTGCGCACCGCCTCCCACGGACGGCTGCGCCTGGACGTCACCGCCTCCCGCCGCTGGGCGCGCATGCCGCACGCGTCCACGTCGTACGGCTTCCAGCGGGGGCTGAGCTTCGAGGCCCACGAGCGCTACCTGCGCGACGCGATCACCGCGGCCGACCCGTACGAGGACTTCTCCTCCGCCGACATGGTGTACGTCGTCCCCGTCCGCACGGCCACCGCGATCTCCTTCTCGCCGACCTACCTCTTCGACCCCGTCACGGCCGGCGTCACCGCCGACGGCCGGCGCATCAAATGGGCCGTCACCTTCGGGCAGGACATGTGGCGCTGGGGCTACAAGGTCGCCGCCCACGAGACCGGCCACACCTTCGGCCTGCCCGACCTGTACGCCTTCACCGGCGAGACGCACGGCTTCGTCGGCGGCTGGGACGTCATGGGCCACATCGCCGGTGCCGCCCCGCAGTACCTGGGCTGGCACTCCTGGAAGCTCGGCTGGACCCGCGACGAGCAGGTCGCCTGCCTCGCCGGGCCCCGCGGCGGCAGCCGCACCGTCCGCCTCACCCCGGTGGAACGCCCCGGCGGTACCAAGATCGCCGTGGTGCGCACGGGCCCCACGACCGCGTACGTCGCCGAGTCCCGCCGGGCCGCGGGCAACGATGCGGCCCCCTGCTCGACCGGAGTGCTGATCTACAAGGTCGACTCGGCCGTGGCCACCGGCGAGGGGCCGGTGAGGGTTGTGGGCGCCCGGTCGTCCGGCGCCCCGCCCTGCGGCCCCCTCGACCTGGCCGCCCGGGCCCCGGGCGAGACCTTCACCGACCCGGCCACCGGCACCCGCATCGAGGTGCTCGCCGGCGGCCGCACCGGCGACGTCGTGCGCGTCGCACGCCTTGCTACGCTGCCGCGGTGAGGCTCCCCACCGACCGGCAGATCCGCGCCCTGCACGAGAAGTACGCCCCCACGCCGCAGGCGTTGGAGGTCGTGCACTCCCACTGCACCATCGTCGCCGACCTCGCCGAACAGTTCGTCTCCCGCTCCCGGCGCCCCGTCGACGCCGCTCTCGTGCGGGCCGGCGCCCTGCTGCACGACATCGGCGTCTACCGGCTGTTCGACGGCGACGGCCGGCTCGACCACGCCTCCTACATCCGGCACGGGATCCTCGGCCACGAGCTGCTGCGCGCCGAGGGCCTGCCCGAGGCCCTGTGCCGCTTCTGCTCCTGCCACACGGGCGTGGGCGTGACCCGCGCCGACATCCGCCGGCAGAACCTCGACCTGCCCGAGGCCGACTACGTGGCCACGACGCCGGAGGAGGAACTGGTGATGTACGCCGACAAGTTCCACACCAAGACCACGCCTGCGGCGTTCGTCACCGCCGACGCCTACGCCGCGCACGTGGCCCGCTTCGGCGAGGAGAAGGTCACCGCCTTCCAGGCCCTGCGGGCCCGCTACGGCGAGCCGGACCTCGCCGCGCTGCAGGGCGCGGGAGCGCCCTCAGCGGCGCCGGCCGCCCCGCGCGCGTAGCTCGTCACCGAGGACCTCCGCCGCGCTGATGCCGGGGTCCTTGGTGGCCGTCAGCAGGGTCAGCGGGCCCTCGTGGGCCAGGTCGCGCAGGTGGTGGAGGGCCTCGGCGTGGTCGGCGTCGCGCAGTTCGCCGCGGTAGCGGCGGGCGAACTCGTCGAACTTCGCCGCGTCGTGGCCGTACCAGGTGCGCAGCCCCGGCGAGGGGGCGGCGTCCTTGCACCACTCGTCGAGGGCGGCCGCGTCCTTGGCCAGGCCCCGCGGCCAGAGCCGGTCGACCAGCACCCGGCTGCCGTCGGCCTCCGAAGGCGGGTCGTAGACCCTGCGCACGCGCACGGTCGGCGCCATGTCGTCACCTCCTCGGCAACCGGCTCCATCGTCCGCCTCCGGGCCCGCGCCCGCACCCCGTACCGCCGGCCGCGCTGCGACCATGGAAGGGGGAGGGAGAGCCGTACGAGGCGGGAGGCGAGCCATGACGCCGGTCACCGTGGCGATGGCGGGCGACACCATGCTGGGGCGCGGCGTCGGCGAGCGGCTGGCGCGCTCCCCGCAGCCGGGGACGGTCCTGGCCCCCGAGGTGCGGGACGTGATCGCCGGGGCCGACCTGTGCGTGCTCAACCTCGAGTGCTGTGTCTCGGCGCGGGGCGAGCCGTGGCCGCAGCCGGGCAAGCCGTTCTTCTTCCGGGCCCCGCCGGCCGCCGCCGACGTCCTGGCCGAGCTGGGCGTCGACTGTGTGACCCTCGCCAACAATCACGCCCTCGACTACGGCTACGACGCCCTCGCCGACACGCTCCGCCTGCTGCACCGGGCCGGGGTACGGACGGTGGGCGCCGGCCCGGACGTCGCGGCGGCCCGCGCCGGCGTCATGCTGGAGGCGGGCGGGCTGCGCCTGGCCGTCGTCGGCGCCACCGACCACCCGGAGGACTTCGCCGCCGGGGCCGGCCGGCCCGGCGTGGCCCTGGCCGAGCTGCGCCGGGGCGTCCCGGCGTGGCTGCGCGAGGAGGTGGCCCGGGCGGCGGGGCGGGCCGACGCGGTGCTGGTCACCCCGCACTGGGGGCCGAACATGACATCGGCGCCCCCGCACCACCTGCGCGGGGCCGCGGCGGAGCTGCGGGAGTGCGGTGCCACCCTGGTGGCCGGGCACTCGGCCCACGTCTTCCACGGGGCCGGCGAGCGCATCGTGCACGACATGGGGGACTTCGTCGACGACTACGCCGTGGACCCGGTGCTCCGCAACGATCTGGGGCTGCTCTTCCTGGTGACCTTCGAGGCGGCCGCCGGCGGGAGCGCGGGGCCGCCCGGGGCGTGGCGGCCGGTGCGGCTGGAGGCGCTGCCGCTGCTGCTCGACTACTGCCGCACCGAGCTCGCGCGCGGCGCCGAGTGGGAGTGGGTCCGTGACCGGTTCACCCGGGCGAGCGCGGCCCTCGGCACCCGGGTGACGGCACACGGGGACCGGCTCGTGGTGCACTGGGGGAGGGAGGAGACGGACACCGCGGACAGCCGGGACACAGCTTCGGACCAAGCGGAGTGACGCCTGTCACATCGACCTCCGGGTGACCCCCTCACCACCCGCCCGTGCGCCCGGAGCAGGCACGCGGCGCGTGTAGCTTTTGTTCGTGAGCCGTGCCGATGACATCTGTACGGCATGTACCCGTCACCCGAAGGACGCCCCCGCATGCCCTACGTGCGCCACTGGTTGCGCAACTCCATCCTGCTGTTCGCCGTCGCGATCGCGCTCGGGCTGGTCGCCGCGCACACCTCGCTGATCCAGCCCCACGACCTGGACCTGGACCGCACGATCCAGACCAACACGCGCACCGGCTGGCTGAACACCACGATGAAGCTGGTCAGCTACTGCGCCTCGCCCGTCGCGGGCGTGATCATCCTCGCCGTGTGGGCCGGGTGGCTGCTCTTCGTCCGCCGCCGGCCGCTGGCCGCCGTCTCCACCTTCCTCGTGGTCGCGGTGGGCTGGAACAGCACCCAGATCGCCAAGGCCATCGTGGCCCGCAACCGGCCGCCGCGGCAGTTCTCCCTCGACCCGGAGATCGGCTCCAACAGCTTCCCCAGCGGTCACACGGCCTTCACGGTGGCCGCGGCGATCGCCGCGTACTTCCTCTTCCGCAACTCCCGGCACCGCCGCACCGTCGCGGTCCTCGGCGTCCTCGCGGTGCTGCTCGTGGCCTTCTCCCGGATGTACATCGGCGCCCACTACCCGACCGACACCTTCGGCTCGGTGCTGATCGCCGGCTCCGCGATCCTCTTCGTGACCGGCGTGTGGCACGCCTGGCTGCTGCCGCGCCTCGACCGCATCCCGCTGCTGGACCGCTTCGGCCTGGCGCAGGAGCGGGCGGAGCTCGCCGCGGCCGAGGGCGGGTACGCCGGCCACACCGACCCGTACGGTGCCCACGCCGGCCCCGTACCCGGCTCCCGCGGCGGCGGACGCCACCGGCGGCACGCGGGCCGCTGAGGCGCGACCTGCTCGTCGAGGGCGGGCTTCCCCGGGGGAAGTCCGCCCTCGCGGCTTTCGGCGTGCACCTTCCCTCTTCCTGGAACGCGTTCTACCGTGTGCGCCACCGCACGCCGGCGAGGCCACCAGGGAGGGGCCGTGGACCTGACCTACACCCCCGAGCAGCAGCGGTTACGGGCCGAGCTGCGCGAGTACTTCGCGCAGCTGGTGCCCGACGAGGCGGCCGCCCGCCACACCGACGCCGCCGAGCGCAAACGGTTCTACCGGCGCACCATCCGCCGCCTCGGCGCGGACGGCCGCCTGGGCGTGGGCTGGCCCAAGGAGTACGGCGGGGGCGGAATGAGCCCCATGGAGCAGTTCATCTTCTTCGACGAGGCCGCCCAGGCCGGCGTCCCCCTGCCGCTCATGGCCCTCAACACCGTCGGCCCGACCCTCATGCGCTACGGCACCGAGGAGCAGAAGGCCGCCTTCCTGCCCCGCATCCTCTCCGGAGAGATCGACTTCGCCATCGGCTACAGCGAACCGGGCGCCGGCACCGACCTGGCCTCCCTCACCACCCGGGCGGTGCGCGCGGGGGACCACTACGTCGTCAACGGGCAGAAGATCTGGACCACCAACGGCGACACCGCCGACTGGGTCTGGCTCGCCGTGCGCACCACCCCCGTCGAGCAGGGCGTCCCTGCGCACAAGGGCATCAGCATCCTCCTGGTGCCCACCACCGACCCCGGCTACTCGTGCACCCTCATCAACACCCTCGCCTCGCACGACACCACCGCCAGCTACTACGAGAACGTCCGCGTCCCCCTCACCCACCGGGTCGGCGCCGAGAACGAGGGCTGGCGCCTGATCACCAACCAGCTCAACCACGAACGCGTCACCCTCGCCGCCCACGGCGCCACCGCCGTGCGCGCCCTGCGCGACGTCCGCGACTGGGCCGCGGCCACCAAGCTCGCCGACGGCCGCCGGGTGATCGACCTGGGCTGGGTACGCGGCCGGCTCGCCCGCACCCACGTGCGCCTGGAGGCGATGAAGCTGCTCAACTGGCGCATGGTCGACGCCCTCCAGCGGGGCGCCCTCACCCCCCAGGACGCCTCCGCCGTCAAGGTCTACGGCTCCGAGGCCCGCCGCGACGCCTACGCCTGGCTGATGGAGATCCTCGCCGCCGCCGGCCCCCTCAAGGACGGCTCCGCCGGCGCCGCCCTCCACGGCGAACTCGAACGCGGCTACCGCAGCGCCGTCATCTTCACCTTCGGCGGCGGCAACAACGAGATCCAGCGCGAGATCATCTCCTGGATCGGCCTGGGCATGCCCCGCGTACGGCGGTGACCGCGCCGGCGCAGCTACGCCCTGCTACGACCGGCGGCGCGGCTTGCCGCGGCGGGCGGCGCCCTTTGCGGGCTGCGCGCCGCCGGAGGCGCCGCGGCGGCCGGGGGCCGGCTTGCGGCGGGGGGCGGCGGCGCGCTTGGCCGGCTGCTCGGCCGGGGCGGCCTGGCGGCGGCCGCGGGTGCTGTTGACGGTGCGGCCGCGGACGATGCCGATGAAGTCCTCGACCCCGTCGGTCGTGCGCTCCTCGGGCCACGCCAGCGCGACGCTCGACTGCGGCACGTCGGCGACCGGCCGGTAGGTCAGGTCCCGGCGGTGGTACAGCCGGGCCAGGGACTGCGGCACGACCAGCACGCCCACCCCGGCCGCGACCAGCTCCAGGGCGTCCTCCGTCGTCGCCGGCCGCTCGATCGCGGGCCGGCCCGGCGGCTGCTCCCAGCCCAGGGTGTCGTCGAGCGGGTGGAAGACGATCTCGTCGGCCAGGTCGGCCACGGCCACCTCGTCGGCGGCCACGAACAGGTGGTCCTTGGGGACCACGACCACCGTCGTCTCGGTGTACAGGGGGATGGCGCTGAAGTACGCACGGTCGACCGGGAGCCGCACCAGACCCGCGTCCGCCTCCCCGCGCCGCAGCACCTCGGGCGCCTCTGCGGCGGACACCTGGAGCAGCTCCAGGGGGACGTCCGGCAGGCGCTCCTGCCAGATCCGCGCCCACTTGGCGGGGGTCGCGCCCGGGACGTACGCGAGCCGGAACGGGGAAGGTACTGCCGAGCCTGTCACCCGGCCAGGTTACCGGGCGTGGTCTTCGCTCGTGCACACGCTCGATATCCTTGTCCGCATGACGTCGCACAAGAACACCCAGACCATGAAGCCCGCGACCGCGGCCAAGAAGCTGGGTGTGTACCTCGAGGCCACCCCCGCAGCGTTCCGTGAGGGTGTCGTCTCGCGCGACGAACTCGACGCGCTGCAGGCCGACCCGCCCCAGTGGCTGCGCGAGCTGCGCCGCAACGGCCCGCACCCGCGCCAGGTGGTCGCGGCCAAGCTCGGCGTGTCCATCTCCGGCCTGGCCCGCGGCGGGATCACCGAGGCGCTCACCACCGAGCAGATCGAGGCCCTGAAGCAGGAGTCCCCCGAGTGGCTGCTCAAGGAGCGCGCCACCCAGGCCGAGGTGCGCAAGGAGACCGTGCGCATCAAGGAGAAGCAGGCCAAGGAGGCCGAGCAGGCCAAGGAGAAGGCCGCCCGGGCCGGGCAGCAGGCCCGCGACGAGCGCCCGCGCCGCCCGCGTTCCTGACGCCTGCCGGCGCGCCCCCGCACGGCACGCCCCCCGGCTCTTCCCCGGCCGTCCCCGCCGCACCACCGGCCGCCGTCGTCGCCCTACAAGCCGCCCTGCCGGGCCGCCATACTTGAGGTGCCGGGGAGGGCACTGCGAGTCGACGGGGGCGGCGGCGGAGGATGGCGGACACCAGGCTGATCCAGGGCCGGTACCTGCTGCTCGACCTGATCGGGCGGGGCGGGATGGGCGAGGTCTGGCGCGCCCGCGACGAGTCCCTGGGCCGGCACGTGGCCGTCAAGTGCCTCAAGCCCATGGGACGCCAGCACGAGCCGTCGTACCTGAGGGTGCTGCGCGAGCGGTTCCGGCGCGAGGCGCGCGTCGCGGCCTCGCTGCAGCACCGGGGCATCACCGTCGTCCACGACTTCGGCGAGTCCGAGGGCGTGCTCTACCTGGTGATGGAGCTCCTCGACGGCCGCAACCTCAGCCAGCTGCTGGAGGACAACAAGCAGCACCCGCTGCCCGTCCCCGAGGTCATCGAGATCGCCGCCCAGGTGGGCGCCGCCCTGGCCTACACCCACCGGCAGGGCGTGGTGCACCGCGACCTCAAGCCCGCCAACATCGTCCGCCTGACCGACGGCACGGTGAAAATATGCGACTTCGGCATCGCGCGCCTGGCCCATGACATCGGCTTCTCCGCCCGGCTGACCGGCACCGGCATCGCCATGGGCACCCCCCACTACATGTCGCCCGAGCAGATCGGCGCCGGCAACGTCGACCACCGCAGCGACCTGTACTCCCTGGGCTGCGTGCTCTACGAGATCGCCACCGGCACCCCGCCGTTCGACATGGACGACGCCTGGTCCGTGCTCGTGGGCCACCGCGACACCCCGCCCAGGCCCCCGCGCGAGCTGCGCCCCGCCCTGCCCGAGGCCTTCGAGGACGTCGTGCTCGACCTGCTCGCCAAGGACCCCGGCGACCGGCCGGCCGACGCCGGGGAGTTCGTCCGCCGCATCACCGGGCTGCCGCTGCACCGGCTGCCGCCGGACGGCCCCACCTGGGCCGGCCGGACGGCCGAGCCGCCCCGGCTGCCCGGCTGGGCCCGCTCCATGACCACCGGCGGCAAGGCGGCCGGCAGCGGCCGCCCCGCCCCGCAGCCCGGCCCGGCCGCCGCCCTGACCGGGCGCTGGACGCACCCCTGGGCGCCCGCCGCCGGCCCCACCGCCCCCAGCGGGCCCGCCGGCGGGCCGCTGCCGCCCCCGCCCGCCGAACGGCCGCCGCCCGAGGCGCTCGCCGAGCTCGCCGGGCGGCACGGCGAGGGCCTGCGCCTGGCCCGCCTCGACCGCTGGGCCGAGGCCGGCGAGGTGCAGCGGGCCGTCGTCGCCGAGCGCGAGCACCTGCTCGGCCCGGACCACCCGGACACCCTGGCCAGCCGCTACGAGCTGGCGTTCGCCCTGAGCCGGCTGGGCCGGGCGCGCGAGGCGCTGCACGAGTTCGCCCGCACCGCCGCCGGCCGGGAGCGGGTGCTCGGCGCCGACCACCCCGACACCCTGGCCGCCCGGCAGGAGACGGCGTACGTCCTCGGGCAGCTCGGCCGGCACTTCGAGGCGCACCAGGTCTACACCGCGGTGCTGGCCGCCCGGGACCGCGTCATGGGCCCCGACCACCCCGACACCCTGCGCTGCCGCCACAACCTGGCGTTCAACCTCGGCAGACTGGGGCGGGCGGCCGAGTCCCACGCCCTGGCCCGCGACGTCGCCGCCGCCCGCGCCCGCGTGCTCGGCCCCGACCACCCCGACACGCTGGTGACCCGGTACGAGGTCGGCTACGCGCTCGGCCAGCTGGGCCGCTGGACGGAGGCCCTGCACACGTACCAGGCCGTGGCCGCCGCCCGGGCCCGCGTGCTGGGCCCCGACGACCCCGACACGCTCGCCGCCCGCTACGAGGCCGGCATCTGCCTGGGCCGGCTCGGCCGCAGCGCCGAGGCCCTGGAGCTCTACCGCGCCCTGGTCGAGGACCGCACCCGGGCGCAGGGCCCCGCCCACCCCGACACCCTGCGGGCCCGGCACGGGATCGGGGTCAACCTGGGCCGGCTCGGGCGCTGGGAGGAGGCGCTGGCCGAGGCGCGCGACGTGTGCGCGATCCGGGCCCGGGTGCTGGGCCCCGACGACCCCGACACCCTGGTCAGCCGGCGGGAGGTCGCCGTCGCGCTCGGCTGGCTGGGCCGCTGGAGCGACGCCCTCGCCGTCTACCGCGACGTCGCGCAGGCCCGGCAGCGGGTGCTGGGCGCCGACCACCCCGACGCGCTGGCCAGCCGCCACGACGAGGCGCACTGCCTGGAGCAGCTGGGGCGCTCGGCCGAGGCCGTCGAGCTCTACCGGCAGGTCGCCGCGGTCCGGCGCACGCGGGCCGGACGCGGTCAGCTGACGTAGCCGGCACCGCAGCCAACCGACGCGGCAAACCGACGCAGCAAACTGACGCTGCATCAGAAAGGTCGGGCATCCGCCTTCCCTCCCCGGGCCCGCTGCGGCATCCTGCCGCCCATGCGGACCGAGCTGAGCCGGCGGCTGGGCATGGAATGCGCCCTCTTCGGCTTCACCCCCTTCCCCGCCGTCGCCGCGGCCATCAGCCGCGCCGGCGGCCTCGGCGTCCTGGGCGCCGTGCGCTACCGCGACCCCGGCGAACTCGCCCGCGACCTCGACTGGCTCGACGCCCACACCGACGGCCGGCCCTACGGGCTGGACGTGGTCATGCCCGCCGCGAGCGCGGCGGGCGCCGCCGGGGTGACCGAGGCCGACGTCGAGGCCATGATCCCCGCCGGCCACCGGCGCTTCGTGGCCGAGACCCTCGCCCGGCACGGCGTGCCACCCCTGCCCGAGGGCGAACGCAGCCGCTGGCGCATCACCGGCTGGCTGGAGGACGTCGCCCGCACCCAGCTCGACGTCGCCTTCGAGCACCGGCTCGCCCTCGTCGCCAACGCCCTGGGCCCGCCGCCCGCCGACGTCATCGACCGCGCCCACCGGCACGGCACCCTCGTCGCCGCCCTCGCCGGCAGCGCCCGGCACGCCCGGCGGCACGCCGGGGCGGGCGTCGACATCGTCGTCGCCCAGGGGTACGAGGCCGGCGGGCACACGGGGGAGATCGCGACCATGGTGCTCACCCCGGAAGTCGTCCGGGCCGTCGACCCGCTGCCCGTCCTGGCCGCCGGCGGCATCGGCAGCGGCGAACAGGTCGCCGCGGCCCTCGCGCTCGGCGCGCAGGGAGTGTGGCTCGGGTCCGTCTGGCTCACCACCGAGGAGGCGGCCCTGCGCTCGCGCGCCCTCACCGCCAAACTCCTGGCGGCGGGCTCCGGCGACACGGTGCGCTCCCGTGCCCTGACCGGCAAGCCGGCCCGCCAGCTGCGGACGGCGTGGACCGACGCCTGGGACGACCCGGCCGGGCCGGGCCCCCTGCCCATGCCACTGCAGGGGCTGCTGGTGGCGGAGGCGCTGACGCGCATTCAGGAGTACGAGGCGGAGGCACTGCTGGGCACGCCCGTGGGGCAGGTGGTGGGGACGATGACGGCGGTACGGCCGGTGCGGGCGGTGGTCGACGACCTGACGCGAGGCTTCGAGCGGGCCGTGGCCCGGCTGGGCCGCATGGCGGGGGATCCGTAGGGGGTCCGGGGCGGAGCCCACGGGAAGGTCCGGCAGCAACCAGGAGGCAGCGCAATGCCGCACGCAGTGAACGGTTTCTGGGCCGAGGCCACAGCGCACCCCGGGCGCGTCGCGCTCGTGACCCCCGACGGGCACGGCTGGACCGCGGGGCGTCTGCACGCGGAGGCCAACCGGCTCACCCACGCCCTGCGCGAGGCGGGAATGCGTACCGGGGACGCCCTCGCCGTCGTGCTGCCCAACGGGCCGGAGTTCTTCACCGCCCATCTGGCCGCCACCCAGGCCGGCTTCTACCTCGTCCCCGTCAACCACCACCTCCTCGCCGACGAGATCGCCTGGATCGTCGCCGACAGCGGGGCGAAGGTGCTGATCGCCCACGAGCGGTGGGCGGGGGCCGCCGCGGCGGCCGCCGACGGGGCGGGGCTGCCGCAGGACGCCCGGTACGCGGTGGGGGAGATCCCCGGGTTCCGGCCGTACGCGGATCTCCTGCGGGGCCGCCCCGGCACCCCGCCCGAGGGCCGCACCCTCGGCTGGGTCATGAACTACACCTCCGGCACCACCGGTCGCCCGCGCGGGGTGCGCCGGCCGCTCCCGGGGATCCCGCCGGAGGAGGCCCATCTGGGCGGGTTCCTCGGCATCTTCGGGATCAGGCCGCACGACGGCAACGTCCACCTCGTGTGTTCCCCGCTCTACCACACGGCCGTCCTGCAGTTCGCCGCGGCGTCCTTGCACCTCGGGCACCGGCTGGTGGTGATGGACAAGTGGACGCCGCAGGAGATGCTGCGCCTGATCGAGACGTACCGGTGCACGCACACCCACATGGTGCCCACCCAGTTCCGGCGGCTGCTCGCGCTGCCGGACGACGTACGGGGCGCCTACGACGTGACGTCCATGCGGCACGCGGTGCACGGCGCCGCCCCGTGCCCGGAGCACGTGAAGCGGGCGATGATCGCCTGGTGGGGGGAGTGCGTCGAGGAGTACTACGCGGCGAGCGAGGGCGGCGGCGCGTACGCCACCGCGGCGGAGTGGCTGCGCCGGCCGGGTACGGTCGGCCGGGCGTGGCCCATCAGCGAGCTCGCCGTCCTGGACGACGAGGGCAAGCCGTTGCCGCCGGGCGAGGTGGGCACGGTCTACCTGCGGATGAACACCGGCGGCTTCGCCTACCACAAGGACGCGGAGAAGACTGCGCGCAACCGGGTCGGTGACTTCTTCACCGTCGGCGACCTGGGCCACCTCGACGAGGACGGCTACCTCTTCCTGCACGACCGCAAGATCGACCTGATCATCTCCGGCGGCGTCAACATCTACCCGGCCGAGGTGGAGTCGGTCCTCCTGGCCCACCCCGCCGTCTCCGACGCCGCCGTGTTCGGCGTGCCGCACGACGACTGGGGCGAGGAGGTGAAGGCGGTCGTCGAGCCCGCCGAGGGGCACGCGGCGGGCGAGGAGCTGGCCGCCGAGCTCCTCGCCCACTGCGCCGCCCGCCTGGCGGGCTACAAGCGGCCCCGCTCGGTCGACTTCGCCGCCCGCCTGCCGCGCGACCCCAACGGCAAGCTGTACAAACGCCGGCTGCGGGAGCCGTACTGGCACGGCAGGCAGGGGCGGCTCGTCTGAAGGACCGTACGGGATCGCACGGGACCCTACGGATCAGTGCTCGGCGACCCGTACCGTCCGCAGGGCGGGCGAGGCGAGGATGTCCTTCTCGCAGAAGCGCCCCTGCACCATGCGGCCCGAGGAGAACAGCCCGGTCTGGTCGCTGTGGTGCGGCGAGGTGGGGTCGGTCGACTGGCTGTAGGTGAGCAGCGTACGGGCCACGGGGCAGCCCTTGCCGTCGAAACCGACCGCCTGCAGGTAGCTGGTGCCCATCGACACGCTGTCGTAGGCGCCGCGGGCGGCGTTCCACCGGGCCTCGACGACGTTCCAGACACCGATCTCGTTGCTGCCGCCGGGCACGGCGATGCGCTTGCCGCCCCGCTCGACGTACTGGTGCTCGCCCAGCGGCGCGTCCAGCGCGACGCCGGCGGAGCGCAGTTCGGCCACGGCGTCGGCCAGTGCGCGGGCGAAGGCCGCGTCGCCGGTGTCGAGCGTGTGGGGGGTGGTCACCGGTGCGGAGGCGGAGAAGGGCACGCGCCACACCTTCGCCTTGGGATCGGAGGTCAGCGCGTGCCAGAAGCGGTCGAAGAGCAGGGCGCCCCGGCTGCCGGTGGTCGCCGTGCGGTCCCAGCGGGCCAGGACGCCGCAGGCGGCCGACACGTCGACGGGCCGGCCGTTGCTGCCGGTGGCCGTGCCGCCCGGCAGCGCGGCGCACGCCTTCGCGGCGTCCGCGGCGGCCAGGTCACCGGCGGGGACCCGCTCGGCGAACTGCTGCTTGTGCAGGTCGTCCACGGTCAGCCGGCCGCGCGCGGCCATGGCGGCGACGTCCTGCAGGCCGCCGCGGGTGCGCAGGGAGCGCGCGGTGCCGGTGTCGCCGAAGACGCGCGGGTAGCCGGTCAGCGGCCGGTCGGCATTGGCCAGCCAGGGGCTGTCGTTGGAGTTCTCGGCGTAGGGGGCGTCGAGGAGGGCGGGCATCGCCGAGGGCCCGAAGATGCCGGGCTGGAGGGCGTCGGCGTCCTTGCCGAGCGCGCACGCGCCGCGCGAGCCGTCGAGGACGGCCAGGCCGTCGGAGGCCATGAGCTGCCGGCCCAGGGCCGTGGAGCAGCGGGCGGCGAGCTCGTCGGTGACGCGCGGCAGCACCTGCGCCTGGGTGTAGAGGCTGTGCCCGCCGGAGTCGGCGGCGATCGTGTTGACCCAGGGCAGGCCCTGGACGCGGCCGAGCGCGGCCCGGGCGTCGCGCACGCTGTGCGCCCTGCTCAGGGCCAGCGAGGCGTCGGTGAAACGGAGGTTGGCCGCGTTGGGGTCGATCAGGACGTACGCCGAGCCGGCCGTCCACGGCAGCGGCATTTCCGTGGCGAGCCGGTTGACGACGGGCCCGAAGCGGGTCTGCCACTGGGTCCGCCGGACGGTCTGCCGCGTGCCGTCCTTGCCGCGCACCTCGACGGCGACGGTGCGCTGCCGCATGCGCTCGGGTCTGCCGTCGACGAGGTAGGAGGTCGGGTCGCCGGGCGCGAGCCGCAGCTCGTACAGGCCGAGCGGGGTGCCCGTGGAGACGGTGTGGCTCCAGGCCATGTCGCTGTTGTGGCCGATGGAGGTGATGGGCAGGCCGAGCAGCGAGGCGCCGGAGACGTCGAGTTCGCCGGGGACGGTCAGCTGCGACTGCCAGAAGCGGCGGCCGCCCGCCCACGGGTAGTGCGGGTTGCCCAGCAGCAGGCCGCGCCCGTCGGCGGTGACCGAGCCGGAGAAGGCGACGGCGTTGGACCCCATGTCGTCGCGGTGCAGGAGCTTGCGCACGGCCGCGGACGCCGCACCGGCCGGCGTACTGCCCGGGCCTGCCGCGGCCCGCGGCGCCGGGGTGCCCGGGGCCGGCGGGCGGGCGCCGGTGATGCCGTCGGCCATCAGCCCCTGGCCGCTGAGCACGGTGATCGCGTAGCCGCGGCGGGCGACGTCGAGGGCGCTGACCGGGCGGACCCAGTCCTTGCCGCGGCAGGCGGGGTCGGTGATGCGGTTCTGCCGCAGCCAGGCGTTGTAGCCCGCCGCCCAGCCGCGCATCAGCTCCTTGGCCTGGTGGCTGGGGCCGACCGGGGCGGGGGTGGCGAGCAGCCCCTCGACGGTGTGCGCGTCGGCCAGGCCGCGGAAGAACAGGTCGCTGGAGAGGTTGTCGCTCGCCGAGGACAGGTCGTGGTCGCTCGCGCCGTCGGCCCCGAAGGTCAGCGAGCGCTCGCCGCGCAGGGTGACGAAGCCGCCCGCGAGGACGCACACGTTGTCGGCGGCCTGCGCCCAGCCCTCGCCGAAGCCGAGGGAGGCGTAGTCCTTGCCGGTGATGTGCGGGATTCCGTACTCGGTGTAGCGGATGACGGCGGACAGCCCGCCCCCGGACGGCCGGTGCGCCGCGGAGCCGTCCCCGGGCGCCGCCGCCGCGGGCAGGACGCTGCCGGCGCCGCTGAGCAGGGCCAGAGCCGTGAGCGTCAGCGCGCGTAAGCGGTGACGGACAGACACGTGGATCCTCCTGTGGGAGAAGGAACGGTTGGTGACCTTCGTGACGCAGGCGGCCCGTCCCGGGGTTGCCCGGGACGATCACGAAGGTCATCCCCGGCGTTCGTCGACGATGCGCTTCAGCTTCCCCACCGACCGCTCCAGCGACTCCGGCTCGACGACCTCGACGTCCACCGAGACCCCGATGCCCTCCTTCACCCGGCGTATCAGCTCGCCGGCCGCGCCGGCACGCCCGTCCGAAGCCGTGCCGGGCCGGGCCTCGACGCGGACGGTGAGGCGGTCCAGCCGGCCCTCGCGGGCCAGGCGCAGCTGGAAGTGTGGGGAGAGGCCCGGGACGGTCAGCACCAGCTCCTCGATCTGCGAGGGGAAGAGGTTGACCCCGCGCAGCACGATCATGTCGTCGCACCGGCCGGTGATGCGGGCCATGCGCCGGAACGGGCCCAGGGTGCCGGGCAGCAGCCGGGTCAGGTCGCGGGTGCGGTAGCGCACCACCGGCATGGCCTCCTTGGTGAGCGAGGTGAACACCAGCTCGCCCTCCGCGCCCTCGGGCAGCACCTCGCCCGTCACGGGGTCGACGACCTCCGGGTAGAAGTGGTCCTCCCAGATGTGCGGGCCGTCCTTCGTCACCACGCTCTCCTGCGCCACGCCCGGGCCCATGACCTCGGACAGGCCGTAGATGTCGACGGCGTCGATCGCGAAGCGCTCCTCGATCTCCCGGCGCATCTCCTGAGTCCAGGGCTCGGCCCCGAAGACACCGGTGCGCAGCGAAGTGGAGCGCGGGTCGATGCCCTGGCGCTCGAACTCGTCCAGCAGGGTGAGCATGTACGTGGGCGTCACCATGATGACCTGCGGCTGCAGGTCGGTGATGAGCCGCACCTGGCGGGCGGTCATGCCCCCGGAGGCCGGGATCACGGTGCAGCCGAGCCGCTCGGCGCCGTAGTGGGCGCCCAGGCCGCCGGTGAACAGCCCGTACCCGTAGGCGACGTGCACCGCATCGCCCGGGCGCGCGCCGGCCGCCCGCAGCGACCGGGCGACCACCTCGGACCAGGTGGCGAGGTCACGGTCGGTGTAGCCGACGACGGTGGGGGTGCCGGTGGTGCCGCTGGAGGCGTGCAGGCGGCGCAGCCGCGACCGCTCGACGGCGAACATGCCCCACGGGTAGTGGGTGCGCAGGTCCGCCTTGGTGGTGAACGGGAACCGCGCGAGGTCGGCGAGCGTACGGCAGTCCTCCGGGCGCACGCCGGCGGCGTCGAACGCCGCCCGGTGGAAGGGCACGTTGTCGTACGCGTGCTGCAGGGTCTGCCGCAGCCGCCGCAGCTGGAGGTCCGCGAGCTCCGGTCGCGTCATGCGCTCGGCGGCGTCGGGCTGTGGCGTCGTCGGATCCTGCATGCGTCCCCCTCGCTCCGAGAACCCCGACCGATCATTCGGTCTGTCGCGTGCTCCGACGTAACCAGCCCCGTGGCCGGCGCGTCAAGGTCTGCCCGATGCGGAACTTCGGGCAGAGCCGAAAGTCGGTGCCGTGGTTCGCCCCCGCCCCATAGCTTCCAAGGGAGCGCGGCGCCAACGGCAGCCGCACCGTCCCACGAAGGGTTGAACACGATGACGCGTGCACGGAACCTGGTCGTCATAGCTGCGACCGTGAGTGCTCTCGGACTGCCGCTGGCGGGTGCGAGCGCCGCCTTCGCGGCGACGCAGCCGGCGGCCACTCCCGTGGCGAGCGCACAGAACGTCTCCATCCTCGCCGTCAACAACCTCGGCCTGGACACACGGCACGCCAAGAACTGGCAGACCTACCTGCGCGACTCGGGCTACGACCCCGGAACGATCGACGGGCAGCTGGGCCCCAACAGCTGGAAGGCCGCGCAGAGGATGTTCAACGACCGGGGCTACAGAGCGGGTGCCGTCGACGGGCAGGTCGGCCCCAACACGCTCAGGGCACTGCAGCGGTTCCTGAACGACTTCGGCTACGGGCTCGACGTCGACGGGATCGTCGGCCCGAAGACCAAGGCCGCGTTCTGGGACTTCAACGACTGAACCGGAGCTTAAGAGCCGGCACGCGGATCCGGTCGGGCAGCGCGTTCGGCTGCCCGGCCGGATCCGCGGCCCGGCGACAGCGGGACCGCCGTCACTCCCCGGCCGCACCGAGGAGGATCTGCGCCAGTTCGCGCGGCCGCGAGAACATCGGCCAGTGGCCGGTGTCCATCTCCACCAGCCGCCAGTCCTCGCCGGTGCTCAGCACCTCGGCCACGGCGTCGCCCGGCTCGGGGCCGTCCAGCAGGCACTTGACGTACGTCGCCGGGAGGTCGCCGAGCGGGCGTGCCAGCACGGCCGGTTCGGTCAGGGTGGTTCCGGGATGCGGTGTCGAGCCGTCCACGATCCGGGCGATCTGCTCGTCGGTCAGCCCCTGACCCACGTAGTACGCTGCGGGCACCACCGGCCAGAATCCCCCGTTCCCGGCGATCGAGGCCCGCACCTCCTCCGCGCCCTCCGGCCAGCCGGAGAGGAACGACTCCCCGTCGGCCGGGACGTCGGAGTCCACGAAGACCACGCGGGCCAGCCGGTCGCCGATCCGCTGTGCCGCCTGGCCGACGGGTATGCCCGCGTAGCTGTGACCGACCAGGACGACCTCGCGCAGGTCCTTGCCCTCGACCTCGTCGACGATGTCCTGGACGTGCGTCTGCTGCCCGGCCGGCAGACCCTGCTTCTCGGCGAGGCCGGACAGCGTCAGGGGGTGCGCGCCGTGGCCGGCCGCCCGCAGGTGCGGCACCACCTCGTCCCACGCCCACGCCCCGAGCCGTGCGCCTGCCACCAGTACGAAATTCGTCATGGCCGCACGGTAGCGGAGCGGTTCCGTCGGCAGTCCCCTGTCATCCCTCGGGAAGCCCGGCTCCGCGGGCGGCCACCGATCGTGCCCATCGGTAGTCCGCCTTGCCCGAGGGGGAGCGGCGGATGGTGTCGGTGACGACCAGCGTGCGGGGCACCTTGTAGCCGGCCAGGCGGGTGCGGCAGTGGGCCTGCAGGGCCGCGAGGGTGGGGGCTTCGGCGCCGGGGCGGGGCTGGACCACCGCGGCCACCGCCTGGCCCCAGCGCGCGTCCGGGATGCCCGCGACCAGGGCGTCGTACACCGCCGGGTGGGCCTTGAGGGCCTCCTCGACCTCTTCCGGGAAGACCTTCTCCCCGCCGGTGTTGATGCACTGGGAGCCGCGTCCGAGGACGGTGACCACGCCGTCCGCGCCGACCGTGGCCAGGTCGCCCAGGAGCACCCAGCGTTCCCCGCCGAGGGTGAAGAACGTCTCGGCGCTGCGGGCGGGGTCGTTGTGGTAGCCGAGCGGTACGTGGCCGCGCTGGGCGAGGCGGCCGGTGGCGCCCGGGGCGACCGGGCGGCGCGTCGCCGGGTCGACCACGGCCGTACGGGAGTTGACGCGCAGGCGGAAGCCGCGCCGGGGGCCGGAGTCCTCGGTGGCGGTGCCGTTGAAGCCCGATTCGGAGGAGCCGAAGTTGTTGACCAGGCGCACGCCCGGCAGCAGCGCGGCGAACTGCTCGCGCACGGTCTGCGACAGGATCGCCCCCGAGCTGCTGACGCTGGTCAGGGACGAGCAGTCGGTGCCCCGCAGCGGCCCGGCCAGCGCGTCCGTCAGCGGGCGCAGCATGGCGTCCCCGACCAGGGAGAGGTTGGTGACGCGTTCGCGTGCGACGGTGCGCAGCACCTCCTCGGGCACGAACTTGCGGTGCAGCACCACCTTTTGCCCGAGTGCCAGGGCGATGAGGGCGGTGAGCGTGGAGGTGCCGTGCATCAGCGGTGCCGTGGGGAAGAACACCAGGCCCTCGCCGGCGGCGACGGCCCGTACGGCCAGTTCTCCGGGTCGCCGGACGGGCGTGCCCGTGGGGGAGCCGCCGCCGAGCCCGGAGAAGAACAGGTCCTCCTGCCGCCACACCACGCCCTTGGGCATGCCGGTGGTGCCGCCGGTGTAGATGATGAAGCGGTCGTCGCCGGAGCGCGGGCCGAAACCGCCCCCGTCCGGGTGTGCCGCCTCGGCGTCGGCGAACGGCACCGGCGCGATGCCGGGTTCCATCGCGCCGCGGGGCGCCTCGCCCACGCGTACCAGGTGCCGCAGCCGTCCGCCGGAGCGCGGCAGCGCTGCGGCCACGCGCCCGGTGAACTCGCCGTCGAAGACCAGCGCCACCAGGTCCGCGTCCCGGTAGAGGTAGGCCAGCTCGTCCTCGACGTAGCGGTAGTTGACGTTGACGGGCACGGCCCGGGCCTTCAGGCAGGCCAGCAGCGTCTGCACGTACTCCACGCCGTTGTACAGGTGCAGGCCCACGTGCTCGCCCGGCCGTACGCCGGCGGCCCGCAGGTGGTGGGCGAGCCGGTCGGCGGCCGCGTCGAGCTCGGCGTAGGTCAGGGCGCGCCGGGCGCCGCTGCCCGGGTGGTCGAGGTGGACCAGGGCCGGCCGGCGGGGCACCGCACCCGCGACCGATTCGAGGAGATCGGCGAGGTTGAAGTCCACGCGGTCATTACAGCGCCGCCCGCGGCAGGCGGGAAGGGCGGCGGGCAAAGAATCTGACGTCGTGTCAGAAAACTATTGAACCCCGCCCCCGCCTCCTGCACCCTGACGGACACGCTCCACGGAAGTCGCTCCACGGAAGTCGCTCCACGGACACGCTTCACCGGAACATGCTGCAACGGACCGGGAGGAGACATGACCGGCACCGCACACCTCACCGTCGAGCGCGTCGGCGCGACCCTCGTGCTCACCCTCGACCGGCCCGAGGCCCGCAACGCGCTCTCGCTGCCCATGCTGGCCGGCCTCTACGACGGCTGGCTCGAAGCCGACGCCGACGACTCCGTCCGCTCCGTCGTGCTCACCGGTGCCGGCGGCGCCTTCTGCTCCGGCATGGACCTCAAGGCCCTCGCCGGCGCCGGCCCCGCCGACGACGACGTGCGCGCCCGCTTCCGCGCCGACCCCGACCTGCACTGGAAGGCGATGCTGCGCCACCACCGGCCCCGCAAGCCCGTCATCGCCGCCGTCGAGGGGCCCTGCGTGGCCGGCGGCACCGAGATCCTGCAGGGCACCGACATCCGCATCGCCGCCCGCAGCGCCGTCTTCGGGCTCTTCGAGGTGCGCCGCGGGCTGTTCCCCATCGGCGGCTCGACCGTCCGCCTGCCCCGCCAGATCCCGCGCACCCACGCCCTGGAGATGCTGCTCACCGGGCGCCCGTACACCGCCGAGGAGGCCGAGCGCATCGGGCTCGTCGGACGCGTCGTCCCCGACGGCACCGCCCTCGACCACGCCCTGGAGACCGCCGCCCTCGTCAACGCCAACGCCCCGCTCGCCGTCGAGGCCGTCAAGGCGGCCGTCCTCGCCGCCGAGGGCCTGCCCGAGCCCGAGGCCCTCGCCCTCGAACTCGACCACGGCCGGCCCGTCTTCGACACCGACGACGCAAAGGAAGGCGCCCGCGCCTTCGCCGAGAAGCGCCCCGCCGTCTACCGGCGCGCCTGAGCGCGCACCCGAGAGAAGGAGGGCAACGGCCGTGCCCGACCACCTCACCGCGCCCCTCGTCGTGGAGTTCCCCTTCACCCGCTCCCTCGGCCCCGTCCAGCGCGCCTTCCTCACCGGCCTGCGCGAACGCACCGTCCTGGGCGTGCGCACCCCCGCCGGCCGGGTCCTGGTGCCGCCGGTGGAGTACGACCCGGACACCGCCGAGGAGCTCGGCGACCTCGGCGCATTGGTCGAAGTAGCCGCCACCGGCACCGTCACCACCTGGGCCTGGAACCCCGACCCCCGCCCCGGCCAGCCCCTGTCCACCCCCTTCGCCTGGGCGCTGGTGCGCCTCGACGGCGCCGACACCGCCCTGCTGCACGCCCTCGACGCCCCCGGCCCGCACGCCGTCCGCACCGGCCTGCGCGTCCGCGTCCGGTGGGCCGCCGAACGCACCGGCGCCATCACCGACATCGCCTGCTTCGAACCCTGCGACGAGCCCGTGGACCGGACCGTCCCCCGCCCGCACACCGGCGCCTTCCCCGACCTCGTCACCGGCATCACCGCCCCCGCCCGCCTCACCTACACCTACAGCCCCGGCCGCGCCCAGAGCCGTCACCTGCAGGCCCTCGCCGCCCACCGGATCCTCGGCGAACGCTGCCCCGCCTGCCACAAGGTCGTCGTGCCGCCCCGCGGCGCCTGCCCCACCTGCGGGGTGGCCACCACCGAGGCGGTCGAGGTCGGCCCCCGCGGCACCGTCACCACCTTCTGCGTGGTCGACATCAAGGCCAAGAACCTGCCCATCGACGTGCCCTACGTCTACGCCCACATCGCCCTCGACGGCGCCGACCTCGCCCTCCACGGCCGCATCGCCGGCATCCCCTGCGACGAGGTCCGCATGGGCCTGCGCGTCGAGGCCGTCTGGAGCGGCGAGGGCCGCCACCCCGACCACTACCGGCCCACCGGCGAGCCCGACGCCGCGTACGAGACCTACAAGGGGCTCCTGTGACGCCGTACCCGTACGACCGCCACGTCGCCGTCGTCGCCTTCGCCCAGAGCCGGCACCGCGGCGCCGTCCCCGAACTGTCCGAGGCCGAACTGCTGCTGCCCGTCCTGACCGAGGCCCTCGGGGCCGCCGGACTGGCCCCCGGCGAGGCCGACTTCACCTGCTCGGCCTCCAGCGACTACCTCGCCGGCCGCCCCTTCTCCTTCACCCTCACCCTCGACGCCGTCGGCGCCTGGCCGCCCGTCGCCGAGTCCCACGTCGAGACCGACGGCGCATGGGCGCTGTACGAGGCATGGGTGAAGATCCTCACCGGCGAGGCCGACACCGCCCTGGTGTACGCCCACGGCAAGCCCTCCGCCGGCCCGCTGCGCGACGTCCTCGGCCGCCAGCTCGACCCCTACTACGTCGCCCCCCTGTGGCCCGACTCCGTCGCCCTGGCCGCCCTGCAGGCCCGCGCCCTCATCGACGCCGGCCGCACCGACGAGGCGCAGCTCGCCGCCGTCGCCGCCCGCAACCGCACCGCCGCCCGGGCCAACCCGCACGTCGCCCCCCGCCCCGCGCCCGGAGGCGGCGGCGACGCCGCGCAGTACGTCGTCGCGCCCCTGCGCCCCGCCGACTGCGCGCCCGCCGACGACGGCGCCGCCGCCGTCGTCCTCGCCGAGGGCGCCACCGCCCGGCGGATGTGCCCGCGCCCCGCCTGGATCCGCGGCATCGACCACCGCATCGAGCCGCAGGCCCTCGGCGTGCGCGACCTGACCGACTCGCCCTCCACCCGGCTCGCCGCCCGGCGCGCAGGTGCCTTCGACGCCCCCGTCGACGTCGCCGAGCTGCACGCTCCGTTCAGCCACCAGGAGGTGATCCTGCGTCACGTGCTCGGCCTGGCCGACGACGCCGCCGTCAACCCCTCCGGCGGGGCGCTGGGCGCCAACCCCGTGATGGCCACCGGCCTCGTCCGCATCGGCGAGGCGGCCGCCCGCGTCCACCGCGGCGAGGCGGGCCGCGCGCTCGCGCACGCCACCTCCGGGCCGTGCCTGCAGCACAACCTCGTCGCCGTCCTGGAAGGGGAGGGTGAACGGCCGTGAGCAAGGAACCCGTTGCCGTCACCGGCGTCGGCCAGACCCACCACGCCGCGGCCCGCCGCGACGTCTCCCTCGCCGGGCTCGTCCGCGAGGCCGCCGTCCGCGCCCTCGGCGACGCCGCACTGACCTGGTCCGACGTCGAGGCGGTCGTCATCGGCAAGGCCCCCGACTTCTTCGAGGGCGTCATGATGCCCGAACTCCACCTCGCCGACGCCCTCGGCGCCGCCGGCAAACCCGTCCTGCGCGTGCACACCGCCGGCTCCGTCGGCGGCTCCACCGCCCTCGTCGCCGCGAACCTGGTCGCCGCCCGCGTCCACCGCACCGTCCTCGCCGTCGCCTTCGAGAAGCAGTCGGAGTCCAACGCGATGTGGGGCCTGTCCCTGCCGGTGCCCTTCCAGCCGCCCCTGCTGGCGGGCGCCGGCGGCTTCTTCGCCCCGCACGTGCGCGCCTACATCCGCCGCACCGGCGCCCCCGCCGACGTCGGCGCGCTGGTGGCCCTCAAGGACCGCCGCAACGCCCTGCGCAACCCCTTCGCCCACCTCCACGAGCACGACATCACCCTGGAGAAGGTCCTGGCCTCCCCGATGCTGTGGGACCCCGTCCGCTACGCCGAGACCTGCCCCTCCTCCGACGGGGCCTGCGCGATGGTGCTCACCGACCGCGCGGGCGCCGCCCGCGCCCCGCACCCGCCCGCCTGGGTGCACGGCGGCGCCCTGCGCAGCGAGCCCACCCTCTTCCCCGGCAAGGACTTCGTCTCGCCCCGCGCCGGCCGCGACTGCGCCGCGGACGTCTACCGGCAGGCCGGCATCACCGACCCCCGCCGGCAGATCGACGTCGCCGAACTGTACGTCCCCTTCAGCTGGTACGAGCCGATGTGGCTGGAGAACCTGGGCCTCGCGGCCGAGGGCGAGGGATGGAAGCTCACCGCCGGCGGAGCCACCGCCCCCGACGGCGAGCTGCCCGTCAACCCCTCCGGCGGCGTGCTCTCCACCAACCCCATCGGAGCCTCCGGCATGCTCCGCTTCGCCGAGGCCGCCCTGCAGGTCCGCGGCCGCGCCGGCGAACACCAAGTACCCGGCGCCCGTCGCGCGCTCGGCCACGCCTACGGCGGCGGCGCGCAGTTCTTCGCCATGTGGCTGGTGGGCGCCGATGCCCCCACGACCTGAAGCCGTACGCGCGGCCTGTGCGGCACCCGCACGGCTCGCTAGTGTGGAGCGGACGACGAGCCGGGAGGAGCGCGGACGTGGCGGAGAGCACGACTGAACAACTGGCAGGCGACGCGCGGCCCCAGCTCGACCTCGCCGGGGCCGCCTGGCAGTCGAGCGGCCAGGGCCGGCGCAGCAACGTCCAGATCGCCTTCGTCGACGGCTTCGTCGCCATGCGCGACCGCCGGGACCCGGGCGTCCCGGCGGTGATCTTCTCACCGGGGGAGTGGCGCGCCTTCGTCCTCAGCGCCCGCGACGGCGAGTTCGACCTCACGTAGGCCGTGCCCGGCGGATCGTGCCGGGCCGCTACGGGGCGCTGTGGTGGCGTCCCGTAGGGTCGTGGGCATGGGATCCCCGGCCGGTGAAGAGATCGTCCTGCGCGTGGTGGAGTGGGCGCGGGCACGGGACGACGTGCGGGCCGTGCTGCGCACGGGCTCCCGCGCCCGGCGCGACGGGACGGCGGACGCCGTCTCCGACCACGACATCGAGCTGTACACCACCGACCCGCAGCCCTACGCGCGGTCCGGCGACTGGGCCGGCGCGTTCGGGCCGGTGCTGGTCTCGGTCGGGCTGGAGGGCCCGTGGGACAACCCCGCCCGGCTGGTGATCTTCGAGGACGGCACCAAGGCCGACTTCCAGGTCGTGCCGGTCGCCCGGCTGGCCCTGATGGCCGAGGAGGGCCTGGACGACCTGCACGCACGCGGCTACGAGGTGCTCCACGACCCCGACGGGGCCGCCGCCGCCCTGCCCGCGCCCACCGGGCGGGCACCGGCGCCGCTGCCCGGGGCCGGGGAGTTCTCCGAGCTGTGCGAGGAGTTCTGGTTCGAGGCGGCGCACCTGCCGCGGTACCTGGCCCGCGGCGAGCTGTGGGTCGCCGCCTCCCGGGACCGCACCACCAAGGAGCTGCTCGAAACCATGATCGAGTGGCACGCCCTGACGCGGTACGGCCCCGGCCACGACGTCTGGTACGGCGGCACCCGCATGCGCCAATGGGCGGCGCCGGGGATATGGGAGCGCCTGCCGCAGACCTTCGGCGCCTTCACCGTGCCCGACATGCTGCGCGCCGCCCGCGCCACCGCCGGCCTCTTCGCCGAGCTGGCCGGCGAGGTGGCCGCGGCCCACGGCTTCCCGTACCCCGATACGGCGGAACGCGCCGTCCGCGCCGCACTCGACGCCCTCCCGCAGCTGTAGGAACCGCCGCCGGTGCGACCCGGCGGCCGTACGGCCTTCCCCCGCCGCACACGGGCGGGCGGGGCACGTACGATGTGGGCATGTCCTTCCTCCGCCGCCGCAGCGCCGCCACCCCCACCGGGCCGGACTTCGACGTCCTCGCCATGGATCCCGGGGACTGGCCCGGCGACCTCGGAGCCGGGCTGCTGCCCGCGCCCGACGGCAGCTGCCAGGGGGTCTTCCTCCGCTACGACCTGTTCGGCGGACGCGGCCCCGCGATGATCATCGGCAATCTGCCCGAGGGCTCCCCGGCCCGCGAGCTCGCCGAGGGCCAGGTGCCCTTCGAGGTCGCCCAGCTGCTCGCCGCCCTCGGCAACGACGAGCCGGTGCACGTCGTGGGCACGGAGGACGTGCCGGTCATGCACGAGGACAACCTGCTGATCGTGCGGCGCCTGAAGTGCTCGGAGAGCCGGATCTCCTGCACCCAGTTCGACCGCAGCGACGGCGTGCTGGTCACCATCGCCAGCTGGGACCGGCCCATCACCGACGACCTCTACCAGCTGCTGAAGCCGCTGCCGGCGGAGATGTTCCAGGCGGGCTAGTACTGCAACGGTGTTTGCTGTGACGGGTGGGCAGTCGACTCGTTGGTGTGGTCGTGCGCTGGTGAGCTGCTCTCTCCCCCTGGTGAGGACTGGCCTGGCCGGGCCCCCGAGACCGGCCGACGTGGCTTCCCGATAGCCGTCGCCTCGTGCTGTGGAAGGCCGGTGACCTGTCGGATCCAGTCGACCATGCCGGACACGCGGGCGAAGTAGTCTTCGCGTCCTTCTGAATCGCACTCGTACTTGCCGACGATTCCGCTGGTGAGGCCGACGAGTTCAAGTCGGCCGTGGTGCTTGTGCATCAGAGGGCCGCCGGAGTCGCCATAGCAGGTGGCCTTGTGGTTCCGTATCAGGGTGCAGACATGCATGCCGCGGTTGATACCGGGGCTTCGGTAGCAGTGGGTTCCCTCCCGCTGCGTGATCTGTTGCAGCGTCTCGGGGAGGGTTTTTCCCTGTTCGTTGGTGAGGCCCCATCCGGCGGTGATCAGGCGTCCGGGGTAGCGCA
Source organism: Streptomyces luteosporeus (assembly GCF_039532865.1). Classification (NCBI taxonomy): domain Bacteria; kingdom Bacillati; phylum Actinomycetota; class Actinomycetes; order Kitasatosporales; family Streptomycetaceae; genus Streptomyces; species Streptomyces luteosporeus. The sequence goes on from NZ_BAAASL010000003.1 coordinate 315,705, forward strand.
CCAGCCGGTTGCTCGGCAGGGCGATGGGCTGGACGGTCCGGGTGAAGGTGACGGGCTGTTCGAGTCGCAACAGCGCCGCGTCGTACTGAATGGGGTCCGACTCACGGAAGCCGGGGTGACGGATGGTCCGGGCGACGCCGATGCTGCCCTCTGTGCTGGTCTTGCGAGCGATGGTGCCCAGCTGGACGCGGATGGTGGTCTTCTGTCCGATGCAGTGCCCGGCAGTGATCACCCATTGCCGGTCCAGCAAGGATCCCGCGCACGCCCCTCTGAACCGCCCGTCGGGACCGACGAACTGGACCTGGGCCATCCACGGGTAAGCGGCGGCATCCGTCACCGGGGAGCCCCCGATGATCGGGTTGGGCGCGGTGGCGGCCGCCGACGCGGTCGACACCGTGCCGCACATCATTGCCAACACCGCCCCGAGCAGGGCGAGAACCTCTGTCCACCGCCCGCGCGCGCGGTGCCCGGCCATAATCGGTTCAACTGTTACCCCCGGTCGGTCGACGTCCTGTGAGGGGATCTTCCCCACGTCACCGGTGATCCTTCCCCCACGACAGGGGCATCGAACAAAAATGGATCAGTTCGTCCAGGCTGGTCCCGGCCGGGCAGTATGCGACGTAGGACGAGATCCCCCCGGGCCGGCGGATGCAGCGCGCCCCTTACGGGGCGGCCGGTTACCAGTTCGAGGGGCGCACCTGTACGTCGGAGGCCTTGACGAAGGCCACCCGGTGCCCGAACTGGATCTCGTAGTAGACGTCCTTGCCCCTTATCACCTTGTGCCCCGCCGGCTCGAAGGTCGTCGCCCACAGGTACTCGCTCGGCGACGTCGCCCCCAGCACGTACGCCTGCCCGGCGAGCAGCTTGTACGGCAGTGGGGTCACCGCCTGCACCGGTACGCCCTGCGGGTACGCCGAGGCCTCCGGGTAGGCGCGCCCGTACACCGGGATCTGCGCCAGCCCCTCCTTCGGGGTGACCAGCTTGCCGTGGGCGCCCACGGCCGCCGGGGACCACCAGGGGTCCTTGAACCAGGCCCGCTGGCCGAGGTACCAGATCGCCGTCCAGCCGCCCTCCCGGCCGGCCACCGCGAACTGCTGGCCGGTCGTGGCCCGCGCCCCGGTGTCGTTGACGTCGGTCGTCGAGGGGCTGCCGTCCGGGTGCAGGCCCACGTCCTTGACCAGCGGCGCGTCGTCGCGCGGCGCGGTGTGCAGCCGCACCGCGCTCGAGCCGTGCGCGGCACAGGTCTCGCCCGGCTTGGCGCACCCGGTGTAGACCGGCTTGTTGGCGGCGTAGTCGGGGGCGATGGTCACCATCCCGCTGAACGGGCTCGCGGTGGCGTGCAGCGGCCTGCCCATCAGCTCGAAGTAGTGCGCCCAGTCCCAGTACGGGCCCGGGTCGGTGTGCATGCCGCGGATCGTGGCCGGGGTGGTGCCGGGGACGTTGTCGTGGCCCAGGATGTGCTGCCGGTCCAGCGGGATGCCCAGCTTCTGCGCCAGGTACCGCACCAGCCGCGCGGAGGAACGGTACATCGCCTCCGTGTACCAGGCGGTGGGCTGGGCCAGGAACCCCTCGTGCTCGATGCCGACCGACTTGGCGTTCACGTACCAGTTGCCCGCGTGCCACGCCACGTCCTTGGTGGCCACGTGCTGGGCGACGTGCCCGTCACCGGAGCGGATCGTGTAGTTCCAGGAGACGTACGTCGGATCCTTTATCAGCTTGATCGTCGTCTCCCAGGTGCCCTCCGTGTCGTGGACGACGATGAAGTCGACCTTCTGCGAGCGCGGACGGTCGGCCACGTCGTGGTTGCCGTAGTCCTTGCCCTCCAGCTGCTGGTAGGGGGCCGGGATCGACTCGCAGGCCACCGTGGCCGGGCACTCGGTCTGCCCGGCCGGCAGCTCGGTCAGCCCCAGCAGCCGCAGCTGCCCGGTGCGCGGCGCGAGGCGGGGCGCGGCAGGCAGGACGACCTGCTGGCCGCTGTCGGTGGTGCGCCGCGTACCGGTGCGGATCACGTCGTAGACGTCAGTGGCGAAGGTGGTCGCCGTCGCCGTGTCGGAGGCGCCCGAGTAGCCGGCCACCGCCGCGTACCAGTCGGCGGCGTCCCCGCTGAGCGGCAGACCGAGACGTTTCTGCTCGGCCGCCAGCAGGGCCGCACCCCCCTCCACGTTCGCCGCGGTGCTCTCGCGCAGGGCCCGCGGCCCAAGCCCCGTCAGCTCCGCGGCCCGCTCCAGGGTGCGCAGCCGCGCCGGCACCGCGGCCGGCCCGGCCGCGGGCGCCGTCGCGGAGGCCGCCGAGCCGCCGGCCGACCGCGGCCGGGCCAGGTCGCCCCGGGCGTCCTCCCCGGGATCGCCGGGGTGCCCGGCACCGGCCAGTGCGGTGGTGGCGTCGGTCAGGTGCATCGGCCCGTACCCGGCCGTCACGCTCGGCGCGCCGCCGTGGGAGTCCCAGCGGGACTCCATATAGGACACGCCGAGCAGCACGCTGCCCGGCACGTGGTACTTGGCGGCGGCGGCCGCGAACTGCTCCTGGAGCACGCCGGCACCGCCCGGCTCCGCGGGCACGGCGGGCCCCGCGGCCAGGACCGGCAGCAACAGGGCGGCCGACGCCACCGCGCCGGCCGCCCGCAGCGCACGGCGGCTTCTTCGCCGGCCTCTGCGCAGGGCGGTCGGGGCGTCCGGGGCGGATCCTCGCATGGCGGCCTCCTCAAGACGGGCCGTTCCCGCGGCCGGCAGGGCACGGGGAACGGGAGAAAAGCGTGCGCGATCAGCCTGCGGACCGAACCTATCAAGAGCCCCCGGCCCGGCAGACGATCCGTCAATCCCATGGGAGTGGCGGTCATCAGACTGGGGCGGCGGCCGGGGACGCGTCAACGCCCGCGCCGGGTGTTTCCCGGCGCGGGCGTCGGTGGGCACGGTGCCCGGCGGCTCGCCCGGACGGGCGAGCGCGACACGCCGCAGGTCGGCGGTGCGGCGTTCCGGTGCCGCCGGGCAGCCGCCGCTCAGCGGGTGCCGACGGCCGCCCGGACGGCCCGGCGGGCCATGGCGCAGTCGTCGTGCAGACGCCGCAGGACCAGCCGCTGCTCCTCGCCGGACTCCGGCGTGGCGCCCGGCGCCGCGGGCTCCTGCAGGGCCCGCTGCACCGCCGTCTCGTACACCCTGATCTCCCGGGTGAGCACCAGCATCAGGTTGACCAGGAACGCGTCCCGCGAGGTGGGCCCCGCCGCCTGCGCGTGCTGGCTGATCTGACGCCGCGCCACCGGAGCGTCGCCGAGCACGGTCCACAGCGTGGCCAGGTCGTACCCGGGCAGGTACCAGCCGGCGTTGTCCCAGTCGACGAGCACCGGGCCGGCGGGCGAGAGCAGCACGTTCGACAGCTGGGCGTCGCCGTGGCAGAACTGCCCCTGCACGTGCGCCAGGCCGTGCAGCAGCTTCTGCAGGTCGCCCATGTCCCGGTCGGTCAGCAGACCGAGCTCGTGGTAGCGGGCGATGCGCCGGCCGTAGTCCAGCGGCATGTCGAACAACCCGGCGGGGGGCCGCCACAGGTTGACCCGGCACACCGCCCCCAGGGCCGCACGGACGTCCGCCCGGGGCAGGGTGTCGACCGGATGCCGCTGCAGGGCCGCCGGCCGCCCGGGCATCCGCTCCATGACCAGCGCGCCCTGGTCGGGGTCGGCGACGATCAGACGGGGCACCCGGACCGGCGGACGGTGCCGGACGAACGCCCGGTACGCGGCTATTTCCTGCTGGAACCGCTCGACGGCCGCGGGCGACTCGTCCAGTAAACACTTGGCCACCGCTGTGCTGCGCCCGGTCGTGCCGACCAGCAGGATCGAGCGGGCACTGCGCCGGAGCACCTGAACGGGATTGAACTCCGGGCAGATCCGATGGACCGATGAGATCACCGTGCGCAGCTGGGCGCCCTGGGGGCCGGACAAGTCGATTCTCCCGCTGAGCGGTTGGGCGCCGAGCCCCGGGGCCCGCCGTCCCCGGCCGCCCCCGAACGCGGCTCCCACGGCGTGGGAGGGGTCGAGGTACGGCCCGCCGCCCTGCTGGGTGCGGGGCGGCCGGGAGGGAGCGGACACGGAGGCCGATGCTGCATACATGGGCGTTACGGATCCCTTCGTGTCGGCGAATTGCCGCGCTTCCGGCACCGGAGCCGTCGTGCACCCTGGGGAATGCGGTCGGGCTTCCGGGTGGCCGGGGTTGCGCATTTCTACATCACACCCGACCGCGGGTGGCACACCATGTGGCGCACCCTGGCGAAGCCTGGCGAATACTCGCCCGGCCCATGACGGCGCGAGTACGGTCAAGTCAGCCGAGGAACCTGGGGGCTTGACGTGACGAGGGAAACCAACACCCGCCTCGCGGATCTGTTCGGCCTGGCCGGCTGGTCCAAGGGCGAGCTCGCGAGGCTCGTGAACCGGCAGGCGGCGGCCATGGGCCACCCGCAGCTGGCGACCGACACCTCGCGGGTGCGGCGCTGGATCGACATGGGCGAACGCCCCCGCGATCCCGTGCCCAAGGTGCTGGCGGCCCTCTTCACCGAGCGACTCGGCCGTGTCGTGACCATCGAGGACCTCGGACTGGGTCGGCGCGGACGGGCAGGCAGGGGCCAGTCCTCGGAGAAACTGTCGTGGCCGCCCGAGCGGACCGCCGCGGTCCTCACCGAATTCACGGGAATGGACCTCATGCTCAACCGACGCGGCTTGGTGGGCGCGGGCGCCGCGCTCGCCGCAGGCTCAGCAATCAGCAGCGCGATGCACGACTGGCTGCACCACGATCCCGTCCTCGCCACGGACGCTCCCCGCATGGACGACCCCCTGCGCGTCGAGCCCGCCGGGCTCGACCGCTACGAGGCCACGCCGGTGGGCTCCATGGAGGTCGAGGCACTGGAGCGCTCGGTGCAGGTGTTCCGCGTCTGGGACGCCTCCCGCGGTGGCGGTCTCCAGCGCAAGGCGGTGGTCGGCCAGCTCAACGAGGTGGGCGGCATGCTGGAGTACCGCCACCCCGAGCACCTGCAGCGCAGGCTGTGGGGGGTGGCGGCCAACCTGGCGGTCCTGGCCGGCTGGATGTCCCACGACGTGGGCCTGGAGCCGACCGCCCAGAAGTACTTCCTCATCGCCGCCCACGCCGCCCGCGAGGGCGGGGACCGGCCCCGGGCCGGGGAGGCGCTCTCCCGGGCGGCCCGCCAGAAGGTCCACCTGAACAAGCCCGACGAGGCGCTGGACCTGATGGCGCTGGCGAAGAAGGGGGCCGGTGACGAGGCCCTGCCGCGCACCCGCGCCATGCTGTGCACCGTGGAGGCCTGGGCGCAGGCGTCGATGGGGCGCGGCCAGGCCATGCGCCGCACCCTGGGCGAGGCGGAGGAGCTCTTCGTCGCCGACAAGGGCGACGTGCCGCCGCCCGACTGGATGCAGATGTTCGACGAGGCGGACCTGCACGGGATGCAGGCCCTGGCCTACCGCACCCTCGCCGAGCACGACCCCTCGGCCGCGGCGGTCGCCCAGCAGCACGCCCGGCGGGCCCTGGAGCTGCGGGCGGGCACCGTGCAGCAGCGGTCCATGATCTTCGACTACATCTCCATGGCGTCCGCCTGCTTCATCGGAGGCGAGCCGGAGCAGGCCGACACCTTCGCGCGGATGGCGCTGAGCACGATCAAGGAGAACTCCTCGCACCGCACCTGGGACCGGCTGCGCGAGATGTACCGGCTGACCGGCAAGTACTCCGGGTACGCCACGATCGCGGACCTGCGCGAGGAACTCGAACGGGTGCTGCCCAAGGCGCCGGGCCGGGCCAGGAAGGGAACCCTCCCCGTGTGAGACGGCTCCCCGTGGGAGACCGCTAGGAGCCGGCGCGGGCGACCAGCACGCAGGCGTCGTCCTCGCGCTGCCCCCCGCCGAACTCCTCCAGCACCGCCCGCAGGCATTCCTGCGCACCCGCCGCCGCGGCGAACCGCGGCGCCAGGGCGCGCAGCCGCTCCTCGCAGGCGGCACCCGCCAGCCCCTCGGTGTGCAGCAGCAGCACGTCGCCGGGCCGCAGGTGCTCCTCGGACTGCGCGTACGCCGCGTCGGCCACCGCACCCAGCGGTACGCCCTCCGGCTGCCGCAGGGCGCGCGCCGCCCCGTCGCGGAACAGCAGCGGGGCGGGATGGCCGGCCCGGGACCACAGGAGCGTGCCGGAGTCCGGCTCGTAGCGGCAGCACACCGCGGTGCCCAGGGCGGGCTGGGCGGACGCCTCCAGCAGGTGGTTGAGCCAGCCCAGCAGCGGACCCGGCTCGGCCCCGGAGACGGCCATGCCGCGCACGGCGCCCAGCAGCATCGCCATGGCCGAGGCCGTGGCCACCCCGCTGCCGGCGAGGCCGCCGGCGGTCAGCAGGGTCCGCCCGCCGGGCAGCTCCAGGGCGTCGTACCAGTCGCCCCCGGCCGGGCCGCCGGCGGCGGCGAAGTGGTGCCCGGCCACCTCCAGCGCCCCGGCGGCCGGCGCGCACTGCGGCAGGCGCAGCGCGCCGCGCCACGGGGGCAGCACGGCCTCCTGCAGCTCGGCCGCGAGCCGGTGCTGCTCGGTGCGGGGCGCGGCCGCGGCCCGGGGGCGGTGCGCCGGGTCACGGGTGGCGGGCACCTCCACGGGGCCGCGCCGGGCGGCGCCGAGGTCGCGCAGCACCGCCCACAGGGAGACGGCGCAGCCGTCGGCGTCGAGGACCGGCTCGCCCAGCATGTGGATCCTGCGCACGGCGCCGTCGGCGCGCATGATGCGGAACTCTCCGTCGATCGGCCGGCCGTCCACCAGGCAACCGGTGATCATGGCGGTGAGCACGGGGGTGTCCTGCGGCAGGAGCCAGGAGGGCAGCTCATCGAGGGTCAGTGCGCCCTCGGCCGGCCGCCGGCCGAAGAGCTCGAAGAGCTCGTCGGACCACAGGGCCTCGTCGGTGAGGAAGTTCCACTCGGCGCTGCCGGCCCGCGGGCCGGGCGCGCCGCCCCCACCGCCGGGCGGTGCGGTGGCGGGTCGGTTCGCGGACAGTGGGGACGGCATCACGTACTCCGATACGAAGCGGGGCGCTGCTCCCCCGGCCGGCGCTGCCGGGTGGCGTCGGCCCCTTCCGGCCGGGGCCGGGCGGGGCTCGACGTGACGACTCTGGCACAGGGAGCGAGCGCCCGGGGGGCCTTTGGCAATACCCGTACCGGTGATGCTTGAGGCATATGCCCGAGGTATCACTGTGACATTTCCGGCGCCACTCGGCGGAATGCCCAGCTCCGGGTAGGCTGCGGCGCTCGGGAGGACCACGGTTCCCACAGCTCACCAGGCATGGAGGCGGTGGAGCGCGGCAAGAATGCCGTCCGTGAGGAAATCCCGTTGCCAGCCGACTCCCCGCACCGGATGCTGACCCCATGTTCGATCCAGACATAGCGCCCAGTGGCACCCTGCTCGGCCTCCTGCAGCGAGGCCGCGGCGACGGGACCCTGCACGCCCTCGCGGCCTCCCGAGCCGAGGCACTCGAGGCGCTGAACCAGTGCGTGCTCCGCGACCCCCGCCGCGACTGGCAGGTGGAGAACCGCTCCCTTTACTACGCGCGCCTGTATCTGGACCTCGACGGTGACCTCGGGGCGCTGGAGGAGCACCTCTTCGCCCCCGGCGACCTGCTGGACGGTGCCGAGGAGCGCACCGGCCTGGCCCTGGCCGTCCTCGGCCACCTCGCCTCCTACGGCCGCGCCGACGCCCTCGCGCTCCTGCGCCGCTACGCCGCCACCGGCGGCAACTGGGCCTGGGCCCTGGACGAGCTGGCCCTGCGCGACGACGACGCCGGGCTGCTGAGCCTGTGCGCCCCCGTCCTCGCCCGGTTCCCGCACACCCCCGAGGGGGAGGCCGCGCTCACCACCGCCGTCCGCGACGCCTTCGAACCGCGGCCCTGGCGGCTGTGGGCCGACGACGAGCGCTTCCCGGCCCTGGCCGCCCGCGTCCGCGCGGCCCGCGAGCGCGGCTCCTTCGACCGCTGGCAGCGCCAGCTGCGCCCCTCCGGCCCGCGCCCGGGCTGGAGCGTGCGCGAGGTGCTGCAGTGGGCCGACGCGGGCCTGGAGCAGCACCCCGCCCAGCATCGCCACGTGCCCGCCACCCGCTGCCTGACCGCCGTCGCCGGCCCCGAGGACCGCGAGGAGATCATCGACGCCGCCCGCCGGGGCGGCGAGGCCGCCCGGGCCACCGCCCTGCGCTACCTCGCCGAGCACCACGACCCCCAGGCCCTCGACCTGATCGAGGCGGCCGCCGACGACCCGGCCCCGCTGGTCGCCGGGGCCGCGGTCACCGCGTTCGAGCGCATGCGCAGCGCGGCCGCCCTGGAGCGCGCCCGCGCCTGGATCCACCGCCCCGACGCGCTCGGCGCCGCCGCCGCCGGCATGCTCGCCTGCCGCGGCGCCCAGTACGACGCCGCGCTCGTCCTGGGCGCCCTGCGCCGCACCGTGCGCACCGAGGGCTGCGACGCGCCCGTGCTGTTCGACCTGGTCGACGGCGCCGGACGGCTGCAGATCGGCTGCGCCGCGCCCGTCCTGCGCCACGTCTACCGCGAGACCGCCTCCTCGCACCTGCGGGGCCGGGCCGCCCGCGCCCTGGCCGCCACCGACCCCTCCTTCGCCACCGGCTTCGCCGTCGAGTGCCTGTGGGACTGCGAGGAGTCCACCCGCGAGCTCGCCGCGCACCACGCCACCACGGCCGACGCCCGCGTCGTGGAGCAGCTGCGGCGCCTGGCGGCCGACCCGGCCGAGGAGGCCGAGGTGCAGAGCGCGGTGCGGGGCCGCTTCGAGCCGGACGCACCGGCGCTGTGAGGGGTGCGGGCATGCGCCCTGCTGGGCAGTGCGACCGTATGCCGATAATGGGGGCCGCCCCGCGCCCGCGGGGCGGCACGAACCCACGGCACCACAGCCAGAGCACCGGACACAGGGGGCGCGGATGACGCACGACCGCAAGCACGACGGACCGTACCGGGGGAGCCTGGCGCGCAGAGTCTCCGCCCTGCTCGCCCTCTTCCTGGGGGCCGTGCTGCTGGCCACGCCCGCCGCGGCCGCCGCCGCGCCGGCGCCGCGCGAGGCGAGCACGGCGCTCGCCGTGGCCTCCGCCGGCGACCGCGCGGTCGAGGCCGGCGCCCACCACGGCGCTCCCGCCGCGTCGCACGCCTCGGCCCACCACGGCGACCACACGACGCTGGCCGGCAAGAGCGAGAAGAAGGACAAGAAGAAGGACAAGAAGAAAAAGAAGGGCTTCTTCAAGCGGCTGGGCACGGCCCTGCTGGTGATCGTGATCCTCGCCATCCTGTTCGTGGTGGCGCTGATCGTGATCGCGATCTTCCTGATCCGCCGCGCCTTCCGGCGCCGCCGCACCTGACGGCCGCGCGCCGGCCGCTGCCTGCCGAGCCCCCGCCCCCCGGGCGGGGGCTCGGCGCGTTCAGCTGCTCTTGGCCACCCAGGTCAGCGCGAGCCACGGGGTGGCCGCCGAGCCGGTGGCCAGGTACCAGCCCGTCTGCGTGGCGGGGAAGCCGATGAGCAGCGGGACGACGAGGGCGGCGCCGCACAGCAGGACGACCGCCGCGGGCAGGTGCACCCAGGGCTCGAAGCGGCGCGCGTAGCGCACCCCGGCCTCCCGGCGGTACAGCGCGATGCTCGTGACGAGGCCGGCGGCCAGGGTGAGCGTCCAGATCGCCGGCAGCACGATCATGCGCCCGGCAAAGGTGTCCAGGTCGTTGCCGGGCGACTGACGGACCCCCAGTTCCGGCCGGTCGGGCACGTAGACGACCTCCACCGTGCGGCCCGCCTCCGGCCTGCCGCTGGTGTGCACGTCGGGGACGGTGACGTCCCGGTCGCCGTCGGGGAAGGGGACGCTGACCACGAGCGTGGTGGCGTACTCGTCGATGTCGTTCATCTCCCGCCCGGTGGGCCGGGGTTGGCCGGCGACGCGCACGACGTCCACCTCGTGGGTGCCGCCGCCCGCGCGCTGGGCGCGGGCCAGCCACTTGCCCTCCGCCCCGTCCGGGCCCACCCCCTGGCACAGCGCCGCACCGCTGGTCAGGGCGATGCCGAAGCCCAGGACCCAGCACAGCAGCCGGGAGGGGCGCGGCTCGGGCCCGGGCTCGTAACGCCGGCGCCAGGCCTTGCGGCGCAGCGCGGCGCGCCGGCGCGCGCGGGCCAGGGCCGAGGCGAGGAGCCAGCACGCGGCGCAGGCGGCACTCGCTCCGAGCAGCAGCAACTGATGCCGCTTGGGCGGTAGTTCCCGGAACGGGACCACGCCGAGCAGGACGGTCGCGTACCCCGTGAGCACGGTCGCCCACCCCGTGAGGCGCGTCCATATCCTCATGCCGTACTTCCCCCACCCACTTCGTTGATCTTGAAATGGACAGCGTAACGGGGGCGGCGGGGGTGGTCACTCGTAGGGGACCAGGAACCGTTCGGGCTCGCAGGCGTCGCAGAAGCGGACGTCGTACTCGGCGGCCCGCGCCCGGGCCTCGGCGGTGGTCAGGGTCTCCTCCCCGCCGCGCGGCACCCAGCAGCCGGCGTGGTGCAGTTCCTGCAGGGTGCCGCCGGGCCGGCGGTGCACGGTGACGGGCCAGACGGCGTCCTCCATGTCGTGGCGCCACTCGCCCTTCAGGCGCTGGAGCACCACTTCGCGCACCCAGTCGCGCGGGGAGATGCCGCTTTCCTGAGCGGCTGCCTCGATTCGGACGAGTTCCTCAGGGGTGAAGAGCGTCTCCATGACGCGCGACAGTAGCAGCGCGGCATGGTCCGCGAACCGGGTTCCGGGCATTGGCCTGCGGTGCTGACCTGCGAGTTGACCGGCCGGAGCGGCCGGTTGCTGCACGAGGCAATGATCGGCTTGTCGCACGAACCGCAGCTCCGGCGCCGTGGGGGAGCGGTGGCATAGGACGGTGGTCTACTCGCCCGGCGCCGCGCTCCATACCCTGCCGGTCCGGCCCTTGGCCATTCCGTTATCACCCGTCCTCGTGAACGCCCCCGCTTTCCGGGGGGACGGGCCGGGGGCCGGGCTCCTCTTCCGGTGCCGGGCCGGTCTCCACGCCGTGCGCGCGGGCCAGCCACAGGGCGTCGTCGAGCTCGTCCTCGGCGACCGCCGCCGCATAGACGTCCCCGGCGGCCCGGGCGGCCGCCAGGGCGGCACGGGCGTTGCGCACCCGTTCCCGCATCGCTTCGGCGAACGCACTCACGGCTGTCCCCTCCTGGGTCCGTACGGCTGCCCGCGTCCGGGGTGAACGGAGGAATCCCGCAATTCTAGGCCACCCGGGCGAACGCCCCCAGTCCTGCGCTGTGCAGGTGATGTGACATCCGCTTCGGTGTGTTCATCACATGATTTAAGGTCCCCTTTGTTACGTTCACCGGACTTGTTCCCATCGGTGTCGATTCACGGCCCGTCTTCAGCGACCGGGGGTGCGTGGTGGCTGTTCCGGCCCGTCCGGCGAGTTCGGCCCGGCTCACGAAGGTGCCTCCGGGGCGGGCCGGCCAGGGCCGCGGAACGCGCCGGCCCGGGCAGCGGCCGCCGGACGCCGCGGCCCCCGACTACGACTATCCCCGCTTCAGCCGGCTGGCCGGAGAACTGACCGAACCCCCCGCCGACGGCTACCGCGTGCGCTACCGGCGGCTGCTCGACCACGGCCCCGGCCGTGGGATCGGCGTACGGCTGCTGGTGGCGGCCGCCCCCCTGCTCTCCCTCACCCTGCTGCTGTGGCTGATCTCCCCCGGCCACTGGCTGGAGCGGCCCTACGTCAGCGACTGGGAGCACTGCTGCGACCGGCTCATGCTCGCCTCCGTCGCCCTGATCGAACTCTTCCGCACCGTCAACGTCGCCTCCAACGCGCACGCCACCTGGGTGGCCCGCGACCCCGTCCCCGTACGCCCCCAGCCCGGCACGCGAGTGGCCTTCCTGACCACCTTCGTGCCCGGCAAGGAGCCCATGTCCATGCTGCGCGCCACGCTGGAGGGGGCGGTGCGCATCCATCACGACGGGCCGCTGGACGTGTGGCTGCTGGACGAGGGCGACGACCCCGCGGCCCGGCGGCTGTGCGAACGCCTGGGCGTACGGCACTTCTCCCGCAAGGGCGTCGACCGCTGGAACCAGCCCTCCGGCGCCTACCGTGCCCGCACCAAGCACGGGAACTACAACGCCTGGCTCGACGCGCACGGCGACGACTACGCGTTCATGGCCTGCGTCGACACCGACCACGTGCCGCTGCCCAACTTCCTCGAACGCATGATGGGCTACTTCCGCGACCCCGACGTGGCCTTCGTGGTCGGTCCCCAGGTCTACGGCAACTACACCACCGCCGTCACCAAATCCGCCGAGAGCCAGCAGTTCCTCTTCCACGCCCTCATCCAACGGGCGGGCAACGCCTACGGCTCGCCCATGTTCGTCGGCACCAGCAACTGCGTACGCATCGACGTCCTGCGGCAGATCGGCGGGCTGTACGACTCCATCACCGAGGACATGGCCACCGGCCTGGAGATCCACCGCCGCCGCAACCCCGCCACCGGCCGCCGCTGGAAGTCGGTCTACACCCCCGACGTGCTGGCCGTCGGCGAGGGCCCCTCCACCTGGACCGACTTCTTCAGCCAGCAACTGCGCTGGTCGCGCGGCACCTACGAGACCCTGATGCACCAGTTCTGGAAGGCCATGTGGCAGCTGTCACCCGGCCGGCTGCTCAACTACGCCTTCATGGTCGCCTATTACCCCATGGCGGCCGTCACCTGGATGCTGGGCGCCCTGACCTGCGTCCTCTTCCTCGTCCTGGGCGCCTCCGGCATCACCGTGGAGTCCTCCCTGTGGCTGATGCTCTACTGCGACGCCGCCGCCCTGCAGGTGGGCCTGTACCTGTGGAACCGGCGCCACAACGTCAGCCCCCACGAACCGGCCGGCTCCTCCGGCGCCGCGGGCATGCTGATGTCGGCCCTCGCCGCGCCGGTGTACGCCCAGTCGCTCGGCCAGGCGCTGCTTCGCCGCCGCTCCCGCTTCGTGGTCACCCCCAAGGGAGAATCCGCCAGCCCCGACCGCCCGGCCACCTTCCGCACCCACCTGGCCTGGGCGGCGCTGTTCCTCGCGGCCCTGATCGCCTCCTGGCCGCTGGGCCACGCCCACCCCGCCATGCGCCTGTGGGCCCTGCTGGCCATGCTCACCGCGCTCGGCCCCTACCTGGTGTGGCAGGCCGGACTGCGGCAGGAACGGACGGGCGTCGCGAACGAGGCGGGATGAGAGGTGGGACGAATGGACGTGAAGGCGAGGATCCGCGACCGCAGGACGCGCAAGGCCCTGCTGGCCACCACCGGCGTGCTGGTGCTGCTCGCCGCCAACGGCCCCGCGGCCGCCGGCTTCGCCGAGCGGGCCTGGCACGAGTACACCATCAACCAGCCCTCCTACAAGGCCCGCTACGGGCACTGGGACCTCGTCGACGTCCCCGGCGGCTTCCGTATCAACGCCATCCACGCCGCCCTGCTGCGCACCGGCAAGGTGCTGCTGATCGCCGGCTCCGGCAACGACGAGAAGAACTTCCGCGCCGGCACCTTCCGCAGCGTCCTGTGGGACCCGGTGCGCAACACCTTCACCAGCGTGCGCACCCCCAAGGACATGTTCTGCGCCGGCCACGCCCAGCTGCCCGACGGCCGTCTGCTCGTCGCCGGAGGCACCGCCCGCTACGAGAAGCTCACCGGCGACGTCAAGCGGGCCGGCGGCGCGATGCTCGTCAAGAACGAGAACCCCGACGCCCCCCGCACGCTGCCCGCCGGCACCGTCTTCGTCGGCTCCTCCGGCAAGGAGTACCGCTCCCAGTTCCCCGTCCTGGTGCCCCGGGCGAAGAAGACGGTCAAGGGCGAGCAGGTGACCGTCACCGCCGCCCAGGCACGCGTCTACGTCGAGGCCGTCACCGAGGGCGAGACGGGTATCACCCACACCGCCGACCAGTACCGCGTCAAGGGCCTGGCCGGCCGCGCCGCCCAGGACGTCTACGGGCTCGCGGCCAAGCTGGGGCTGGACAAGAAGGACTTCCAGGGGCTGCGCGAGGCCTACGAGTTCGATCCCGTGGCCGAGCGCTACGTGCCCGTCGACCCCATGGCCGAGGCCCGCTGGTACCCCACGCTCGTCACCCTGGAGGACGGCCGCGTCCTGACCGTCTCCGGCCTGGACGACATGGGCGAGATCATCCCCGGCAAGAACGAGATCTACGACCCGGAGAGCCGCACCTGGTCACCGGGCCCCGACCGGTACTTCCCCACCTACCCCGCCCTCTTCCTCACCGGCGCCGGGCAGTTGTTCTACTCCGGCTCCAACGCCGGCTACGGGCCCGCCGACAAGGGCCGCACCCCCGGCGTGTGGGACCTGGAGACCAACACCTTCCTGCCCGTCCCCGGCCTGGAGGACGCGGACATGACCGAGACCTCCGCCTCCGTACTGCTGCCCCCCGCCCAGGACCGCAAGGTGATGATCCTCGGCGGCGGCGGGGTGGGGGAGTCCCACGCGTCCACCCGCCGCACCGCCATCGCTGACCTCACCGCCGACGCCCCCCGCTACACCCCCGGCCCCGACCTGCCCCAGGGCACCCGCTACCTCAACGCCGTCCTCACCCCCGACGACCGGGTCTTCACCACCGGCGGCTCCGGCGACTACCGCGGCAAGCGCGGCTCCGACATCCTGCGCGCCCAGTTCTACGAGCCGCGCACCCACAGCTTCCGCCGGGCGGCCGCGCCCACCGTCGGACGCGACTACCACGCCGAGGCCCTGCTGCTGCCCGACGGACGGATCGCCGTCTTCGGCTCCAACCCGCTGTTCGCCGACAAGGACGACAGCGTCATGGGCACCTTCGAACAGCGCATCGAGGTCTACACCCCGCCCTACCTCTACCGCGACCAGCGCCCCGCCCTGCGCACCGGCCCCCTGGAGACCGGGCGCGGCGCGACCCTCGCCCTGCCCGGAGCCGACGCCCGCCGCGCGGTCGCCGCCCGGCTGATGCGCCCGAGCGCCGTCACCCACGCCACCGACGTCGAGCAACGCTCCGTCGCCCTGCCCCTGACGGCCCGCGACGGCACCCTGAAGGTGACCATCCCCGAGGATCCCGCACTCGTCCCGGCCGGCTGGTACATGCTCTTCCTCACCGACCGCGCCGGCACCCCGTCCAAGGCGGCCTGGGTGCACGTACGGTGACGGCCGCCCCGGTCGCCCCGGCGGCTACGACTGCAGCAGCGGCTGCCCGCCGCGCGCCGTCACCAGCCCCAGCGCGTACTCCGCCCACCAGTGCCCCGCCGCCGGGGCCCCGCGGCACGCGCCGTCCGACTCGCCGGGCCGCTTGATCCACACGAAGGCGTCCACCCGGGGGTCGCCCGTGTGCGTGGTCGGTGCCGCCCCCAGCGCCCGCCCCGGCGGATTGCACCACGACTCGGCCCCGCCCTGCCCGGACCCCGCCGGCAGCGGGCCGTTGCCGTTGCGGCTGGTGTCGATGATGTAGTGCGCGCCGCCCAGGCGCTGCGAGAGCTTCTCGCCGTACGCGCGAGTGACGGGCGTGGTGTGGAAGTTCGAGACGTTCAGCGCGAAGCCGTCGGCCCGCTCCACCCCCGCCTTGCGCAGCGCATCGGCCAGCAGCTGCTGGTCGCTGATCCAGCCCGCGTTGCCCGCGTCCACGTACACCGACGTCCCCGGCCGCGCCTTGAACGCCGCGACCGCCTCGGCCAGCAGGCCCAGCCGCTCCTGCGCCGCCTCGCGGGGCAGGCAGCCCGACGCCCACTGGGCGACCGCGTCCGGCTCCAGCACCACCCACGCCCGCCGCTCGCCGATGCCCTCGGCCGCCCGGGCGACCCAGGCCCGGTACGCCTCGGCGGTGGGCGCCCCGCCGGAGGAGTACTGGCCGCAGTCGCGGTGCGGCACGTTGTAGGCCACGAGCAGCGGGATGCGCGAGGCGCGTTCGGCCTCCTCGGTGACGCGGGCCACCTGCTCCCTGGGGTCGTCACCCGTCATCCACACCGCCGTGGGCTGCTCGGCGATGCGCCGCACCGCCTCGCCGTCCGCCTCCCGGCCCCGCTCCTGCCAGACCCGCGCCTGCCGGGCCGCCCGGGCGTCGGGCTCGACCCAGAAGGGCGAGTCGCCGCCCCCGCCGGGGCCGCCGGCCACGGCCGGGACGGCCGCGGGCCACCAGGCGCAGCCCGCGCAGACGAGGGCGGCCGCGCCGCGCCGGGCCGCGGCGCCCGGGCGGTGGGAACGGATCCGGGTCATGGACGCCACCTCCCGCTGGAGTGCGATGGTCGTACCAGCGTGAGATATGCCGCCCCCTCGGGCCGGGATTTCCCCGGCCCGGTGCCGGGCGTGTCTCACGCCCCGCCCAGCACCTCGGCCAGGTCGTAGCGCACCGGCTCCACCAACTGGGCGTACGTGCAGCTGTCCGGGTCCCGGTCCGGGCGCCAGCGGCGGAACTGGGCGGTGTGCCGGAAGCGGTCGCCCTGCATGTGGTCGTAGGCCACCTCCACCACCCGCTCCGGGCGCAGCGGGATCCACGACAGGTCCTTCTTGCCCGTCCAGCGGCTCGGCCCGCCCGGCAGCCGCCCCGCGGCCTGGGCCTCGGCGTTCGCCCACTCCTGCCACGGGTGTCCCGTCGCGTCCGGCATGACCAGCGGCTCCAGCTCCGTCATCAGCTGCCGGCGCCGGGCCATGGGGAAGGACGCGCACACCCCCACGTGCTGCAGCCGCCCGGCGCCGTCGTACAGCCCCAGCAGCAGCGAGCCCACCACCGGCCCGCTCTTGTGGTGCCGCAGGCCGGCGACGACGCAGTCGGCGGTGCGCTCGTGCTTGACCTTGACCATCACCCGCCGGCCCGGCCGGTACGGCAGCTCCGGCGGCTTGGCCACCACCCCGTCCAGGCCCGCGCCCTCGAACTGCTCGAACCAGCCCTGCGCCACCGCCAGGTCACCGGTCGAGGGCGCGACGAACAGCGGTGGGTGCGCCCCGCCCAGCGCCCCCGTCAGCTCCTCGCGGCGCCGGCGCTGCGGCTCCTGCATCAACGAGGCGTCACCGAGCGCCAGCAGGTCGAAGGCGACGAAGGAGGCCGGGGTCACCTCCGCCAGGTGCCGCACCCGCGAGGCGGCGGGGTGGATGCGCTCCAGCAGCGCGTCGAAGTCCAGCCGGCCCTCGCGGGCGACGACGATCTCCCCGTCCACCACGCAGCGCTCCGGCAGCTGCTGAAGCAGCGCGGCCACGAGCTCGGGGAAGTAGCGGGTCAGCGGCCGGCCCGTACGGCTGCCCAGTTCGAGCTCGGCGCCGTCGCGGAAGACGATCGAGCGGAAGCCGTCCCACTTGGCCTCGTAGCTCATCCCCGGGGGGATCTCGGGGGCGAGCTTGGCGAGCATCGGCTCGACCGGGGGCATCACCGGAAGGTCCATGATCCCCGATTGTGGTGGGCGGCCCGGCCCCCCGCCCGCCGACAGGCGCCGGACGCCCGTGCGGCCTAGCGTGAAACGCATGGCAGAGACCATGGAGCTCACCGTCGGAGAGCGCACGGTACGGCTGTCCAACCCCGGCAAGGTCTACTTCCCCGAGCGCGGCTACACCAAGTACGACGTCGCCCAGTACTACCTGAGCGTCGCCGACGGCATCGTACGGGCCCTGAAGGACCGGCCCACCACGCTGGAGCGCTACCCCGACGGGGTGACGGGGGAGTCGTTCTTCCAGAAGCGGGCGCCCAAGAACCTCCCCGACTGGATCCCCACCGGCCGCATCTCCTTCCCCAGCGGCCGGCACGCCGACGAGATCTGCCCCGGCGAGGCGGCCGCGGTGCTGTGGGCGGCCAACCTGGGCTGCCTGACCTTCCACCCCTGGCCCGTACGGCGGGGCGACACCGACCACCCCGACGAACTGCGCATCGACCTCGACCCGCAGCCCGGCACCGGCTACGCGGACGCCGTGCACGCCGCCCTGCTGCTGCGCGAGGTCCTCGAAGGCCTCGGCCTGACCGGCTGGCCCAAGACCTCCGGCGGCCGCGGCCTGCACGTCTTCGTGCCCATCGCACCGCAGTGGACCTTCGTCCAGGTGCGCCGGGCGGCCATCGCGGTCGCCCGTGAGCTGGAGCGGCAGGACCCACGGCGCATCACCACGGCGTGGTGGAAGGAGGAAAGGGGGGCAAAGATCTTTGTCGACTACAACCAGACCGCCCGCGACCGCACGATTGCCAGCGCCTACTCGGTGCGCCCCCGCCCGCACGCCCCGGTCTCGGCGCCGCTGCGCTGGGAGGAGCTGGAGCGGGCCGTGCCCGAGGACTTCGACCTGGCCACCATGCCGGCCCGGTTCGCCGAGGCCGGCGACGTGCACGCCGGCATGGACGACCGGCCCTGCGGCCTGGAGGCGGCCCTCGACCTGGCCGCCCGCGACGAGCGCGAGCACGGCCTCGGCGACCTGCCCTACCCGCCCGAACACCCCAAGATGAAGGGCGAACCCAAGCGCGTCCAGCCCAGCCGGGCCAGGAAGGAGGACGACTGACGGATTTGTGTTTATGGCGACATTTCATGTGGAACCTGGGCAATGCGTGATCCACTTCGCATCGAGGGAGTTCCCATGTTCACTACACTCGCGATCCGCACCAGGAAGATCACCGCCGGCGTGATCGCGGCCGCCGCCCTCGGGGGAACCCTGCTGGCCGCCGCCCCCGCCGCCCCCGCCGCCCCCGCCGCCCACTCCGCCGACCAGCCGGTCGCCGCCCCGCCGCCGGGCCGGCCCTACGGTGCCGTCGTCGCCACCACGGGCGTCGTCGAGCGGGTCTTCCCCACCACCGACTCCGCCCCCAAGGGCCTGCTGAAGTACCGCACCCAGGTCCCCCTGCGGTGCAAGGCGCGCGCCCAGGACGTCTCCGGCAACCCCGTCTGGTACCTGCTGCGCGAACGCAACACCTGGGTCGCGGCGAAGTACGTGGAGAACACCGGCAACGTGCCGGTGTGCCGGACGGTCGACCGCAACTCCCTCGACGAGCCCGCCGTCCAGGGCCGCAAGGAACAGCAACCCAAGAAGACGCCGGCGTAACGCCGCGTAACACCGGGCCCGGGCGGGCCCGTTGCGCCCTTCCTTACCGGCACCGACGCACCGGCGCCTACAGTTGCGTCACGGGCTCGACGAAACGGCCGGAAGGAAGACGCGTTGGACCACCCGACCCACGGTTGCGTTCTGTTGCTGGACGGCACTCCCGACCGGCGGCGGGGTGCCGTCCCCAACCCGACGGCGCACGCCGTCGCCGGTGCCCGACCGCGCCACTTCCTCGCCGCCCCCTCCGCCGACGTGGTGCAGCTCCCCGCCATGGCGGGGCCGCAGAGCGTCCTGGCCTACCTGCAGGACGCGGCCACCGTACCCGGGCCGCTCCTGGTATGGGTCACCGGACACCTGATGGTCCCCGCCCGGCGCAGCACCCAACTCCACCTGGCGCTGCGCGAGTCCACCCCCGCCACCGTCCGCTACACCGGCCTGCCCTGGGAATGGCTCACGCGCACCCTGCGTGAACACCCGGGGCCGACCCTCCTCCTGCTCGACGTCGAGGCCGACGCCCACACCTGGCCGCACGTCGCCGCGGCGGCCCACGACGGCCGCCTCGCGGACGGGCTGGCCCTGTACGGGATCGCCACCCCGAGCCCGCCCGGGCCCGCCCCGGAGGCGAGCGCCTACACCCGCTCCTTCCTCGCCGCCCTGGCCGCCGGCCACCCCACGGCCGGGCCCACCCTCGACCCCGGCCTGCTGCACCAACTGGCGCTGACCGGCGGACCCCTGCCGGAGGGCGCCCTGCCGCTGCAGTCCGGAGCCACGGGCCCCCTCCTGGCCAACCGCGCGGCGCCCCGTCCGGCGGCCCCGGTGGAGGCCGTCATTCCGGCGGCTCCGGTGGAGGCGGCACCGAAGCCCGCCGGGCCGGAACCCGCAGCGCCGGAGCCCGCCGGGCCGCAGGCCGCGGCTCCCGGTCCCGCACCCCTGTCCGACATCCTCGCCGCCGCGCACGCGGGCCGGCACAACGAGGCGGCCGCCATGGCCGCCGCCTGGGAGCAGCTGACGCTGCGCCGGCACGGGCCGCACAGCGCCGAGGCCGGGCTGTGGATCGAGGTGCGCGCCGACCTCGCGCGGCTCGCGGGCGACCATCCGCGCGCCGCCGAACTGTGGATGTCCGCCGCCGCCCAGCGGCTCGACCGCGGCGGCTCCGAGGACACGGAGGCGCTCGCCGCCCTCAAGCGGGCCCACTACTGCTGGCAGCACAGCGGCGAGCGCGGCCACCGCCTCGCCCCCGCCCTGCTCGCACTGTGGGAGCGGGTGCCCGACGGCGCCGAGGCCGCCGCCGACGTCCGCACCCGCCTCCAGGGCGTGCCGTAGCGCCCCAAGGGGGCGCGGGGAACTGCGCGATCAGCCACCGGCGGCCCGCAGCCGAACGCGCCACCCCCAGCTCCGGGCGCAGCACAGCACTCCATCTGCGGGCACGTCGTGGCTTGTCGCGCAGTTCCCCGCGCCCCTACGGGGCGCTCACCCGCCGCGGGCCGTCGTCCACCAGCGGGCCTTGTACATGCCGCCGTGCAGCAGCGTCCGCGTCCCGTCGGGCCGGTACAGGACGAGGGTGGAGGTGCACCATTCGCACGGGTGGCCGCGCTCCGGCCGGGCGACGAGCACCCGGCCCGTGCGGGGGTCGTCGCCGATGCTCTTGACGTCGGGCCCGCTGATCCGCGACTGCTGCGCGTACGGCACGAAGGCGCGCTCGGTCGTCGAGTACTGGTACACCGCCGACCCGGTGGTCACCCACAGCCGGCCGGGCCGGGTCAGCACCGGGGCCAGGTCGTGCCCGCCGCCGCTGGGCAGGGCCACGCGACGCACCACGGTGAGCCCGGGGTCGTCCGCCGGGCCGTCGACGTCGAGGGCGAGCAGCTGGCGGCTGCCCAGCGCCCACAGCAGGCCGGTCCGCGGGTCCCAGTGCACTCCGTGCGCCCCGGCCAGCGGCACCTGGGCGTGCCGGGTGGCGCGCGAGCCGGCCGACGCCGCGTACAGCCGCACGTACCCGCCGGTGCTGGCGGCGACGGCCACGTTGCCGTCGGGCAGCAGGTCGATGCTGTGGGCGTTGCCGGTGCCGGTGTCGGCCGCCCAGTACACGCCGCGGCCGGGGTAGCCGATCACGGCCGCGAGGCCGCCCGAGGCCGTGGCGAGCAGGTAGCGCCTGCCGTCCAGGGTGCGGAACTTCACCTCGCTGGGGTTCGTCCAGGTGGTCGCGGGATCCAGGTCGGCGAGGCCGGAGCGGCCGTCCGCGGTCCACGACCACAGCACGCCCGACTCGGGGCCGTCCTCGGCGTCGTCGGCGTCCCACCGGGTGCGTTCGGCGTCCAGGACGTACACCGAGCGCGTCGCCTGGTCGGCGGCCACGATCGGCGAGGGGCGCGCCGCGCGCCCGTCCCGGGGCCGGGCACCGGCCGGGCCGGGCAGCGCACCGGCCAGGCAGGCCGTCAGCAGCACGGCGCACAGCCGTTTCACGGGCAGATCCACGCGCCACAGCGTGCTGCCGGGCCCCGCGCTGCCGGGGGCGCCACGCCCGTCCGTCACACCATCGATGAGCCCCCGCGCCCCCGGCTGCGCCGAACGGGTGAATTCCCGGGCGTGGCACTGCTTATCCCCTCGAATCGGGGCAAATTTGACTCTCGGACCGAGGTGTTCACACGAGGTGTTCACATACACGGGTGGGTGTGCTGCCAATGACGACGACCGAATCGGTATCGGAAGAGCATCCCGTACGCTTCTGGGACGTACCGGATCTGAACGGGCTGGCCTTCGACCCCTTCATGGAGGCGTGCCTGCGCGACGAGCCCGTCTCGCGCATCAAGCTGCCCAACGGCGAAGGCCACGCCTGGTTCGTCACCCGCTACGAGGACGTCAAGTTCGTCACCTCCGACCCGCGCTTCAGCCGGCAGGCCGTCCTCGGCCGCCCCATCACCCGCCTCGCCCCCCACTTCATCCCGCTGGACGAGGCCGTGGGCTTCGCCGACCCGCCCGAGCACACCCGGCTGCGCAAGTCCGTCGCCCGGTCGTTCACCGCCCCGCGCCTGGCCCGGCTGCGCCCGGCCGCCCAGCGCGCGGCCGACGAGCTCCTCGACGAGATGGAGCAGGAGGGGCCGCCCGCCGACCTGGTGCAGCACCTCCACGGCCCGCTGCCGCTCGCCGTCATCAGCGACCTGATGGGCGTGCCCCCGGCCGACCGGCCGCAGATGGCCCAGTGGACGGAGATCCAGCTCTCCGCCGGCCACGGCCGCGAGGCCAGCGAGCACGCCAAGAACGCCATGGCCGGCTACCTCACCGACCTGCTCGAAAGCCGGCGCGCCGAGCCCCGGGACGACCTGGCCGGCGAGCTCGCCCAGTCCGTCGACCAGGGCAACATCACCCTCGCCGAGGCCGTCGCCGTCGCCCTGCTCATCCAGGCCAGCGCCGCCCACGCCGTGCGCAACAACAGCGCCCAGGTGGTCTACGCCCTGCTCACTCACCCCGAGCAGCTCGCCCGCCTGCGCGCCGAGCCCGGCCTGCTGCCGCAGGCCCTCGAAGAGCTGCTGCGCTTCGTCCCGCACCGCAACGCCGTGGGCCTGGGCCGCATCGCCATGGAGGACGTCGAGGTCGGCGGGGTCCTCATCCGCAAGGGCGAGGTCGTCCACTCCTCGTACCTGACGGCCAACCGCGACCCGTCCGTCTTCGACCGTCCCCACGAGCTCGACTTCGACCGGGAGAACAACCCCCACCTGTCCTTCGGGCACGGACCCCACTTCTGCCTGGGGTCGATGCTCGCCCGGCTGGAGGAGGAGATCATCATCTCCACCCTGCTGCGGCGCTTCCCCGAGCTGCGCCTCGCGGTGCCGCCCGAGGAGGTCCGCTGGCAGCGCCGCGCCCTGATCCGCGGCCCGGAGAACCTGCCCGTCGCCTGGTGAAGCTGGTGAAGCTGGTGAAGCACCCGCCGGAAAGGGCCCCCGCACCATGACGCTCCTCAGCGCACCCGACGGCCTGGTCGTGCCCCCCGGATCGGGCCGCACCCTGGTCACCCCCGCCCAACAGGTCACCTTCAAGGTCACCGGCGAGCACTCCAGAGCCGCCTCCAGCTTCGAGGTCGTCGTCCCCCCGGGCTTCGACGTCGGCGCCCACCTGCACACGCGCAGCGAGGAGCTGTTCTACGTGCTGGAGGGCGAGCTGGACGTCCTCGCCTTCGAACCGCGGATCCGCACCCGTGACAGCTGGCGCGCGTGGGAGTCGGCCTCCGGGCAGCGCTGCGTACGGGCCACGGCCGGCACCGTCATCCTCGTCCCCCCGGGCTGCCCCCACGCCTTCGCCAATCCCACCGGCGAACCCGCCCGCATGTTCTTCCAGGCGGCGCCCCCGCCCGACCACGAGCGCTACTTCGACGAGCTCTTCGAGATCCTCAACTCCGGTCCCCCCGTGGACGAGGAGGCCGTCGCCGAGCTGCGCAAGCGCTACGACATCGAACAGCTCACCCCGTTGCGCATGGCGCCCCCGGGAACCCGGTGACGGCAGTACGGCGTTGGCAGGGCAGACCGCCACAGCGCTAGGAGCCGTCCACCCGTGTACCGCCTCACCTATGACGACGTCACCGCAGCCGCCTCCCGCGTGGCCGGGCACGTCCGCCCGGTCACCGTCGCCGAGGGGGACGGCGACGTACGACTCGCCCTCGAACACCTGCAGCACACCGGCTCCTTCAAGGCGCGCGGCGCCCACAACTTCCTCGCCGCCCACCGCGACGCCGGCACCCTGCCCGCGGCCGGGGTCACCATCGCCTCCGGCGGCAACGCCGGCCTGGCCTGCGCCTGGGCCGCCCGCCACCAGGGCGTGCCGGCCACCGTCTTCCTCCCGGAGAACGCCCCCCACGTCAAGGTCGCCAAACTGCGCGGCTACGGCGCCGACGTGCGCCTGGTGGGTAGCGAGTACGCCGAGGCCCTGGCCGCCTGCGAGGAGTTCGCCGCGACCACCGGCGCCCTGGCCAGCCACGCCTACGACCACCCGCTGATCGCCGCCGGCGCCGGCACCCTCCTGGAGGAGATCCGCGAGCGCGTCCCCGGCCTGGACACCGTGGTCGTCGCCGTCGGCGGCGGGGGCCTGTTCGCCGGTGTGGCCACCGCCGCCCGCGAGCACGGCATCCGCACCGTCGCGGTCGAGCCCGAGCACAGCAGCGCCCTGCACGCCGCCGTGCGCGCGGGCCACGTCGTCGACGTGGACGTCGACTCCGTCGCCGCCGACGCCCTCGGCGCCCGCCGGGTCTCCGAAGCCGCCCTGCACGCCGCCGCCGACCCCGGCGTCCGGTGCGTCCTCGTCCCGGACGGCGAGATCGTCCGCGCCCGCCGGGCCCTGTGGGACGACCGCCGCCTCGTCGTCGAACACGCCGGCGCCACCGCCCTGGCCGCCCTGACGGGCGGCGCCTACACCCCCGCCGACGGCGAGCGCGTCGCGGTGGTGCTGTGCGGCGCCAACACCGACCCCGCCGACCTCGTGCAGCGCTGACGGGAACCGGGCGGCGCCGCACGGCAGTCGTTCCCCGCGGGGAGGCGACCATGACACGACACGATGCGGCACCGCCCGAGGACCACCCGGGCTTCGTCGAACTGTCCGTACGGCTCACGGGCCTCGACGAGGCCCGGCTCCGCGCCACCGGCCTCGTACGGGCCCACCACGACACCACCCTTCAACGCCTGGGCCGCCCCGCGGTCGGCCGCTTCCTGGCCGACCTCGCGGCGGTCGGCGGCGACCCGCGACGGCTCACCGACGAGACCTCGCGCCGGATCGCCGACGCCATCACGCACCTGTGGCGGACGGGCCGTTGGCCGAGTGCTCCGGCGGATTGACCGAGCGCGGGGGAGCGGGGGTGATGTGCTCCCGGAGCGGAGGCCCGCTCGTCGGCACCAGCGACGGGGCGTGGGTGCGCGGCGGGGGCTCGGACGTCACCGGCGCCGGGACCCGCGTCGTGGGCGGGACCTTGGTGGGCGGCGCCGACGAGGTCCGGTGCGAGGGCGATCCCGTCGGCGCGTGGGAAGGCGTACCGGACGAGGGCAAACCGGAGGAAGGAGAACCGGAGGAAGGAGAACCGGAGGACGTGCCGGACGGCGTCCCCGTCGGGGAATCGGACGGGGAATCGGACGGGGAGCCCGAAGGGGTGCCGGTCGGCGTGCCCGACGCCCCGGACGCCGACGGCGCCGGGGTCTTCGGCAGCGGCACCGGGTACGTCTTGCTGTCCTCCCCGCCGTTGCTGCTGCCGGCCGGGCGGTCGAAGCCCCGGTCCGGGTGCCGGACGTCGACGTACGGCACGGTCTTGCGCGGCCCCTGCTCCACCGCGCGGGTCACCACGACGGTGATCTGCGTGACCTCGAAGCTCTGCCAGCGCGTCCCGGTGTACGTGGCCGAGGCGCGGTCGACCTTCCGGTCCGGCTGCAGCAGCGGGTTGCCGCAGTTGCACTTGACGGCCGGGCTGTCGTCGTCGGCGTCGCGCAGGATCGCGGTGCCGTACTGCAGGACGGAAAGGTACTCCACCGTCTTGCCGTTGCCCTCGTAGTTGTGGTTCTTCACCAGGGTGTCCTCGGGGACGATCTCCTCGTTCATCGCCATGATGTGCTCGCGGATGCGCTCCACCGGCACGTTGCGCACCTTCGCCCAGGCGGCGGCCTCGACCGGGTCCGCGGTGATCTGGGCGATCAGCTTGAGCTTGTCGCAGTGCGTCTGCCCCGGCGTGCCGCCGAAGGCGCCCCGGGCCCGGGCCCCGGGCAGGGGCCTGGTGCCCCGGAGGTCGGCCTCGGGGGCCTTGAGGAAGGGGTTGGCCGCCACCACTCCCGCGGCCTCCAGGGAGATCCGCTGCCCGCCGCCCCCCGAGGAGTCCGACGAGCAGCCCGCCGCGCCCGCGCCGGCGAGCAGCGCGCAGACGGCGAGCAGGGACGGGACACCTATCCGTTTGCGCTTCACAGGACGCACCCCCGTGGGCCGGTCTGGCTTGTCAACAGGAAGTCACCCAGCCGCCGTTGCACGTTCCCTGCGGCGTGGGAGTCGGGTTTTCGTACGTCGGCGTGGGCGTGGGCGTGGGCTCGGCCGTGTCCGTGGCGCCCTGGTCGTCGGAGCTCACCTGCTGGGGCGCCGACACCGAGCCCCCGCCCGGCGACTGTCCGCCCCCCGAGCCGCCGCCGCGCAGGGCGAACAGCGCGATCGTGCCGCCGGCGACGAGCAGCAGCGTGACGACGGCCGCGACGATCCGGGCCGCCATGCGGCGCGCAGGTGCGGCGGGCGCCGGGTACGGGGCGCCGTACGCGGCGGGCGCGACCGGCTGCGACGGCGCCGGCGGGGGGACGTACGGAACGTACGTGGGCGTCGGGTCCGGCGCCGGGGGCCGCGCCGGGCGGTCCACCGTGGTGCGCACGTATCCCGGTGCCTCCGTCACCCGCCCGCTGGCCACCGCCTCCAGCAGCCGCTCCGCCTCGGCCGAACCCATGCGGGCCTCCGGGTCCTTGCGCAACAGCCCCTCCAGCAACGGGGCCAGGGGCCCGGCCCGGCGAGGCGGGGCGGGCGCCTCGTCCACGACCGCCCGCAGGGTGCTCAGAGGGTCACCGCGGCGGAACGGGGAGACCCCCTCGACCGCCACGTACAGCAGGGCGCCCAGGGACCACAGGTCGGAAGGGATCCCGGGGCGCCGGCCCATGGCCCGCTCCGGGGCCAGGTACTCGGCGGAACCGATCAGGTCACCGGTACGGGTCAGCGTGCCCGCCCCCTCGACCAGGGCGATCCCGAAGTCGGTGAGCACCACCCGGCCGCCGGCCTCCAGCAGGACGTTCGCGGGCTTGACGTCGCGGTGCAGCACCCCGACGGCATGCGCGGCACGCAGCGCCTGCAGCACCAGAGCCCCGACCCGGGCGGCCTCCTTGGCCTGCAACGGGCCCTCCTGACGCAGCACATGGTCGAGGGATTCGCCGCGCACCAGCTCCATCACGATCCAGGGCCGGCCCTCCTGCTCGACCACGTCGTGCACCGTGATCACATTCGGGTGACTGACCCGCGCCGCCGCCCTGGCCTCCTGCTTCAGCCGCGCGTACAGCACGCGCACGTCGTCGTCGGACAGGTGCTCCGGCGCCCGCACCTCCTTTGCTGCGACCTCGCGGTCCAGCACCTCGTCCAGTGCGAGCCAGACGACCCCCATGCCGCCGCGGCCCAGTTCCTCCAGCAGCCGGTAGCGCCCGGCCACCAGCGGATGGCGGCGCCCCGCCTCGTCCATGTGCCCCTCCCTCCCCCGGCGCACGGTGCCGCGAGGCCGTGCGCGTTCGGGCCACACTGGCTGGGACGTGCCGCTGGTGCGGAGCGTTCCCGCCGTTCGTGAAGGGTGTGTGCGTGCGCCTGCCGGCCGGCCGTGTGGGTGCGACACGGCACCCGTCTGCGGGTGCGTCGTGGCTTGTCGCGCAGTTCCCCGCGCCCCTACGGGGCGCCCCCTACGCGCCGTGCACCGCCAGCATCCGGGCCACCGCCCGTGCCCAGGGGAACTCCTCGGCCCGGGCGCGGGCCGCCGCCCGCCGTGCGGGTTTCGGGTGGGTGAGTACGTGCTGCACCCCGTCCGCCATCGCCTCCGCCTCCGGGTGTACGGCCGTGCCCGCGCCCGGGGCCAGCAGTTCCCGGGCCGCGCCGCGGTCGGCGGTCACCACCGGGGTGCCGCAGGCCAGGGACTCCAGTGCCGCCAGGCCGAAGGACTCGGCCGGGCAGGGGGCGAGGGCCACGTCCGCCGCCGCGGTGAGTGCGGCCACCGAGCGCCGGTCCGAGAGGTAGCCGTGGAAGCGGGCCGGCAGGCCCGCCGCCCGTCGTTCCAGGCGATGGCGCTCCGGGCCGTCGCCCAGGACGTCCAGCCGGGCCGGCAATCCGCGCTCCCGCAGCACCCGGAGGGTTTCGATGGGGAGGTGGGGTTGTTTCTCCCGCGACAGCCGCCCCACGTACACCAGCCGCACGCCGTCCGGTGCCCCGGGCGCCGCGGCCGACGGGGAGAAGACGTCCAGGTCCACGCCCAGCGGCACCCGGTGCAGCACCGGTGCGCCGATGCGGACGAACTCGGCGCAGGAGAAGGCCGACAGGCTCACCACGGCGTCGAACAGCCGCACGAGCCGGCGGTTCCAGGCGTCCGCGGCGGGACGGAGCGGCACCCACGCCGGCAGCCAGGGGGCGAGGATCGCGTCCAGCCGCTCGTGGGACAGCAGCACCGACCGCACGCCCCGCTTCCGGGCCCAGGCGGCCGCGCCCACCAGGGTGAGTTTGTCCGAGACCTCGAGCGCGTCCGGTGCCAGGCGGTCGAGCAGACGGTGCAGGGCGGGCGTCGGCAGGGCGATCCGGTAGCCGCCGCTCACGGGCAGGCCCGGCAGGGAGCACCGCAGCCCCGTCGCGTCGCGCTCGCAGGAGGCACGGGTTCCCGGCACGACGAGCACCCGCTCGTGGCCCGCCGCGGCATAACCGCGCCCGAGCGCGTCGAGCGTGGTGCGGGTGCCGCCCGACTGCGGGCCGTAGAAGTTGGCGAGCTGCACGATCCTCACGGCGTTCCCCGTCCGCGTACCGCCACCAGTTCGGCGTACGTCAGCGGCTCCGCCCCCGCGGCCAGCGCCGCGTCGATCGCCGCCAGGGCGCTCTCGCGCAGCCCGGGCCGGGCCAGGTCGGCCGGGTGCAGGGCGATGCGGAAGGACCGGCCCCGGCGGGCCCACCGGCAGGCCGCCCACGGCAGGAGGCGGGCCGCCGCGTGCTCACCGAGGCCGCCGGGGCGGTGGCACAGGGCGGGCAGGCGGTATCGCCGGCCGGTGCGCAGGTCGTGCACGGCCAGGTGGGAGGTGGTGTAGGCGAGGCCCGAGGCGCGCAGGGCCGCCATGGTGCCGGGGGAGGCGAGCCAGCCGGGCGGGGTGAAGCCCTGCGGGTGGATCCCGGCGCGGGCCAGTTCCGCCCGTCCCCGGGCGAGGCGGTCGGCGGCCTCGCGCGCGTCGAGCGCACAGAACTCGGCGCACCCGCGGGCCAGGAGCCGGTTCAGCAGGCGCCGGCGACGGGGGCCGCCGGGCACGGCCCGGTGCGTGAAGCCGTGCTGGGCGAGCTCGTGCCCGCGCCGCGCGGCGGCGTGCAGCCACCGGACGAGGGCGGGGTCGTCCGCCAGCGGAACCCCGCGCCAGGCGCCCGGTACGAGCAGCAGCGTCGCCGGCACGTCGCGGCACTCCAGCTCGGCCACCCACTCGCGGGTCCGCGAGAAGCTCCAGGGGGCGACGTCGTGCACCGAGACCACGAATTGCGCTGTCACACCGTCCAGCATCCCCCAGCGGTGCGCACGGCCGGTGGACGTGCGGTGAACCGGGCCCGCCGTGGCACCCGCCTCCGAGGGGTGTTGCACACTGTGCCCAACGGCTTGTCATGTTCAGTTGGGGAGGGAGACATCATGCGTCTGGCGGACGCCCCGGGTGCACAGGAGGAGATCCGCATCGACGCGCCTGCGGCCGTCGTGTGGAAGCTCGTGACGGACATCGGCCTGCCCGCCCGCCTGAGCACCGAGCTCCAGAGCACGGCCTGGCTGGACGGTGCCACCGGTGCGGAGCCGGGCGCGCGCTTCGAGGGGTTCAACCGCCACCCGTACGCGGGGGAGTGGCGGACGGTCTCCCACGTCGTCGGGTTGGTCCCCGAGCGGCTGTTCAGCTGGGCGGTCACCGACCCCGACGGCCGCTACGGCGGCGGCGAGGCCGACCCGGCCCACCCCATTGCCACCTGGAAGTTCGAACTGGAGCCCGACGGTCCGGAGGGGGCGGCCACGCTGCTGCGCCAGTCCGTGCGCATGGGCCCCGCGCCCTCGGGGATCAGCGTGGCCATCGCCCGGATGCCCGATCGCGAGGAGGAGCTCGTGGCCATGCGGCTGGAGGAGTTCAAGGCGGGCATGCGCGCCACCCTCGAAGGCGTCAAGCGGCTCGCCGAGGAAGGGGCGTAGGCGCCGGCACCGGAGCACGGTATCCGGGTGGCGGTCCGGCCCGGCCTGGCGGCGAATCGGCCGGTCGTCGATCAAGGTGATCACATGACGACGATCAAGGCGATCTCCTTCAGCTCGTACGGACCGGCCGACGTCCTGCGGCCGGTCGAGGTGCCGCTGCCCGTCCCCGGGCCGGGACAGGTCCGCATCGCGGTGCGCTGCGCCGGCGTCAACCCGCTCGACCACAAGCTGCGCAGCGGTGCCATGGCCGGCACCTTCCCCCTGGAGCTGCCGCACGTCCCCGGCGTGGAGGCGTCCGGCCTGGTCGAGGCGGTGGGGGAGGGCGTGACGCAGGTACGGGCGGGGGACGCCGTGTTCGGGCGCACCGTGACCGGCGCCTACGCCGAGCAGGCGCTGGCCCGGGAGGACCAGGTCGTCATCAAGCCCGTCTCGCTCGCCTGGGAGGAGGCGGCCGCCCTGCCGGTGGCCGCCGAGACGGCCCGGCGGGTGATGGAGCTGCTGGACCTCGGCGACGGCGAGACGCTGCTCGTCCACGGCGCCGCCGGCGGCGTGGGCACCCTGGCCGTGCAGTTCGCCCGGGCCCGCGGGGTGCGGGTCATCGGCACGGCGAGCGAGTCCAACCACGCCTACCTGCGCGGCCTCGGGGCGATCCCGGTGACGTACGGGCAGGGGCTCGCCGAGCGGGTGCGCGAGGCGGCCGCGCCCGGCCGGGTGGACGCGGCGCTGGACGCCGTGGGCAAGGGGGACGCCGTGTGGGTGTCCGTCGAGGTGACCGGCGGCGCCGACCGGGTGGTGTCGATCGCCGACGCCGAGGGCGCCCGGCTGCACGGGGCCCGCTTCAGCTCGGGCGGCCGGGAGGTACGGCCGGTGCCCGCGCTGAACGAGGCGCTGGCCCTGCACGAGGCGGGGCTGCTGCAGCTGCCCGTCCACCGCCTCTACCGCCTGGAGGAGGCGGCCGACGCGCACCGGGAGAGCGAGCACGGCCACCTCACCGGAAAGATCGTCCTCGCCGTCGCCTGACGGCGGCCGGCGAGGACGGGAGGCCGGGGCGGGGGTCAGCCCACCCGGCCGTACCAGACGCTGCCGGTCCAGATGCGTTCCTTGCGCACGGTGGTGCCCGGCTTGGGGGCGTGCCAGATCGTGTTGCTACCCGCGTAGATCCCGACGTGGTAGACGTTGCTGCCGGAGTGGAAGAACACCAGGTCGCCCGGTGTGCGGGAGCCGGCGGAGATGTGCCGGGTGCGGTTGTACTGGTCGGCGGCGGTGCGCGGCAGGTTCTTGCCGGCCTTCTTGAACGAGTACAGGGTCAGGCCCGAGCAGTCGAAGCGGTTGGGGCCGGTGGCGCCCCACTGGTAGGGGGAGCCGGCCTTGGAGGCCGCGATCCTCAGTGCCTGCTCGCCGGTGGTCGCCGCCGAGGCGCCGGGGGCGAGGCCGGGAACGAGGACCGATGCCGCGACGGTGGCGGCGGTCAGGGCCGACGCGGTGGCGGCCCGGGAAACGAGTGCAGGTATGCGAGGCAACGCAGACATGCCACAGCCCTTCGGCATCCGCCTGCGAAAGATGACCTGTCGGGTTCGGGCTGCGAAGTTGCCCGGCCAGCATCTGGCTTCACCCCAAGGACCACCGCGTTCGTGGTCCGTACCGCTTGGGTCTCCCGCTCCTGCCGATCGACGAATCGATTCCGCACCCGGTGCGGCGGCAGGACTCGGCGTTCCGCCCGGGTGGCCCGCCTCGGTGACGGGATCTTGTGTTCGACGAGAGATCCTGCACCATCGCCCGCCCGGATTCCGTACCCGGAGCGGCAATTGTGAACTTCTTCACTTCGGGCGAAATGGTGCAACCATCACCTGTCCAGACCGCCTGTCCTGCGACGGAAGGCGGGCTACCGCGGGTAGGTGACGGCCCGTCAGCACGGCTCGCGCCAGGCGTCCAGCTCCAGCTTCTTGCGCATCGAACTCAGCCCCAGCCGCTTCGCCGTGCCGCAGAATTTGTCCGTCGGAAGGTCGTATTCGACGTGGAAGACCGCTTTGTTCTCCTTGATGAAGGGGGTCAGCTTCTCGCACTCCTTGTACTGCGCGCACTGCTCGTTCACCGCGAAGTCGAAGTCGCCCACCAGCGCGGGAATCTGCTCCAGGTCGTTCTTCAGCCCCACCGCGAGCCCGCGCTCGTGCGCCAGCCGCGCCAGCATCCGGTTGAACGCCAGCTGGTGGGCGGCCGTCAGCGGAAATCCCGTGCCGTTGCGGAACCCCTCCGTCAGATCCGGCTCGACCGCGTCGAAACCCTTCTGACGGCACATGTCCATGCGGGCGGCCATGAGCGGCCGCAGCTCGTCCAGACGGCGGATGTCCAGCCACTTCTCGCCGTCCCAGCCCTTGTTCTTGCGGCCCAGCAGCCCCTTGGGGAACGCGTCCTTGTCCGGCCGGAAGTCCTCCCACGCACCGGCGTTGATGTAACAGATCACCTTCCGGCCGCGGGCGTGCAGCGCCGCCACGGTCTCCGCCGTGTTCTCGAAGCCGTCGATGTCGTAGACGGGCACGTCGAGGGAGGTGTCGGCCGCGGCGAGCTTCCCGCCGAGCTGCCACTGCCAGGCCGTGCCCGGGCGCGGCTGCCAGCGGTCACCGGGCCGCCCCGAGGGGGCCGGCGCGGTGGCCGTCGGCCTCCCGTCCGGCTCGCCGTCCTCGTCCTCCTCCGGCGCCGACGAGCAACTCGCCAGCACCAGCAGCAGCACGCCCAGCAACCCGGCCCGTAGGCGCCGGTCCTTCACCGCGTCCCTCCCCGTTCCTGTTCCCGTTCCTGTTCCTGCATCTCCTGCGCACCGGCCGGCGGCGGGGCGCTGCGCCACGGGTTCGCACCCGTGCCCGGCACGGCGCAGTGCACGCCCGCGCCGCGGACCGCGGCCGTGCGGGCCACCTCGTGCGCCCGCCCCTCGGGCACCGCGTGCACCAGGTGGCAGAAGCGCTCCGGCGGATGGTCGGCCGTCCACGCCGGCACCCGCGCCCGGCGGTAGTCCTCCCACGTCCCCTCGAAGGTCACCAGCACATCGGCCAGCTCCGCGTACCCGGGGTCCGGGTGCGTGCCCGGGTTGAGCACGGCGCTGCGGGCGCCCAGCACCCGCGCGGCCAGCACCAGCCGGCGGTAGCGGGGCAGGTGGGCGGCGTGCACCGGCACCTGGTCGAGGAAGACCCCGTCCACCTCGTACCACCGGCGGTGCCGGCGCACGTCGGCGACCACGGCGCGGGTGCGCCGCCGGCCGTACCCGGTGTCGACGTACCCCAGCAGCGCGACGCCCGCGGCGCGCAGCCGTCCGGCCACCGCACGGAAGGCCGGATCGGGCCGGTCGCCGGGACCGTCGGCCGCGTTGAGCACCACCGCGTGCAGGCGCGGGGCCTCGCGCAGCAGGGCCTCCCACGCCTGTGGCCCCTCGCCGGGATGGACGTACAGCGGGACCAGCAGCCGCCCGGACGTCACCGGACGTACTCCTCGGGCCGGTCGCGCACCTCGGCCCACAGATCCGCCAGGGACTCCTCCAGCGAGCGGCGCGGGGTCCACCCCAGGCTGCGGGTGACGGCGGTGGTGTCGGCCTGCTGCCAGGGCACGGCGGCCGAGCGCGGCGAACCGTCGCCCTGCTCGTCGACGCGCTCGCCCACGTCCCCCGTGAAGCCGCCCGCCCGCAGCAGCCCCTCGGCGACGTCCCGTACGAGACGGGCCGTGCCGCTGCCGACGTTGAGGACGGCGGGCAGCGGCCGGGGCGCGGTCACGGCCCGGGCGACGGCCTCCGCGACGTCCCGTACGTCGACGAAGTCGCGGTACGCCGACAGGTCGCCCGTCTTCACCCGGCCGTCGGGGCCCGCCGCGCGCGGCGCGGCGGCCAGCCGGCCGGGCAGGGAGGCGGCCGGGGCGCCGGGGCCGACGGGGTTGAACACCCGCAGCACCACCGCGTCCAGGCCGGATCCGGTCACCGCGAGGGTGCCGGCGAGCTTGCTCGCGCCGTACAGCCCGGCCGGGCGCGCCGGGCCGGCCTCGGCCGCCGGCCGGTGGCCGTCGGCCGGCCCGTACTCGGCCGCCGAGCCCAGGTGCACCAGGCGCGCGTCGGGGGCCGCCGCGTGCAGGGCCTCGCACAGCAGCGCGGGGCCGCGGGCGTTGACGCCGGTGAGGGTCAGCGCGCTGCCGCCCACCGCCCCGGCGCAGTTGACCACGGCGTCGGGGGCCGCGCCGCGCACCACGGAGATCAGCCGGTCCGGGCACGTGGCCGCGAGGTCGAGGGGAAAGGCGGCGCGCGGGGAGCGGCCGCCCTCGAGCACCAGCGCGCCCGGCAGGGCGCGCAGGCGCTCGGCGGCGTGCCGGCCCAGGAAGCCGGTCGCGCCGAGGAGGAGGATGCGCACGGGGCCGGTCACGCTCCCTTGATCAGCATGTCGCGGCGGACGGCGAACTCCGCGTTCGCCCGGTCGTAGTCGTCCGGCCGGCCGATGTCCAGCCAGTACCCGTCGAAATCATAGGCGCGCGGCGGGGTGCCGGCCTCCAGCAGGTCCAGCACCAACTCGTCGAAGCCCAGCGGCAGGCCGGGCGTGTAGCGGCCGAGCGCATCGCGGCTGACGCCGTAGACGCCCATGGAGACCCGGTAGTCCATGCTGGGCTTCTCGGTGAAGGCCACGACCCGGTCGGCCTCCGTGGTCAGCACCCCGAAGTCGATGCTGACCCGGCGCGGATAGGTGGCGATGGTCAGCGGCGCCCCGGAGGCGGTGTGGTCGCGCAGCACGTCGCCGAAGTCGAGGTCGGTCAGGACGTCGCCGTTCATCACCAGGAACCGCTCGGGCAGCCGGTCGGCCATGGTCAGCAGCGGGCCCATGGTGCCCAGCGGGCTCTCCTCGGTGGTGTAGTCCACGCGCAGGCCCCACTGCGAGCCGTCGCCCACGTAGGCGCGGATGATGTGGCCCAGGTGGCCGATGGCCAGGGTGCAGCTGGTGAACCCGGCGCCCGCCAGCTGGCGCATGACGATTTCGAGGATGGCGTGCTGATCGCCGATGGGCACCAGGGGCTTGGGCAGTGCGGTGGTGTACGGGCGGAGCCGGACGCCCTTGCCTCCGGCGAGGATGACTGCGTGCATGTCGGTGCCGTTCCTCTCTTGTGCCGCCCCGCGGGCGGCACACGGTTGTGGTGCGGCGTGGGTGGGCCGAGAACGTCAGACGTTGTAGATGCCGGTCTTGTAGCGGGAGAGGTTGGCGGGGTCGCGGAAGAAGTCGACGGTCTGCGCGAGCCCCTGCTCCAGGGTGTGCGCCGGCGCCCAGCCGGTGGCGGCCCGCAGCCGGGAGGAGTCGCAGACCAGACGCATCACCTCGGAGGCGGCCGGGCGCACCCGGGCGCTGTCCTCCCGCACGTCGAGCTCGGCGTCCATGATCTTGCCGATGAGGGCGACCAGGTCGCCGACCGAGATCTCCTCGCCGGTGCCGGAGTTGAAGGTGCGCCCGAGCACGGCCTCGGCGGGGGCGGTGCCCACCGCGCGGAAGGCGGCCACGGTGTCCTTGACGAAACTGAAGTCGCGCGTGGGGCGCAGGTCGCCGAGGGTGATGGTGTGCTGTCCCGCGGCCACCTGCCCGATGACGGTGGGGATCACCGCGCGCATCGACTGCCGCGGCCCGAAGGTGTTGAAGGGCCGCAGCGTGACCACCGGCAGGCCGAAGCTCGCGTGGTAGCTGTCCGCCAGCCGGTCGCCGCCGGCCTTGGAGGCGGCGTACGGCGACTGCGTGTTGATCGGGTGGTCCTCATTGATGGGCACGGTCTGCGCGGTGCCGTAGGTCTCGCTGGTGGAGGTGTGCACCAGGCGCGGGATGCCCAGGTGGCGTACGGCCTCCAGGACGTTGAGGGTGCCGGTGACGTTGGTCTCCACGTAACTGTGCGGGGCGCGGTACGAGTAGGGGATGGCGATCAGTGCGGCCAGGTGGTAGACGACCTCGGCGCCGGTCACCAGCCCCTGTACGGAGCCGGGGTCGCGGACGTCGCCGAGGACGATCTCCACGTGGTCGAGGACGTCCTGCGGCAGCGTCTCCAGCCAGCCGAAGGACGAGAAGGAGTTGTACTGCACCATCGCCCGGACCCGGTGGCCGTCGGCGACGAGCGCCTCCACCAGATGCGAGCCGATGAAGCCTTCGGCGCCGGTGACGGCGACGACAGTCGGTGCGGACACGAGCGGTCTCCTCGGGATCGAAGGATCGAGCGATCGAAGGTTCAGGGGTCGGCGGTCGCAGGCGCGCTAGCGGTGGGTGGTGATCCGGCCGAGGCGGGCGGCGGCCACCGCCAGCAGCACCACCGCCGCGCAGCCGCCGGCGATCAGCCGCCCGGCGAGCGGCGAGGGCGGCCCCGGCGCCAGCGCGGCCGCCTCGGCGGCGGCCGCGCCCGTACACAGCAGGGCCGGCAACCAGGCGGCGCCGTACGCCTGCAGCAGCAGCCCGGTCCACAGCACCGCGCCGAGTGCGAGCAGCGCGGCGAGGGCGGCCCCGGTGGGCGGTGCGCCGCCGGGCCACAGCGCCCCGACGACCCCGACCAGGGCGGTCAGGACGGCGAGGTAGGCGCCCACGCACCCGGCCAGCACCCGTGCCGCCCGCCCCAGCAGGCCGGCCGGCGTGGTCACCGCGCCCAGCGCCGCAAGGGCCCGGCCCCGGCAGCGGTACAGCAGCCATTCGGCGGCGCCCATGCTCAGGGTCAGGGAGATCACCGACGGCCCGCTCGCCGGGTTCGCCGTGTGGTCGGCCACGTTCCCGCCGAGCGCGGCGATGACCGTCAGCACCCCGCAGCCCAACCCGAACAGGCCGTACGGCACGGACGCGTGCAGCGGCGGCGCCGGGACACCGGCCGGTGCCTTCTCGCCGCGCAGGGCCCGTACCGTCTGCCACCCGGCGCCGGCCAGTGCCCCGCCGGTGGTGGCCAGCAGCAGGCAGGTGCCCACCACGGCCGGCGGGTCGGTCACGAGCAGGGCCGCGCCGCCGGCCGCGGTCGGCAGCAGCGCGAGCAGCAGCAGCCGTTCGTGCCCCAGGACGAGCAGGACGGTGGCCGCCGCCAGGTACAGCGCCTGGCCCGCGGCGAAGGCCGCCGTCCGCGCGGGCGCGGCCAGGGCCAGGGCCGCGGCGGCGGCCAGCGCCGCGGCGAGCGGGGCGCCGGCGGCCAGGCGGCGGGCGGCCGCCGCCCTTCCGCCGGCGGCCAGGCGCACGTACGCGCGGTGGGCCAGGGCCTGGTTCAGGGCCCAGGCCACCAGGGCGGAGGCCACCAGGGCCGAGGTGCCGGCGGGCTGCCCGAAGCGCTCGTGGGGTCCGTCGGGCAGCGGCGAGCCGAGCGCGTAGCCGAGGCCCGGCAGGGTGAAGACGACCGAACGCAGGCCGAACCGGCCGGGGGACACCCGCCACGGGTCGGGCCGCGGACCGGGCTCGGGATGGGCGCGCGGGACGAGGGCGAAGAGCTCGGTGGCCAGCTCGAAGGCGTCGCGCCGGCCGTAGCGCTCGGCTATCTGCTCCCCCGTCAGGCCGCCGGCCTCCAGGACGGCGGCTATCTCGTCGGGGTGCACGGCCGCGGCGCACACCTCGGCCATCTCGCGGGCCAGTTCGGCTATCGGGTCGGCCGCCCAGCGCGGCCGCGACCGGCCCGGCGGGGGGCCGGCCGCGAGCGGCACGGGGTCCCCCTCGCCGGGCACCAGGCGCAGCAGTCCGCTCATCCGGCACCCCCGGCGGCCATGGCCAGGGCCGGTACGGGCTCGTGGACCGGGACGCCTACGGACTCCGGCCGGTTCGGGCCGGACAGGTCGTGGTAGATGGCGCGGAAGGCGTCGATGGTCTGGCGCAGGGTGAACTGCTCGATCACCCGCAGCCGCGCCGCCTCGCCCATCCGCGCGCGCCGCTCCGGGTCCCGCAGGAGGTCCAGGGCCGCCCGGGCCATGGCCTTAGGATCCCGCGGCGGGACGACCAGGCCGCACTCGCCCACCGCCTCCCGCACCCCGCCGACGTCGGTGGAGACGGTGGCGCGGCCGCAGGACATCGCCTCGATCAGGGTGAAGGGGAAGCCCTCGCTGATGCTGGAGAGCATCACCACGTTCCCGGCGGCGTAGGCGTCGCGGATGTCCTCCACCCGGCCCTCGAAGACCACCGCCCCGCCCACCCCGAGCTCGGCGGCCAGCGCCTCGCAGGCGGTGCGGTAGCCCTCCCCGCCGCGCGGGGTGCCGCCGAACAGGCGCAGCCGGGCCTCGGGCACCTCGGCCCGCACCAGCGCGAAGGCGCGGATGAGGGTCTCCAGGCCCTTGATGGGGTCGACCCGGCCGGCCCAGCTGAGCGTGGGCACCTCCGGCTCCGGCCCGGCGGGCGGGAAGGCGGTGGGGTCCACGCCGTTGTAGACGGTGCGGATGCGCTCGGGCGGGGTGCCGCCGTGCTCCTCCCAGCGGCGGTTGTAGCGGTTGCCGGGGGTGACCAGGGCCGCGCAGCGGTAGCCCTCGATCGCCAGCAGCCGGAACAGCCCGAGCATCAGGGCCTTGACCGGCCAGCGGTAGGGCTCGGCCCGGAAGCCCAGGTAGCGCTCGCGCAGGTAGATGCCGTGCTCGGTGAGCAGGAAGGGGGTGCCGTGGCGGTGGTGGGCGACCAGCCCGGGCAGGGTGGCGAGGCCCCCGCTGACGGCGTGGGTGATGCCCTCGGCCGGCACCTCGGCGGCGAGCGGGCGCAGGGCGTGTTCGAGCAGGTCGGTGGCGGCGAGCGCGTCGTGGAGCGTGGGCCGGGCGGCGGCCGTCGCCAGGTGCGGGCGGTTCCACAGGCGGGCCAGCAGGCGGGCCGCGGCCTCGCCGCGCAGGGCGGGGAAGAGCGTGCCGCCGCTCGCGTACTCGGCCAGCCGGTGGAAGCTGCGGGAGAAGTGGTGTGCGTGGGCCGGGTCCAGCAGGGCGAGCAGGAACTGCTCGTAGGCGGTCAGGAAGCGGCGCAGCGCGCGTCCCCGCGGCGCCCGCCCGGGCGGTGGCGGCCCCCACAGGGGGAGCGCCTGCACCGCCCGGACGTGGCCGGGCAGCTGCCAGGCGAGCGACTCGCGGCCGGTGCCGGTCACCGCGATGACGCGGAAGTCGATGTCCGGCATGCCCTGGACGAGTTGGTCGCACCACACGCTGACCCCGCCGTGGCTGTGCGGGTAGGTCCCCTCGGTGAGCAGGGTCACCGAGGGCGCGGCCGAGGCCGGCCCGGCTGTCGGTCCGTGCATGAAAGGTCGAATCTCTCCGGTAGACGGTGGGACGTGGAGTGGTTCAGCACGGAACTTCCGGGCCGGTCTCAGCGCCGGGCGGACTCGCCCGGACCGTACGCCACCGGGTGGCTGACGCCCTGGGGCACCCGGGCGGCGGGCGCCGGGGCCTGGACGCGGGCGGCCCTGGCGGACTGCAGGCGCGGCGCGGCGGCCTGGGCGGGCAGCGTGAAGTCGGCGCGGCCGCCGGCCGCGGGGGCCGTCCAGCCGGAGCGGGCGCCGGCGTAGGCGGTGCCGAAGGCGGTGCCGTTCTGCGTGGTGCCGGCGGGCAGCGTCGCGCTGACCTGCACTCCGGCGGGCGCGTCGACGGTGACGGCGGTGCCGGTGCGGTAGGCGGTGACCTTGCCCGCGGCGAGCGCGGCGTTCCACGCGG
This sequence comes from Streptomyces luteosporeus, assembly GCF_039532865.1. Lineage (NCBI taxonomy): Bacteria > Bacillati > Actinomycetota > Actinomycetes > Kitasatosporales > Streptomycetaceae > Streptomyces > Streptomyces luteosporeus. Next base: position 355,288 of record NZ_BAAASL010000003.1, read on the forward strand.
CGCGGCGGGTCAGCTCGCTGCCGATGTCCTTCATCCGCAGGTTCACCAGCGGGGTGTCGGCGGCGAACAGGCCGTTGTAGTCGGCGAGGACCTTCTCCAGCACCGTGTAGCCGATGCGCTCCTCGGAGAGGTTGGACTGGTGCATGAAGTGCGGCCGCGGGTCGTTGGCGAGGACGTGGCCGAGGGCGATGCGCGCCTCCAGCGGCGCGATGTAGGAGGCGAAGCCCGTCTTGACGTCCAGCGGCTTCTTCAGGCAGGTGGTCGTCTCGGGGTACTTCTCGCAGGTGCCGCTGCCGCCGTCGGCCTTCTTGGTGTACAGCCAGTTGTACTCGTCGGTCTGCTCGGCGGCCGTGCCCACGTTGTAGTACACGTTCATCGGGTACCGGGGCACCGTCAGCGCGCCGCCGACCGGGCGCTGGCCCGGTTCGCGGGAGGTGTCGCTGCCGATCCAGCCGACGCCGGAGGCGGCCAGGACGGGGGCGAGGTTGGGGTTGTCGTCGGGCTGCTGCGGCAGGGTCTTCAGGCCCGAGTGCTCACCGGTGACCAGCTCGTCCCGGTCGACCGCGAGCTTGTTGCCGGCGGCCCAGGCCAGGTTCTGGTTGACCTGGTAGCCGATCGTCGCGGCGTCGGTCCAGCGCACCCGGCCCAGCAGGTCGGTGGCGCACTTCCAGGGCACGACGGTGGTGTTCTGCACGCAGCCGAGGAAGGCGTGGGTGTAGGTGTGGTTGATCCAGCGGAACGACTTCTGGTCGGCCAGCAGCTGCTGCAGCAGCGGGTCGGGCGCGCCGCCGTGGTCGGCCCGGTACTCCTCGCTGCCGACGCCGTTGTAGGCCAGGTCCAGGGTCAGGCCGTGGGACTGCGACCACTGCCGGGCGTACTGCGCGTCGGCCGCCGTCATCCGCAGCGACGGGCTCTCGGGGCTGGGGTTGCCGGGGCAGTCGACGTCACCGGGGGTGCACTTGAGCTTGGTGTCCCAGCGGTCGTCGGAGGCGAAGACGTCGTCGACGTGGACGCCGAAGTAGTTGCGGGCGGCGCCCAGGTGGACGCCCTGGGTGACCCACTCGACGATGCCGCGCGCGACGAGGCGGAACTGCGTCTGGTAGCGGTTGGCCACGAAGGTGACCACCAGTTCGCTGCGCCCGTCGTGGTCGTAGCGGCCGATGAGCGAGCCGCGCCCGGAGCCGCCGGGCACCGCGGCGTCGACGTACGGGGTGAAGGTCGCACCGTCCGCCTGGTGTTCCAGGGGGGTCGCGACGTAGCCGTAGCTCTCGTTCACGGCCGGGTCGTTGTCCTCGAAAGGAACGTTTCCCTTGAGGTAGCCGAAGGGACCGGTGGCCCCCGCCGGCGTCACCTGGGCGGTCCGCCCGTCCAGCGGGCCGGCGTAGCCGCCGTCCTGGGGGGTGTTCAGACCCACGGCCGGGCGGGCATAGGTATAGGCGTCGACCTGGCGGATGCCGAATCGTTTCTCGTAGTCGGCGAGGGCCGTCATCTCGGCCGAACCGGCCCCGAAGGGATTGTCGTTGGGCAGCACCACGCCCTGGAACTTCGCTCTGGGCCGGCCGTCGACGGTGTCACTGAGGAAGCCCGCGTCGACGCGCGCCCGCTTCGCGTCGTCGAGGACGAGCGGTGTGTACGGCGTGCCGGCCGTGTCCAGTTCGGCACGTATCGCCTGCACGGCGGGGCCGCCGTCGTCGACGACCAGCAGTCGCAGGTCGACGCGGGGTGCCGGTTCCGCCGCGCTCGCGCTGCCCTGCGGCAGCGTCATCGCCAGCAGTGCGGCCGCGGACCACGCCGCGAGCCGCCGGGTTGTACGCCCCATGCGCTTACTACCCCCCAAGGACGAAGCCGCGCGTGGGGTGCGCCGCCGTCCGGACGAATGACGTGTGCGCGGGACAGGAATCCTCGAACGTCCCGCACCTTGAACTGGAACACCGATCGGCCCCCACCGGACGGCCGGACTCCCCACCCCGGCCGTATGTGCTCTCCCCTGTGCTCTCCCCGAGGAACGGGCGCGCACGTCCCGTTCCGCGCCGCCCGCCCTGAGCCGGGGGCGTGCGGCGTCGACGCGGCCTGCCGGGGCACGCGCACACCCCGGTCGCGGGAGGCGTAGGCGGCCCCCCGACCGCTCAGCCATATAGTGCGCCATGCCCGCAGGTCGTGCGGGGTGCACTGAGCAGGTGCCCGGCGGCCGCCGGCGGCACCTGGCCGAAACCGCACCCACCGTGCGCGGGGGCGCGGGCGGAGCCGGGGCGGCAGGGCCGGTGCCCATGACGGACGTGACCTGTGTCAACTCCTGTATACAACGCCCTTGAACGGGTGTACGGCGGGCGTCGGAACATTCGCCCCAGGGGCCGTACGGCGTCACCAGATCGGCCGGAACTCGGCTGTCCGTTTTGGGGGCTGTGGCGGCGTCCGCCCGGTCGTGACCGGGATGTGCGACGACGGGTCCGCAGGGCCGTCCGGAGCCCTCACCGGGCCTGATGCCGGACCTGCCCGCCGGGCGTGGAGTGCCGCCTGTCCATCAGACGGGAACGCGAGGGCTTTGGTTGCCCGGCCGCCCGGAAAAGCCGCGGCGAACGGTCGGGTGTGCGTCAGGGGCGAAGGGGGCGCCTGTGTTTCTTGACACTCCAGGGCACCGGCGAGATTGTCATGGACATTCCCTTGCTTGATGTGAGGCACGTCCTCCCACCCCCCGACCACGGGCCCAACGGCCCTGGAGGAGACGTGAACAGACACCGCATCACCCTCGCCGCCGTCCTGCTCACCGCACTGGCCGCGCTCGTCCCCGCCCCCGCCACCGCCGGCACCCCCGGCCCCGCGCGGACCCCCTCGCCCGACGCGCCGCACCACGGCGTGGTCACCGGGGCCCGCACGCCCGGGCACGCACCCGGCCGCGACCGCGCGGTGCGCGCCTTCGCCGACGGCCGCCGCGCCGCCCGCACCGCAGCCCCCGACGCCGACCTCACCCACAACTGGTGGGGCGTCTTCCCCCGGCCCGGCACGCACGACGGCATCACCGCCACCCACACCGTCGACCCCGCCTACAAGGTCTCCGACCCCGACAACTTCACCTACGCGCCCACCACCAAGGCCCAGAAGTCCTGCATGGAGGTCGTCACCGCCTACTGGAACAGCGGCAACGAGATCTGGGCCTGGGACTGGTGCAGCAGCCCCGGCGGCCCCGCCAAGGTCCTGCCCGTCGACGCCGACTTCCTGGCCGCCTACACCACCGCCGCCCCCGGCGGCACCCGCGCCTACAGCGTGCAGATGATCCTGGAGGACGCCGCGACCAACCGCTGGTCGGCCTACCTGTACAACCACCGCACCGCCGCCTGGAGCCTGCTGTACCGGCAGTCCGGCAACGACCTCAGCGCACTCGACCACGGCTGGGACATGTTCGAGATCTACGCCAGCACCGACCCCGCCACCGGCGTCGGCTACTACTGCACCGAGGCGCGCCGCACCGTCTTCGACAGCAGCGCCGTCCGGCTGCGCGACCACGGCACCTGGAAGGCCGCGAGCCCGGCCGACGCCCCCTGGACCGAACCCCGCCCCGACGGCCGCGACTTCCTCTGCCCGCCGCTGAAGTTCCTCCAGGCCGGCGCCAACGACCACTGGACCGTCCGCCAGTAGCCCCGCCCGCACCACGAGGCGGCCGGCGCGGTGCGCCGGCCGCCTGCGCGTCCCGGGTGCGGCTCAGGGCCCGGTGTCACCGGGGTGGGCGCACAGCCCGCCCTGATAGGTGCTGTCGTACCAGGCGCCCGTCGCGTCGAAGTCCAGGACCGTCCGGCCCGGCCCCACACAGCGGTGGTACTTGCCACGGGCCCACCGCGTGACCTGGATCCAGACGTTCGTGTTCGTCGCGCAGTGCTCGTAGTACGGGTGCTCCCCGCTGGGGTTGTTCCAGCCGCAACCGGCCAACTGCACGGCGGCAGGGGCGCTCGCACGCGCCGGGGCCGTGACCCCCGCACAGGTCAGCGCGCCGGCCAGCACCACACCCGCCAGGGCGCCGAGGCGCCGGCGCCGGGGGCGCCGGGTGGCGAAGGACATGTCGTTGCTCATGATCTGCTCCTTGTCCGCGGGGAGTTCGCTTCCCGCCCCGCCCCGCCAGGCTGCGCCCGGCCCGGCCGCCCCGGCCACCCCGTTCGACGACCCTCGAAGCCCTGGTGGCCGCCTATACTCCGCGGATGCACCAGGCAACGATCAAGCGTGCCACCGCACGGGACGCTGCAGCCCTCACCGGGCTGGTCCGGGAGTCGGGCGCCTACCGGGGACCGTACTCCTCGATCATCTCCGGCTACCGCGTGACGGCCGACTACATAGCCCGGCACCGGGTCTTCACCGCCGTCGACGCCACCGACCGCCTGCTGGGCTTCTACGCGCTCGTCCTCGACCCGCCGGAACTCGACCTGGCCTTCGTCTCCGACGACGCCCAGGGGGCGGGCGTCGGCCGGCTCCTCATCGGCCACATGCTCGCTCAGGCCGCCGAAGCCGGCCTGAGCACCGTCCGCGTGGTATCCCATCCGCCCGCCGAAGCCTTCTACCGCCGCCTCGGCGCCCGCCGCACGGGTACGGTGCCGCCCAGGCCGCCTCAGGTCACCTGGGCCCGCCCGGAGTTGCACTTCGCCGTCGGGTGACGGCCCGGCCCCGGCCCCGGATCCGGCCGGAACCGCGCGTTGACCGCGATGACACATGGTGTCAACGTTCCTGGCGGACCGCAGGCCCGGGACCGGCGATGTGCGGGAGCGAGGCTGCCTTGGACGAGCAGGGGTTCGACGCCGTTCTCGCATGGGGACGGCCCTTCGGGGACAGTGGACAGGCGCGGCACCACGTACGGCAAGACATCGAGCGCGGACTCGCCGCCGGCGCGCCCGAAGGCCGCATGCTGCTGGCCGCGGTCGCGCCCCTGGACACCGAGGAACGCTGGCGCGTCCTCGCCGACCCCCTCGTGCGCGCCGCCCTGCGCGGCGCGCTGCCCCCACAGGTGCTGCACACCGTGGCGGGGACGGCGCCGGCGGCCGGGCCCCGGGTGTGGGGCCTGCGGCGCGGCCCCGACGAGCACCTGCCCGCCCTGGCCGAGCGCACCCTGTGCGTGCCCGGGCCCCGCGAACGCGCCGCGCTGCGCGATGCCGCGCGGACGCTGCGCACGACCCTGCCGCGCGTATGGGACGGCGCCGTGCGCCACGTCCGCCTGGTCGCGGTCGCCGCCGAGCCCGACGGGCCGTACGTACCCGGCGCCGCCTTCGTCGAACGGGCCGCGCTCGGCGACCCGGCGACCGCCGCCGCACGACTGCTGGACGAGGCTCTGCGGCAGAAACTGGCCGACGTGGCCGAGGCCCACCCCCTCACCGTGCCCCGCGCCGCGCGCGCCACCGTCGACGCCCCCTGGGAGCCGCCCGGGCTGTGCGAGGCCGGCCACTGGGACACCGCCCGCGCGGTGACGGCCCTCCACGGGTACGTCCACCTCGCCGTCCTGCACACCCTGCGCGGCACCGACGGCCGCGCGGCGTACGAGCGCGCCCACCACCTCGGCGACCGGCTCACCACCACCGCCCGCGACGGCCTCACCCCCGCCGGGCGGCTGCTCACGGCCCGGCTCGGCCGGGTGCTCGCCGCCACCGGCCACCCCCCGCCCCCGCCCGGCGCCGTGCTGCACCTGCTGCTCGACCGCTACGTACGCGAAGCGGCCGGCGTCGCCGCCGGACCCCTCGCCCACGACAGCCTCCTGCAGCCGCAGCTGCGCGCCGAGATGCGGGCCGTCCGCACCGTCCTGGCCGCCCTGGGCGCCTGGACGGAGCTCGGCGAACTGACCGCGGCCCAGCGCCACCTGCCCTACGCCGAGGCCCGCCGGCGCATCGCCGCCACCCTGCGGCGCCTCGCCCCCGACGGCCGCAGCCTGGAGCCACTGGCCCCCGGCGCGGACCGGACGCTGCGGCTCATGGTCGAACACGGCAGCCGCGAACTCGCGCTGCTCGGCGCGCTCACTCCACCGCGTCCACGTACACCCACGCACCGTCCTGGCGCACGAAGCGGCTGAGCTCGTGCTGCGACCCGGCCTCGCCGTGCAGCTCGTAGTGGGCGCGGAACTCCACCGTCCCGTCCTGGTGGAAGGCGCTGCCACCGGTGGCGGAGAGGACCTCCAGCCCCGTCCAGCGGATGTCGGGATCGAAGTCGAGGGTGCGCGGCCGCGTCGCGGAGTGCCACGTGCGCAACAGATACGCGCCGTCGAGGGCGACGAAGGCGCTGTAGCGCGAGCGCATCAGACGCTCGGCGGTGGGCGCCGCCGCGCTCCCGCTGTGGAACGCGCCGCAGCACTGCGCGTACGTCTGCTGCCTGCCGCAGGGACAGGGCGAGGTGGCGAGCACCGCCGGCTGCTGGCGGTTGCCAGCTTTTCTTCTGGACACCCCCCGATTCTGCCTACCCTTTCGGACGCAGGGCCATCCGGCCCCGCCCGGCCCTGTCCTTTCCGGTGAATTCCCAGCTCACCAGGTGTGCCGGCGCCCGCCGCGCCGCGTTCGCCCACACGGCCGAGCGGTTGCGCCTGCCCGCCCTGCGGCGGACGGTGGTGCCGTCCCCCGTCGGGGACGCCCAAGGGGGGTGACGAAGGGAGCCCGTTCGCATGCGCACCACCCTGCTCACCTCCATATCCGCGGCCGTCGTGTGCGGCTCGCTGGCCCTGGGACTCACCGGCCCCGCCCTCGCCGCCGACGGGCGACCCCGCCCCGTCCTGCGGGAAGAGGCACCCCGGCCCGCCACCCCGGCCGACGCCACCGGCAACCTCGACGACACGCTCCGGCTCGGCTCGCGCATCGTCGACGAGTGCCGCACCGCCCACCCCGACCTCGCCCTCCTGCGCGACCTGCACCGGCAGCTGGGCACCTCCGCCGGCCGGCTCCTCGCCGACGTCCGCGCCCGCGCGGCGCGGGACGCCGCCGGCGACCCGGTCTCCGACGTCAAGGCGCAGGTCGACACCCTCGTCAAGGACCTCACCGACCTGCTCGCGGCCGTCCAGGCCAAGGACGTCGCCAAGGTCACCGCCCTGGTCCCCAAGGTGGTCGCCGACCTGCAGGCCCTGCTGACCTCCGTGCCCAAACTCCTCACCGGCGCGGCGCCCCTGCCCCTACCGGTGCCGGTGTAGGGCGGGTCGTACCTCTGTTCCGCTGCGTCCGGCTCGGCTACGGTCGGGCCGGTGCGCAGACGACCCCTGGCCGCGGCCTTGCTCGGCCTCGCCCTCGCCCTCCTGCCCACCGCCTGCTCCGACTCCGGCTCCGGGCCCGCACCCGCGCCGCGCGACGACGGCGCCCGCCTGCTCTTCCGCGGCGGCGCCAAGGCCAGCGCCCAGAACCCCGCCTTCTCCCCGGACGGCCGCTCCCTGCTGTTCACCGTCTTCCACGGCGGCTACAACGAGGGCGCCGCCGCCCTGCGCGTCCTGCCGCTGGACGCCCACGGCGCGACCAAAGACCCGAAGAAGCCCGGCACCCTGCTCGACGAGGACGACCGGGCCGCCGTCAACCTGCCCGGCGCCAGCTGGAACCGCTCCGGCGAGGTCGCCTTCGCCTCCGACCGCGCCGGCGGCCCGGACGAGGTGTGGGTCCTGCGCCCCGGCGGCCGCCCCACCCGCATCACCGCCCACGACGGCTCCTCCGGCTACCTGGAGCCCAGCTTCTCCCCGGACGGCCGCTGGCTGGTCTTCCAGGAGAGCGACGAGAGCGACCCGCGCCGGCGCGGCTCCCTGTGGAAGGTGCGCCGCGACGGCACCGGCGCCACCAAGCTCCTGGACGGACCCGCCACCGGCACCGACAACCGCCAGCCCAACTGGTCGCCCACCGGCGACCGCCTGGTCTTCCAGCGGCGCGCGACGGACGGCGGCGCATGGGCGCTGTACACCGTCGGCGCGGACGGCACCGGACTGCGCCGCATCACCTCCGCCCCCGGGGAGCACACCGACCCCAGCTGGTCGCCCGACGGGCGGTGGGTGGTGTTCTCCTCGACGGCCGGCGGCCTGGAGCAGCCCCAGATCTTCGCCACCCGCGCCGACGGCTCCGGCACCCCCGTCCGGATCACCAGGAACGACACCACCTACGACGGCGCCCCCAGCTGGTCCCCGGACGGCCGCTGGATCGCCTTCGAATCCCACGAGGGCGACGAGGACAGACCCACCTCCCTGTGGCGGATCCCGGTGCCGGAGGGATTGCTCACCAGTCGAAGAACCTCTTGACCCCGGAATAGGCGCCTTCTACGACTCGCCGGACGACCCGTACCTTCTTGTTCGGCTTCCGGAAAAGGATGCTGTCCGGCGCGACGAAGTCGTAGACCCCCTTGACGAAGGCCTCGGTGCTCCAACCGTCGAAGTAGCCATGGGCGTAGATGTCCAGTCCTTCTGCTGTGAGTTGAGAACCGAGATTGACGAACTGGGCAGTCCTCTGGGTGACTTTCGCACCTGTGGAGACGTAAGGGATCCCCGACGGAACGCGTCCTGCAACGGTCGCCAGGCTTGACGCGTATCCACTGATGGAGCGGAGGCGCTTGACCCATATCTTCGCGGTCGAGTGGTCGTTTCCCGAGTCGGAGTCCTTGCCGGGTTCCGCCACGTCGTCGTTCTTGGGGTCATCGGCGGGGTCGATCCCCTTCTTGACGTTGTCCAGCGCGTCCTGCAACGCCTTGGTTACGGCAGCTACCTGCTCCTCGTAGTACTTCTTCGCGGTGATGCCCCAGGCCTCGTCTGCGGCTTGAGAGGCCGCCTCGGAGCTCTTGCCCGCGCTGACGGCGGACGTCCTCGCGTCGGCAGCAGCTTCCTGTGCACCGGTCGCCGAATCGACGGCCCGTCCGGCGGACGCGGCAGCCTGGTTGGCCGAATAGTTGGCCTGGCGGCTTGCCTGGCGAGCCGTGGCTGCGGCGTTCTTGGCCTTCTGGGCGGAATCCGCAGCCGAGACGGCCGAGTCGTCGGCCTCTCGGGCCTTCTTCTGCGCTTCGTCGGCGTAGCCCTTCGCCTCTTTCGCCGAAGCCTTCGCCTTGTCGGCCCACTGCATCGCTTCCTGAGCCTTGCTGCGGGCCTTTGCCGCCACCTCGTACGCCAGGGCTGCGTTCTGGTTCGCGACGGCCGCACTGCGGGCTGCGTTGGCGATCAGGGCGCGCACGGAGGCCACGTGGGTCGCCGTGTCCTGGTCCCGTTGTGCCGCCTTGAACTGGACACGCGTGACGAAGTCGTGCTGCAACGAGGCGGGGCCGGCCATCGCGATCTGGGCCGCAGCCTTCACGTTGGGCCCGCCGCTGTTCATGACGGCCAGGGTCTCGGCCCGGTCGTCCTCGACCAGGGCATCTCGGTACCCATCCACCAGGAAGGCGTTGAGAGCCTTGGCGTTGCCCTTGCTCAATGCGGCATTCCCGGCTTCCTTGACGCTCTTGCCCGCACCCTTCATGAGTTTGAGGACCTGGACCCGATAGTCGTCGACCTGAACGTCGTACGAGCCTTCGGCGAGGAACTTCTCCACCTGCCCGGGGTCGCCGCTCTTCAGTACCTTGAGAGCCGCCTCGGCCAGAGCCGGGCTGCCCACCTGTGCGAGGAGCAGGACTTTGTCCCGGTCGTCCAGTTGTACGGCGCGCTGGTACTCCGACGTCACCCAGCGGACAACGGCGGTGTCGGTCCCGGAAAGGGCGTTCTCGGCTGCAGCTCGTGTCCAGACGCCGGTGCTTCCCAGGAGATTGACAGCGGCCTTCCGGCCCAGTTCGGCTGCCGTCCTGGTGTCGGTGCCCGGTGCTGCGGCCTTGGCGAGCAGTTGCCTGGCCGCCTCCTCGGTGGCACCCGCCCGCTTCTGCAGCCGGTCCGACCAGTCTCGTGTGTCCTGGTCGGCCTTGCCGAGCGCTTTGGCCTCCTCGATACCGGACTTCATGTCCGCTGCGAGGGCGACCTTCTCGGTTTCGCGGGCGAGCTTCTCGACCTTCTGGGCCTGCGCGACGGCCTCGGACGCCGTGCCGGCGGCCTCGATGGCGGCGTTGGCGTGCAGCGTGGCCTTGTTCGCCGCGTCCTGGGACTTGCCTGCCTGGGCGGCAGCCTCGTCCGCGGCCTTGGCGGCTCGGTCGGCGTGCCCGGCAGCGCTGTTGGCGGCCTTGTGCGCGTCGCGCGCGGCAGAGGCGGCCTGGTCGGCGAGGGACTGCGCCCTGCCGGCGGCCTCAGTGGCCTCGCCTGCGGCATTGCGGGCGATGTCGGCGGCTTCGCGTGCCCGTCGGGACTGCTCGGTGGCCTCGCCCGCCGCGCTGCCGGCTTCTGCTGCGGCACCTGCCGAATCCGCTGCGTTCTGTGCGGCCCGGGCAGCGGCGGCGCCCGCCCTGCCTGCCTCGGCACTGGCATCGGCCGCGTGCAGGGCGGCATCGGCGGCGGTACGGGCTCCGCTCGCCGCATCGCGTGCGGCACTGGCGGCCTGCCGCGCCGCTGCTGCCTCGCTCGCGTCGCCCGCGGCCCTGGAGGCGGCCGAATAGGCGCGTGCGGCCGCCTCGGCTGCCGCTGCCGCTGCCGCAGCAGCAGCCTGAGCCGCTTCGGCAGCCGTGCGAGCAGCGGCAATGGCCGTATTGGCAGCCTGGATCGCCGTGCGAGCCGCTTCCGCAGCGCCCGATGCCGCCGCGGCGGCGCGATTGGCGGCCTGTCCGACGCGCTGGAGATCGTTTTTGGCGGCCGCGCTTTCCTTGGCGGCCTTCTGAGCGGCTTCCTTGGCCTTTTTCGACGCCTCCTCAGCCCGCGTCGACGCCTCCTTCGCGGCGTCGGTCTCGCGCTTGGCCCGCTTGCCCGCCTCGTCCGCCACACGGGCGAGCTGTGCGACCGTCAAGGACTCCTGGTCGCGTGCACGAGCCAGGTGCTGCCCGGCCTCCAAGAACTCCGCGACGTCCTGTGCCGAGCCGTTCAACGCGCGCTGCGCCTGTTTCTTCACCTCGGGGCCGCCGGCCTGCATGACCTTCAGGAGCTCGACCCGGTCGTCCTCCTCCTGGGCCTTGCCCCAGCCGTTGTCGAGGAATTCCTGCAGCGCTTTGGCAGAGCCCTCGTCGAGGGCCTGTTGACCGGCCTTGCGAACCGCGTCGTCCCCGTTGTTCATCGCGGTCAGGACCTGGACACGCCGATCGTCGTCCAAAGGGGCCTTGTAGCCGGACTCGACGAATGCGTGGATATCGGCATCGGAACCGCTCAGAGCCTTCGAGGCGGCCTCGCGAACACCGGCTCCGGCCGAGCTCAACATTTTCAGAACAGCGAATCGTTCGTCCTCGGCCCGCGCCCGGTCGAGGCCCTGCCGAAGGAAGGCTGTGATGTCGGTGTCCGAACCGACCAGGGCCTTCGCAGCGGCTTCCTTGGTCGAGGTTCCCCCGAGGTTCCAGGCCTCGACCACCTGTGCGCGTGCATCCGCTGCCAGAGCGGGGCCGTCCGGTTCGGCCGGCACGGCCTGGGCCACGGTGGTGCCGAACACCATCACCGCCAGCGTCAGGGACGCCAGCCCGGTGAGCCCGGGGTGCCGGCGCCATGAATGGCGCTGCTGTAATAACGGTCTTTTCTTCATCGTATCCCCTCGAATTTCGCCAAGTTGGCGGGGCAGCACCTTCGCGAACACGACGGGGGCGCGCCTTTCGGCCGGATGCGTGGCTCGACCTGCCGCCGCACCCCCGGGCCGCGTCAGCTCACGAGTTCGATGCCGCCGTGGGTGCCGGCCGCGTCGACGGCGGGGAAGATGCCCAGGTTGCCGTTGTTCCAGCTGATGAGGATGTCGTTGACCTTACTGTTGTCATTGGCGAAGGAGCCGGTGGTGACGGTCTGCATGTTCTTCCAGGCCGAGCCGGCGTCACGGATCTTGGTGCGGCCGTGGTAGCCCTTGGCGTCGACGCCGGGGAAGAGGCTCGTCTCGCCGTCCTGCCACTGGATGAGCAGGTCGGACGTCTTCTTACCGGTGAAGTCCCCGGCACTGATCTGCGCCGCGTTCTCCCAGGACTTCGTCGCTTCGGTCAACTGCTCGTGGCCGCTGAGCCCCTTGCTGTGGACATCGGTGTACATCGAAGTGGACCCGTTCTCCCACAGCACCAGCACGTCGTCACGCTGGTCGTTGCTCGTGAACCGCCCGGCAGTGATCAACCGGGCGTTCTTCCAGAAGGGGTTGGGGTTGTCCTTCTCACCCTTCTGCAGGGTCTTCTCGCCGTGGACGCCCTTCTCGTCGAGATGGGTGTACTCCGTCACCTCGCCGTCCTTCCAACGGACGAAGAGCCCGTCCGTGCCGTCACCGGCGAATTCACCGCCGGTGATCGCCCGTGCGTACTTCCACATGCTGTCCGCCTTGGCGATCGGGATCTCGGCGGAGAAGGGCGTCTTGGGGTCACCGCTCCTGGAGCCCTGGTACAGGCTGGCCGAGCCGTCCTTCCAGACGACGAACAGGTCCATGGAGCGCTTGCCGCCGGCAGGGCCGGTGAAGTGGCCGGACGCGGTGTACGCGGCGTTCTTCCAGTCCGCCCGGGAGAGCAGGTCGCGAGCCGCAGTGGCCTGGACCCAGTCGGCGACGTCGTCCACGCGGGTGCTTCTGGCGTTCCTGCGCGTTTCGCCGGCCTCGGAGCCCCAGCAGCCGCCCTGCTGGAAGGCCGAGTTGACTGCGGCGAGTTCGGCCTTGCCGCCCTTCTCCCGGAAGAGGGGGGAGCCGGCGTCACCCTTGCACAAGGCGGTGTCCGCGCCCTTGCCCTCGAGATCGAGGGAGGCGGTGGACGTGGAGGAGACGGTGAAGGAGGCGGAGTGCAGGCGGTCGGGGGCCCATTCGTCCTTGGTGCGGCCGTAACCGGCGGTGCGCAGGTCCTCGCCCTGTCGGGGCTCGTCGGTGGCCACGGCCAGGGGAGAGACCCCGGATACGGGCTTGGCGAGCTTGACCATGACCAGGTCGCGATCGCCGCGCGGCACGAGCTCGATCGCTCCGACCATGGATCCGCCCGTACCGGACAGACTTGTGCGGCCGACCGTGACGGTCGTCTTCTGCTTGGGTACCCCGCCGGTGATGCGGAACCCCTGCGAGGGGTCGTCCGCGAAGCAGCTGGCGGCTGTGAGCACCCACTGGCTCTCGACGAGCGCCCCGGTGCAGGCGCGCTTACCGCTGCCGATGTCGAGCTTGGCTGTGAACTGGTACTGCCCGTCCCGGGCCTCGTCACCGACGACGGCCTGCGCCTGGGTTCCGTACAGGATGCCCGCCGCGACGGACGTGGCGAGGAGGCCTGCTATCCACGTGGCGCGCGTACTGTTTTCGGACATGAACGTTCCTTATTCCTCGTGGGACCGTGATTTTCGTGGAGCCGTGGGAACGGCGGATTACTTCTTGGCCACGATCTCGAGGAGAGCGAACTCACGGCCTTGAGGGTCACTCGTCTCGCCGACGCCGGTCCACTTGTCCTTCTCGAGATCGAAGGACTTCTCCTGGTTCGCCGCCACCATATTGAGTCGAACGGCATAGTCGTTCCCCTTGGCGCCGTAGACGGACGGCAGTTCCAGACTCAGGTAGCCGGACGTGCCGGTGATGCGAAAGCAGAACTTCCCCTGCCCGACCGTGTCCGTCGTCTGCATGCCCCGTGCGTACACCTCGACCAGCCCTGGGCGGCTGTCACAGGTGGCGAGCACCACGTGGCCGTCGCCACGCTTCAGCTTGATGCCACGTTCCTTGAAGATCTTGTCGGCCTGTGGGTATTCGAAATCCTCCACGCCGTGGGGAAAGGCGTCCGCGGCCACCGCGGGTGTGTAGCCGCTCATCGCCGCGGCAACGACCACCCCGGTGGTGAACAGACGGGGAAGCAACTTCATCGATCGGCTTCCGTCCTCTTGTGGGTAGATGCAAGGAGAGCGAGTGTGTCGATGAGGGATGCACTCGCCGACCGAAGACTCGTTCCAAGGTTTTTGCCGGTCAATGGGTTTACCGGTTTCCCGGCGCCGAAGGAAGCGGGAAACGGGCGCTGACCTGCACAGATGATCGACGGCGCCGGCCGCTCTCCCCAGGGGTTGCCGTGTGGGCGAGCGCGGGTTGCCCTGTTTCCGATGCCGGTAGGAAACAGGGAAAACCTTGCGTTCTGCATGTGCCGCCCGGTGGACTGGGCGTGCTGCGCAGCCATGCAGCCCGCTGTGGTGGTACGGGGGTTCATCACAAGCGAATGTCGTGCGCTGTAAAGGTGGCGGGGATGCCTTATGAGGCATCCCCGGCGTCACGCCGTTCAGCCCGCTGGACCGGACCAGCGAGCGTTTCGATCGGCAGAGGCGGCCATTTCGTCTCCTTCCGGGTCAGGCTTGCCAGCTCCTCCGGTGGTTCGGCGCCGTCCTGAACGGTCGTGACGTAGGCCTTTGCTTCCTGCAGGCTCAGTCGCGGGGCCTGCTTGCGCAGGTGGCTCATCGCGGCCGCGACGCCTACGGAGTGGACGAGCGCGCGCACAGAGGAGGCCAGTGGATCACGCGGTCCGATGCCCTTGGTCTGCAGGAGGTACTGCTCCTCCCAGCCCTCGTCCTCCCACCCGACAGCGGGCACGTAGTGGATGCTCCCATCGTGCCGGTCCACCAGGTAGTGGCCGCCGACGAAGCTGCCGCGCACGTCACGGGCCCGGGCCTGCTCCGCCGAGCGCCAGAAGACGAGCCAGCCGACCGCGCGTTCCTCCACGTGGTAGACGTCCGGCGTAGGGGCGGACCCCCTCCATGGCTGCGTCGGCAGTTCTCTGGCCAGGAAGGACTCGATGAGCTCGACGGCGCGTTCCTTGGAGATCACGGTCTCATCATCCGCCACAGGGGTTCTTCGTCGGGAGTTTCGTGAGCGTCATGTCCCAGTGGTGTTCGGCGCTGAGCCGGCACACGGTGTCGGCGATGGTCGCCGGGTCGAGTTCCCAGATGCGCACCGTGCGGTCGGTGTTGACCGTGGCGAGGGTGTGTCCCGAGGGGGAGGCGGCGAGCCCCGAGACGTAGCCGCCCGTGCCGGTCAGGGTGGCGACGGGCTGGTGGTCGCGGGTGTCCCACAGGCGGACGGTGCGGTCGTATCCCGCTGTGGCCAGGGTGTTGCCGTCGGGGGTGTAGGCGAGGTGGCTCACGGTTTCCGTGTGGCCGGTCAGTCTCGTGACGCGCTGCCGGGCCGCCACGTCCCACACCGTGACGTCGCAGCTGGTCGCGGCCAGGGTGGTGCCGTCGGGGCTGAACGCGAGGGAGTACGTCCTGCACATCGGGCCCGAGCGGGTCAGGGTGGCGACGACCTTGCGGGTCCGCAGGTCCCACAGGCGGACGGCCGCGTCGTGGTTGCCGGTGGCGAGGGTGCGGCCGTCCGGGGAGAACGCCAGGGAGGCCACGGCCTCGGGTTCGCCGTCGAGGACGGCGATCGCCTCGTGCGAGCGCACGTCCCACAGGCGGGTGCTGCGGTCGGCGCCGGCGGTGGCCAGCGTGCGGCCGTCGGGGCTGAAGGCCGTGGCGAGGACGGCACCGGCGTGGCCGGTCAGGGTGGCCGACTCCCGGTAAGTGGCGGTCTCCCACAGCCGTGCCGTGCCGTCGTCGCTCGTGCCGGCGAGGGCACGGCCGTCCGGGGAGAACGCCAGACTCGTCATGGCGCCGGCGGGACCGGAGAGGGTGGCAAGGACGCTGCCCGCGACCATGTCCCACACCACGACGGTGCCCCGGGCGTCACCGGCGGCCAGGGTGCGCCGGTCCGGCGAGAGGGCCAGGGCGGTCGCCGTCCCGCCGCCTGCGACGAGCGTGCCGGTCTTCTGCCGGGAGGAGGCGTCCCAGAGCTGCAGGACGGGCGTGGTGCCGCGTTGTTCGGTGGTCGAGGTGGTGGCGATGCTCCGCCCGTCCGGGCTGAAGGCCACCGCCGGGATCGACCCCGTCCCCGTCAGCGCGCCGACCGCCTGGTGCGTGGTCGTGTCCCACAGGCGCGCGGTGTCGTCGTTGTAGCCGGCGGTGGCGAGGGTGCGGCCGTCGGGAGCGAAGGCCACCGACCAGACGATGTCGCGGTGCCCGGACAGGGTGGCGGTCATGCGGCCGGACGCGCGGTCCCACAGCCGCGCGGTCCTGTCCAGGCCCCCGGTGGCGAGGGTGCGGCCGTCGGGGGAGAAGGCCACCGCCGTGACGGCGGCCGTATGGCCGCCGAGCGTGGCGGTGACGCGGCGCGAGGCCGGGTCCCACAGCCTGACCTTCTGATCGGTGTACGCGGCGGCCAGCGTACGGCCGTCGGGCGCGTACGCGACCTGCCAGACGGCGCCGTTGCCGTTGTCGAGCACGCCTGCGGCACGACGCGCGGCCACGTCCCACAGGCGCACGGTGCCGTCGTCGCCCGCCGACGCCAGGGTGCGCCCGTCCGGGCCGAACGCCAGACCGTTGACGGCGCCGGCATGGCCAGTGAGGGTGACGATCGGGCGGCGGGACCGCACGTCCCACAGTTTGACCGTCCGGTCCCTGCCGGCCGTCGCGACGGTGTGCCCGTCGGGGGAGAACGCCACGGCACGGACCCTGTCGGTGTGCCCCGTCAGGGTCGCCAGCAGCCTGCGGGAGGCCGTGTCCCACAGCTTGGCCGTGTGGTCGTCGCCCGCCGTGGCCACCGTACGGCTGTCGGGGCTGAACGCCACGGCGAAGACGTCGTCCGTGTGACTGGTGAGCTGGTTGCCGGGGAACGCCGCGTACGTGCTCAGCAGGCTGCTGCGGGCCTCGGCGGTGGGAGAGCGGCGGTAGGCGCTCAGTGCGACGAGCACCGCGGCCTCGGGCTGGTCGCGCAGCATGCCGGTGGCCCGGGCGGCGAGTTCGCGGGACTCCGCCACGCGGCGCTGGTCCTCGGCCCTGCGGCTCTGGTGGAGGGCGGCGGCGCCGGCCACGAGCGAGAGGACCAGAAGGGTGGCGAGGGCGGCGGTGAGGGTGCGCAGGTTCCGCAGGCGGCGCTGCTCCGTCCGCTTCTCCGACTGCTCCCGTTCGACAGCGGCTTCGAGGAACGTGCGCACCGTCGCGGTGAGGGCGGCCGCGCCGGAGGGGCGTCCGGTGACCTCCAGGGCCGCCGCCAGGCGGGAGCCGCGGTGGAGCAGGCTCGGGTCACGGCCTTCCCGTTCCCAGGCGGCGGCCGCCTCGGCGAGTGCCTGACGGGCGTGCAGGACGGCCCGGTCCTCCTCGATCCACTGGCGCAGCCGGGGCCAGGCGTGCAGCAGGGCCTCGTGGGCCACCTCGACGTGGTCGGCGTCCACGGTGAGCAGCCGCGCCCGGGTGAACGCCTCGACGACGGCCTCGGCGTCACCGTCCGCGCCGCCGCCCGCCTCCACGAGGTCGGCCCTGCGGCCCGGCCGGCTCGTCTCCCGGTCGTCGCCGACCTGGACCAGGTGCAGCAGAACGCGCCGGGCCGCCTGTTGCTGCCGGGCGGGCAGGGACGCGTAGGCGCGCTCGGCGGTGGCGGCCACCGCGCCGTACACGCCCCCGGTCAACCGGTAGCCCTCGACGGTCAGCGTGGAGTTCTCCCGGTGCTGCCAGGTGCCGAGCAGGGCGTGGGAGAGCAGGGGCAGTGCTCCGCCCTGCGCGGCGTGGCCGGGTGCCGCCCGGCCGGGCAGGTGTCCGATGTCGCGCAGGAGCACCTCGACCAGCCCCGGCTCCACCTCCAGGCCGGCCTCCCGGGCCGGCCCGGTGACGGCGTCGCGCAGTTGCGCGTCCCCCATCGGCCCCAGGGTGATGTGGCCCCGCTGCAGGGACGCGGCAAGGGCGGGAAAGGCCAGGCAGCGGTCGTAGAAGTCGGCCCGGACACCGAGGACGACGAGCGCGGTGGGAAGGGCGCCCGCGCCGGTGCCCCGTGGCGCCGTCAGGGCCGTCAGCGCGTCCACGAAGGCCGCCCGGTCGCGTGCGTCGGGGCAGAGCACGAAGGTCTCTTCGAACTGGTCCACGACGACGATCAGCGCGGCTCCCTCGTCCGGCAGGGCGGCGCCCACCGCGGCGGCGAAGGCGTCCGCGCCGTGCCGGCGGGCCTCTTCGAGCAGCCGGCGGGACGCCCCGGTGGCCACGGATATCCGCTCCACGAGCGCGTCGAGAGGGCGCTCCCCGGGAGTGAGCAGCGCGACGGGCCAGTTGCGTGAGCCGGCGGCGGGCAGGACTCCGCGTGCCAGGGCCGGGAGCAGCCCCGCCCTCAGCAGCGACGACTTGCCCGCGCCCGACGGTGCCGTCACCAGCAGGGGCCCCGGCGTCCGCAGCCGCTCGCTCAGCTGGGCGACCAGGTCGGCCACGGCGTCCGCGCGGCCGAAGAACCACCGCGCGTCCCGCACACCGAACGGGGACAGGCCCGGGTACGGGCACACGCCCGTGTCCCGTTTCCTGCCGCCGTTGTCCTTGGCCGTCGCCAGGACGGCCTTTTGCAGCGTGCCGCCGGTTTTCAGCACCTGGTCGCAGACGCGGCTCAGTTCCAAGGTCAGCGGTTTCTCGCCGTTTTCGACCTTGCTGACGTAACCCTTGCTGTAGAAGGCCCGGCGGGCCAGCTCGGCCAGCGACATCCCCTGGTCGCGGCGCAGCCGGCGCAGCAGTTCCCCGGTGCCCAGGTCTTCTTCTTCCACCGCTGCGCGGCCCCTCTTCCCGGATGTCCGTGCAGGAGCCCCGCCCCGCACGGCGCCCCCCGCAATGATCGATGCATCGGTCATGCTCTCAGGGGGCGCCGTACGTGAGCGAATCAGCCGAAACTGACGCTCAGCAAGGAATACTGTTTCACCGTCAATTCCACGTGCACCACGTCTGCGGCCACCGAGAACGGCACCGGCTGCGCCACCGGCGAGGCCGCATCGGGGGAGGCGACCGCCGCGGAGAGCGGTCGCTTGCCCTCCGGGATCCGCACCGCCACCGTGCACGGCGCCGGTACCGTACGGAACGTCCCCGGCGCGTCCCCGAAGCCCGTGAAGTTCACCAGCTGCACCACCGTCTCGCCGGCGCCGAGCCGGCCGGCCTCCACGTGGATGCGCCGGTCGCCGGCGGCGAGCGTCACGGCCGGCGGCGCCGCCTCGCGCACCGGGCCCAGCAGCGCGTCCGCGCTCGCCTGGTCGGTGGCGGTCAGGTACTTCAGCCCCGCCAGGTCCCGGACGTAGTGGCAGGTGCCCGCCCCGAAGGCGTGCCGCTTGGTGGCCGGGGCGGCGTCCGCCTTGCCGAAGCCGAGCACGTCGGCCAGCGCGTACTCGCCGCGCGCCGCGCCGTACTCGTCCAGGGCGGTCGGCGCCGGCCCGGTGACGACCACCGTGCCGCCGCCGGAGACGTAGCCGCGCAGCACGGCGGCCTCGGCGTCCGAGACGGCCTGCAGGTTGGGCAGCAGCAGGACGCGGTAGCCGGCGAGGTCGGCCGCCGTCAGGTCCGGGCTGGTGACGGTGGTGAAGGGGATGTGGCCGTAGACCAGCGCCTTGACGGTGCCGCGGAACTCGCCGAGCCACGCCTGCCGGGTGCAGCTCTCCTCCGTCGCGCCGCCGCTCCACCAGTCGGCGACGCCCGCGGGCGCCTTGGCGTTGACGTACATGCCGGTGCCGGCCGTCGGGGCGACGTAGTCGCGCGAGGCGGAGGAGTGGTAGACACCGACGGTGGCGGCGGAGACGGTGTCGTACAGCCGTTCCTGCTGGGCGGCGACGAAGGCGTACATGCGGGTGCGCATCGCGACGTCGGTGCTGATGTCCTTGAACGGGCTCTTGACCTCGTACGGGTTGCAGCCGGACGCCAGCAGTTCGGCCATCACCAGCGAGGCGTCGTCGGCCTTCCAGCCGTAGGAGAACGCCCAGGCCGGCTTGGTGCCGCTGGCCGCGCGGGCGTACTTGTACATCGAGATCAGGCAGGTCCAGTCGCTGGCGGTGGCGTGTCGCATGCCGTCGCGCAGGCCGAGGATGTCGACCTCCCACACGTGGCTGACGCCGCCGCCCGCGGTGCGCAGGTACGCCCCGTCCAGGCCGATGCGGGTGGCGTACTGGTAGTCCATGCTCACCGTCTCGACGAAGGTCAGCAGGTCGGGGTTGACGGAGCGGCCGGCGGCGGCGATGTCCAGCTGCCACTGGTTGAGGTTGCGGTGGCGCCACTCGACGTAGCGGCGGAAGCGCGGGTCCGAGAAGTTGTCGGCGGGCGGCAGGGCGAGCCCGGTGTCGGCCTTGAAGGCGGCGGCGGCCCAGGTGGAGGCGTCGCACCAGGTGAGGGCGCCGTCGAAGTAGATGGGCACGTCCGGCCAGATGGCGTCGACACCGGTGGCGGCGAGCTGCTTGATGCGACCGAGGTAGAAGTCGCGCCAGGGAGAGTTGGGGCTGACCCAGCAGCTCTCGTCACCGGGGTCCACCCAGACCACGAGGCTGCCGTAGAAGACGTTGGGCTTGCCGTCCAGGGAACGCTGGACCCAGTTCTTGCCGTCGCCGTCCTTGTAGAAGGAACGTCCCTTCTCGCCGCCGAGGCTGATGACCTCCAGCGACGGGTAGTAGACGACGACGCGCAGCCCGGCCGCGCGGGCGACCTGGGCGAAGCTCTTGACCTTCGTCATGTGCTCGGCGAACTCGGCGTCGGTCAGCCAGTGGGAGAGGATGGTGTCGAGCTCGATCACGCTCACGTTCTGGCTCTTGAGCCTGTCGACCACCGGCTTCATGTCGCGCACGGGGTCGGCGTCCTCGTCGAAGGTGCCGTCCGCGATGCGCGCGAAGCGGCTCCAGTCGGGGAAGGCCGCCTGCGTCCGTGCGCCCTGGGCGGCCTGCCGGGCCCAGGCGGCCCGTTCGAGCGGCAGCGGGGCGGGCGACGGGGCGGGGCCGCCGGACGGCAGCCGGCCGGCCGCCCACGCGGCGCCCGAGGCGACGAGGCCGGCCTTCAGGAGTCTTCTCCGGCTCAACCCACCGGGTATGTCCATGACTGTCCCCTCCATGGCGGCGTTTTTGTTGACGGTGCCCGGGAATTCTGCGGGGAAGAAACACGGAAGAAACCCTTCCGGCGTCAGGCGTCACACCAATCAAGGGGGAACGACGTGACCACCGGCCCCGTCACCGCAATCCCCGACCCTCCCGGCGCCCCGGACGACGCCACCACCCCGGGCACCCCGGTCACCGCCGTCACCCGCGACATGTGGGACCGGCTCCCCTTCGACGTCCGCGACCCCGCCTTCCACACCGACCCCTACCGCCACTACGAGCAGCTGCGCACCGCCGCCGGCGGCCCGGTGCTGCGCCTGGACGAGCAGGTGACGGTGGTGACCGGCCACGCCGCATGCCTGGCCGTGCTCGGCGACGCCCGCTTCGGCTTCGGCACGCTCGACACCGGCACGCAGTCCTTCCTGATGACCGACCCGCCCGAGCACCGGCGGCTGCGCACCCGGGTGGCCGCGCCGTTCGCCGCGCGGGCCGTGGAACGGCTGCGGCCCGCCGTCGAGCACCGCGCCGCCGCCCTGCTGGCCGCCGCCGACCGCGCCGGCGAGGTCGACGTCATCGCCGACCTCGCCGAACCCCTCGCCCTCGACGTCATCTGCGCGCTGGTCGGCGTCCCCCTCGACGAACGCCGGGAGTGGATCGAGGCCCTGAAGTGGATGACGGCCGGCTTCGACCCGGAGGCGCTGCGCACACCGCAGGACACCGCCCGCATCTCCTGCGCCCGCCTGGACTTCGCCCGCTACCTGCGCGACCTCATCGAACGCCGCCGCGCCGCCCCGGCCGGCGACGTCCTCGGCGCGCTGGTCGCCCCGGGCCCCGACGGCTCGCTGCTGACCGTCGACCGGATCGTCACGGCCGTCGGCCAGCTGGTGGTGGCCGGCTACGAGCCGGCCGTCAACCTCGTCGGCAACGGCCTGCACGCCCTGCTCTCCCACCCCCGCCAGCTCGACCGCCTGCGCACCCACCCGCAGGCCGTACCGGGCGCCGTCGAGGAACTGCTGCGCTACGACCCGCCCATCCAGCTCATCACCCGCGTCGCCCTGCGCGACGCCGCCGTCGCGGGCACGCCCGTACCCGCCGGCACCGTCGTGGGCCTTCTCGTCGGCGCCGCCAACCGCGACCCCGCCGTCTTCACCGACCCGCACTGCCTGGACACCACCCGCACCCCGGCGCACCTCTCCCTCGGCTGGGGCGAGCACTTCTGCCTGGGCGCCCGCCTGGTGCGCGTCCAGGCCGCCGCCCTGCTGACGGCCCTGGCCCGCTGCCGCCCGGTGCCCACCGGCGAGCCGGTGCGCCACAAGCCGACCCTGATCAGCCGTGGCCTGGAACGCCTGCCGGTGATGCTGACCGCGGGCCTGGCGGACGACGACCGGTTGCCCTAGGGCGTGTCCGGCGGATCATGCAGCGCCCCGTAGGGGCGCGGGGAACTGCGCGATCGGCCACTGACGGCCCGCAGTCGGCGGCCCACCCCGGGGTCCGGGCGCAGCACGGCGCTCCATCCGCGGGCGCATCGTGGCTTGTCGCGCAGTTCCCCGCGCCCCTTACGGGGCGCCGTGGTGCCGCCCGGACGGCTCCCTCCGGGCGGCTCAGCGCGCGGCGGCCCCTGCCGGCTCCGCCCCCGTGTCCGGCACCGGCTTCAGGCGCTGCACACAGCGGGCGGCCAGAGCGGCCACCGTGGGGCTCGCCAGGATCTCCATCGCCGGGACGTCGCAGCCCAGGCGCTGGTGGAGCGTCGTCATCAGTTCGGCGCCCATGAGGGAGTCCAGGCCCAGCTGGTTCAGGGGCCGGTCGGGGGCGATGCGGTCGGGTGTCGTCTGCAGGACGCCCGCCAGGACGGTGACGACGGCCTCCGTCACCTTGGCGAGCGCCTCCTCGGGCGTGGCGCGGGCCAGGGCCTGCGCCATGTCCCGCGCCGCCCTGCCCGTCGCGTCGTCCTCGCCCTCGGGGCGTACGAGCGCGAAACGGGGCGCGCCGACGGCGCCGATGCCGTGGCGCACCCGGCCCCAGCCGATGCCGGCGACGACGGCGACGTCGTCCCGGCCACCGGCGAGGAGCTCCTCCAGGGCGTCCAGGGCCCGTTCGGCGGGGACGGGGACCAGGCCCACGTGTTCCATGAAGCCGTCCAGCCCGTTGCGGGCGACGTAGCCGGCGTCGCCGAGCGCGCCCCAGGCCACGGCCAGGCCCGGCCGGCCGGCGTGCCGGCGGGCCCGCACGAGGGACTCCAGGCACAGGTTGGCGGCCACGTAGGTGCTCTGCTGCGGGTTGCCCAGCAGGGCGGCGACCGAGGAGTACAGGACGAAGAAGTCCAGCTCCCGGCCGCGGGTGAGCCGGTCCAGCACCCGGGCGCCGGCCGCCTTGGGGGACAGCACGCGCCGCGCGGACTCCTCCGTCACCTCCGTCAGCAGGCCGTCGTCGAGGACCATCGCGGCGTGCACGACGCCGCGCAGCGGGTGGGCGGGGGTGTCGACGGAGTCCAGCAGCGCCGCCATGGCCCGGGCATCGGCCGCGTCGAACGCGTGCGCGGAGGCCGCCACGCCCTGCCGGTGCAGCTCCTCCAGCAGCTCGGCCGCCCCGGGCACCTCGGCCCCGCGCCGGCTCACCAGGCACAGCCTGCGCGCGCCGCGCGCGGCGAGTCGGCGGGCGGTGGCGGCGCCGAAGCCGCCCAGGCCCCCGGTGACCACGTAGGTGGCCGCCGGGTCCAGGCGCAGGGGAGCGGGCACGGGCGGCAGGACGGGCGGGGTCCGAAGGGAGACGACCACCTTGCCGATGTGCCGGGAGTGCTGCAGGGCCTCGAACGCCTCGGCCACCCGGTCGGCGGGGTACACGCGGTGCGGCAGCGGCCGGTACGCCCCCTCCCGTACGCACGCGGCGACCTCCGCGAACTCCTCGGCGAACGCCGCGGGCCGCTCGTGCGCGAGCCGGGCCAGGTCGGCGGTGCTGAAGGTGACGTTGCCCAGGAACGCGCCGAGCGGCAGCCGCCCGTCGGCGTACAGATCGCGCTTGCCCAGCTCGACGAACCGCCCGCCGGGCGCGAGGGCCTCCAGGCCGCGGGCGACGGCCTCCCCGGCCAGGGAGTTGAGCACGACGTCCACGCCGCGCCCGTCGGTGACGGCCCGCACCTGGTCGGCGAAGTGCAGCGAGCGCGAGTCGAGCACGTGGGCGACGCCCAGCAGGCGCAGCAGCTCGCGCTTGGCGGGAGTGCCGGCCGTGGCGACGACCTCGGCGCCCGCCCGCCGGGCGTACTGCACCGCGGCCAGGCCCACCCCGCCCGCCCCGCCGTGCACCAGCACCCGCTCGCCGGGCGCCAGCCGGGCCAGGTGGTGCAGGCTGTGATGGACGGTCAGGAACACCACCGGCAGCGTGGCGGCCGCGCAGAAGCCCATCCCCTCGGGCATCCGGGCCGCGGTGGCCGCGGGGACGGCGACGTGGGAGCGCAGCGTGCCGGAGCCGAAGGCCAGGACGCGGTCGCCGGGAGCGAGGTCCGCAACGCCCGGGCCGACGGCGGTGACCACGCCCGCGCACTCCATGCCGGGCCGGTGCCCGCCCGCGCCCGCATCGAGCGGCACGGTGCCCAGGGCCTGCAGGACGTCCCGGTAGTTCAGCGCCGCCGCCCGTACGTGGACCACGACCTGGCCGGGGCCGGGCTCGGGCACGGTGTCCGGGGCCCACACGAGCCGGTGGGCGGGGCCGGTGTCGTGCACCCGCAGCGCGAAGGGCCGCTCCTCGCCGGGCTCCGTACCGGCCGCGGGGTCCGGATCCCTGTCCTCGCGCAGCCGGGTGACGAACCGTCCGGCCGGCGTGAGCAGCACCTCGTCCTCCTCGCCCGCCCCGGTGAGCTCGGCGACGAGGCGGGCGGCGTCCGCCCCGGTGCGGCCCGTGGCGTCCAGCGAGATGCGCCGCACGGACACGTCCGGGTGCTCGCCCGCCAGAGTGCGGGCCACGCCCCAGGCGGCGGCGGTGCCCGGCGCCAGCGGACGCTCCGGCGCGGGCAGGACGCCGGTGGGCGGGGTGACCAGCCACAGCGACACGCCCCCGGCGCCCGCCGCGGCGGCCAGCGCCCGCAGCACGGCCGTACGGCCCACGGCACGGTCCAGCTCGCCCTCGTCGTCGCCGGCGTCCCCGCCCAGCAGGAGCAGCACGTGCGTCTGCGGCCCACCGGCCGTGCCCGCCCCGCTGCCGAGGAGCGCCGACCACTGTCCGGGGTCGTCACCGGGCGCGACGCGCCGGACGCTCGCGCCCGCGGCCGTCAGCAGCTCGGCCACGGCGCCCGCCAGCGCGTCCTGTTCCCGCTCGGCCGCCACGAGCCAGGTGCCGGTGTGCCGGGCGGCCGGCGCGGCCGGCCGCGGCCCGGTGCGCTCCGGGCGCCGGGCCAGCAGCAGCGAGACGTCGCAGCGCGCGCCGTCCTCCGTGTCGCCGGCGACGGCCACCTCCTGCCAGCCGGCACCGTCCAGCACCCGCCGCCAGCCGTCGGGCGGCAGCAACGGGCCGCGGCGGCGCACCTCGTGGTCCCCGCGCTGCCAGAAGGCCGGCAGCAGCCCGTCGAGCAGGGCCAGCGCCGTGACGTCGTGCGGCTCGGTGGCCAGCAGCAGCCCGCCGTCGTCCAGCAAAGCGGCCACGTGCTCCAGGGCGCGCCGCACGTCGCGGGCGGTGTGCAGGGCCGCGGGGGCGACGACGACGTCGAAGGAGCCGGGCGCGAAACCCTGCCCGGCCGGGTCGCGGTCGAGGTCGAGCACGCGGGGGACGAGGACGTCGTGACCGGCGAAGCGCTTGCGGGCCCGCGGCAGGCAGGCGGCCGAGGCGTCGGCGTACGTGTAGTGGGTACGGTCGCGGGGCAGCACCGGCAGCAGGTGTGCGGTCGTGCCGCCGGTGCCGGCACCGACCTCCAGCACGCGCAGCGGCCGGTCGGCGGGCCAGTCGCGGACGAGGGCGCGCAGCACGGTGCGGGCGGCGCGGCCCGCGAAGCCGCTGGTGCAGCCGTCGGTGCGCAGCTCCTCCAGCAGGTGGCGATTGGCCTCCGCCGGCAGCACCTCGGCCGGGTCCCGTTGGCCGCGCAGGATCTGCACCAGCTGCCCGGCGCCGGCTCCGGCGAGCGCGAGCTCGACCGCCAGGTGCGGGCAGTCGGCGAGCGCGGCACGGAACCGTTCCAGTGGCGCGGGCGTGCCCGTGGCGCGCCAGCCCTCGCCGCAGGCCTCCGCCAGGTCGTGGTCGTGCGCGGCCCGCAGCAGCGTCTCGACCAGCGGCGCGTAGTCGGCCGGCACGCCCGCCGCCAGCACGTCGGTCACCGCGAAGGGCTCCTGCCGCCGGTCGCCCAGCACGCTCGCCAGGGCCGCCGCGCCGAAGTGGGCGGTCAGGGCCCGCAGCCGGTCCATGCCCTCGCGGTCGGCGTGCTCCCGGTCCCGTACCAGGTCCGCCGCGCAGGCCGCCAGGGCGTCGGCGGGGGACGGCAGCGGGCAGGGTGTGCCCGCCGGGCCGGGCAGCGGCGCGGCCCGGGTGACGGTGGTGTGCAGCCGCACCGGTACGCGCGCCTGCTGTTCGACGCGCCGCATCCGGCAGCCCTCCAGGGCCAGGCAGGTCAGCCCGTTGGGGGCGAGGACGGCGATGTCCAGCAGGGCCTCGCGCGGGGTGACCGTGCGGGCGCGCACGTGCACGTGCCCGATGGCGGGCATCCGCCGCCAGGCCCGTACGCGCTCGACGGCCACCGGCAGGAAGGGAGCGCCGCCGTCCGCGGTGGCGTCCTCCAGCAGCGGGGAGGCCGCCTGCAGCGCGCCGTCCAGCAGCGCGGGGTGGGCCTCGTAGCCGGCGAGGTCGCCGCCGCCCGCGTAGTCGGCCAGCACCTGGTCGTCGCCGACCCGGAAGTCCGTCAGGACCCGGAAGGCCGGGCCGTAGTCCAGGCCCTTGCCGCCGGCGAGGCGGTAGTGCTCCTCGGCGGTGCGCCGCCCGGGCAGGGCCGCGGCGAGGGCGTCGAGGTCGGTCAGCGGCGGCACCGGCGCGTACAGCCGGCGCAGCCGGCCCCGGGCGTGCTGCTGCCAGGTGTCCTCTCTCCCGCCACGGCTGGCGATGTGCACCACGCCGTCGTCCGGCGCCAGGGCCGTCTGCAGCTCGATCTGCCGGTCCTCGTCGAAGGGCAGCACCAGGCCCGCCGGGATCGCGAGCCGGCCGATCTCGACGGGCCCGTCCAGGACCCGGCGCCCGGCCGCCAGCATCATCTCCAGGTAGCCGGTGGCCGGCATGAGCACCGCGCCGCCGACCCGGTGCCCGTCCAGCCAGGGCACGCGCGCCGGTTCGAACGGGCCGTGCCAGACCGGTTCGGCCGTCGCCGCCCGTTCGCCGAGCAGCGGGTGGTCGACGCGCCCGTCCCCGCAGGTGCGCGACCACGCGCCGGGATCGCCGTTCCAGTGCGGTTCACGCTGCCAGGGGTAGGCCGGCAGGTCCACCACGCGGCCCGGGCGGGGGAAGAAGACGGAGTCGCGGTGCCGGGCGCCGCCGGCCAGCAGACGGGCCACCGCCGAGTCGACCGCGTCCGCGCCCGGCTGCTCCCGCGACAGGGTCGCAACGACCAGCGCCGGGCTCCGGCCGGCCGAGGTCAGCCGGCGCAGGTAGCCGCGCAGCACGGGGTGCGGACCCACCTCCACGTACAGGTCGCAGCCCAGGTCGGCCAGCTGCCCGACCGCCGCGGCGAACTGCACCGGCCGGCGCAGGTTG
This sequence comes from Streptomyces luteosporeus, assembly GCF_039532865.1. Taxonomy (NCBI): domain Bacteria; kingdom Bacillati; phylum Actinomycetota; class Actinomycetes; order Kitasatosporales; family Streptomycetaceae; genus Streptomyces; species Streptomyces luteosporeus. The sequence continues at coordinate 382,828 of NZ_BAAASL010000003.1, forward strand.
CGCCACCAGTAGCCGGCGTCCAGTTCCTCGCCGCCGAGCACGCCGCCGGTCGTCGCCGACGCGTACGGCACCGCGGCGCGCCGCGCCTTGAGGTCCGCGAGGTCGGCGGCCAGTTGTTCCTCCAGGCCGTCCATGGCCCGGCTGTGGAAGGCGTACGGCAGGCCCAGGTCGTGGAAGTACACCCCCTGCCCGCGGCAGTCCTCGCCCAGGCGGGCCAGCGAAGGTGCGTCCCCGCCGACCGTCACGTCCTGCGCGGTGTTGACGCCCGCGAGCTCCAGCCGGCCCTCGTACGGCGCCAGCAGCGCCTTGGCCCGCACCGGGTCGGCGCCGAGCGCGGCCATGCCCCAGTCGCCGGCGGTCGAGGCCTGCGCCCGCGACCGGGCGACGACCACCCGGGCCGCCGCCGGCAGGTCCAGCGCGCCGGCCGCCCAGGCCGCGGCCATCTCGCCGGCGCTGTGCCCGGCCACCGCGGCCGGCTCGATGCCCCGGGCCCGCAGCAGCGCCACCAGCCCCACCTGCACCGCGAACAGCAGGGGTTGGGCCACATCGGTGGTGTCCGGGCGGCGCGCGCCGGGGGCGGCCGCCAGCTCCGCCGAGACCGACCAGCCCAGCAGCGGGCGCAGCGCCTCGTCCGCCTCGGCCACCGCCCGCCGGAAGACCGGCTCCTCCTCCATCAGCCGCGCGCCCATCCCCGGCCACTGCGCGCCGTTGCCGGAGAAGACGAAGGCCACCGTGCCGCCCTCGACCCCCGCGGTCAGCGCGCCCGCCGCCACCTCGCCGTCCGCCACCCGGCGCAGCCGCTCGGCCGCCGTCGCGGCGTCCGGCGCGAGCACCGCGATCCGCTCCTCGTGCCGCCCGCGCCGCCGGCAGGAGGTGTACGCCACGTCGTAGAAGTCGCCCGGGGCACAGCCCTCCAGCCGGTCCGCCATGCGCCGGGCCGCCTCGGCCACCGCCGTGCGCGTGCGCGCCGAGACCACCACCGGCAGCGGCCCGCCCCGGGTGGGCGGCGTGCTCGGCCCGTCCGGCCCCGGCGCGGCCGCCAGGACGACGTGCGCGTTGGCACCGCCGAAGCCGAAGGAGTTGACCCCCGCCACCGCCCGGCCGCCGGACGGCGCCGGCAGCGGGCGGGTCTCGGTGACCGGCGCCAGGCGCCAGGCGTCGAAGTCGATGGCCGGGTTCAGCGGCAGCGCACCGGGGTTGGCCGGCACCCGGCCGTGCCGCAGCACGAGCACGGCCTTGAGCAGCCCCGCCATGCCCGACGCCGGCTCCAGGTGCCCCAGGTGGGCCTTGACCGACCCCACCGGCAGGGCCCGGTCCGCGGCCCGCCGGGCGGTCAGCGCCCGGCCGACCGCGCGGCACTCCACCGGGTCGCCCACCGGCGTGCCCGTACCGTGCATCTCCAGGTACACCAGCTCCTGCGGGTCGACCCCGGCCGCCTCGTACACCTCCCGCAGCAGGCTCTCCTGCGCCCGGGCGCTCGGCTGGGCCAGGCCCGGGGTCCGCCCGTCGGCGTTGATGCCGCTGCCCAGGACGACGGCCAGCACCCGGTCGCCGTCGCGCACCGCCGCGCCCAGCGGCTTGAGCACCACCAGGCCGCCGCCCTCGGAGCGCACGTAGCCGTCCGCCTCCGCGGAGAAGGGCCGGCAGCGCCCGGTCGGGGAGAGCATCGACGCCTTTGCGAAACCGATGAACTCGAAGGGACTGAGCAGCACGTTGACGCCCCCGGCCAGCGCCAGCGCGCTGCGGCCGCAGCGCAGCGCCTCGCAGGCGTGGTGCAGCGCCACCAGGGACGAGGAGCAGGCCGTGTCCACGGCCAGGCTCGGCCCGCGCAGGTCGAGGAAGTGCGAGACGCGGTTGGCGACGTTGCACACCGCGCCGCCGGTCATCGTGTACGCGTCGGCCGACCGCGGCGCCAGGCCCTGCAGGAAGGCGAAGGACTGGTTGGAGGCGCCCACGTACACCGCGGTGTCCGAGCCCGCCAGCGAGGCGGCCGGGATCCCCGCGTCGTCCAGGCCCTCCACGGCCAGCTCCAGCAGCAGCCGCTGCTGCGGGTCCATGTGCCGGGCCTCGCGCGGCGAGAGCGCGAAGAAGTCGCAGTCGAAACCGCGCACGTCCGCCAGGAAGCCGCCGGTGGCGGTGTACGTCTTGCCGGAACGTCCCGGATCCGGATCCACCCACCGCTCGGCGTCGAACCGGTCGGCGGGCACCGGCCCGAGCGGGCAGCGGCCCTCCGTCAGGGCCGACCACAGCTCGGCGGGCGTGGTGATGCCGCCGGGCAGTCTGCACGCGGCACCGACGACGGCGATGGCATCGGAGGAGGGTGGCATGGCGAACAACTCCTCGAATTCGCGACGGCAGAAACCGCACTGCGCTCTCTTGGCAGTCGATGCCCGCCCCGGGGCGAAAGATCTCACGCTCCATCCATGTGGGGGACGGACGCGTGTCGCCGCCGGCCGTCCGGGGAACCGCGCCACCATGACCACCGCCGCCGGACACGGTCCGCCCGCACCCGCGCCGCCCGGCGTGCTCACCGTCCCCGTCCTGGGACGCGCACCGGTCCTCGACCCGGCGGCCCACGTCGCCCCCACCGCCGTCCTCATCGGGCCGGTGCACCTCGCCGCCGGCGCCAGCGTCTGGTACCACACCGTGCTGCGCGCCGACGGCGACGAGATCACCGTCGGCACCGGCAGCAACCTCCAGGACGGCGTCGTCGTCCACACCGACCCCGGCTTCCCCGTCCGTATCGGCGCCCGCTGCTCCGTCGGGCACAACGCCGTCCTGCACGGCTGCGACCTCGGCGACGACGTCCTGGTCGGCATGGGCGCGATCGTGCTCAACGGCGCCCGGATCGGTGCGCGCAGCATCGTCGCCGCCGGCACCGTCGTCCCCCAGGACCGGACCGTCCCCGCCGGTTCCCTGGTCGCCGGGCCGCACGCCCACCTCGTGCGCGCCCTCACCCCCGACGACGAGGCCCTCGTCGAGGCCCACGCCCGCAACTACCGGGCCCTCGTGCGGCTGTACCGGCCCGCCGGGGCCTCCGGGACGGGCCCGCCGTGACCGGCGCCCACGCCCGCCCCCGCGGCACCCCCCGGCCGGAGGTGGCCGTGCCCGGACCCCGCCGCACCCGGACCCGGCAGCGACGCGCGCTGGCGGTCGTCGCCGGCGCGGTGTTCATGGCCATGCTCGACAACCTCGCCCTCAACAACGCCCTGCCGCACATCGGCGCCGAAATGGGCCTCGGCATCAGCGGCCTGCAATGGGTCGTCGCCGGCTACACCCTGGTCTTCGCCGCCTTCCTGCTCTCCGGCAGCGTCCTGGGCGACCGGTTCGGGCAGCGCAGGGTCTTCCTCGCCGGCGTGCTCGCCTTCTGCGCCGGCTCCGCCGCCGGCGCCCTCGCCCCCGGCTGGGCCTGGCTGCTCGCCGGGCGCCTGGTGCAGGGCGCGGGGGCGGCCGCACTCATGCCCGCCGGCATGGGCCTGCTGCGGCACGCCTTCCCCGACGGGACGCGGCGCACCCGGGCCATGGGCGTGCGCGGCGGCGCCGGCGGCCTGGGCGTCGCCCTCGGCCCCACGATCGGCGGGCCCCTCGTCGACGCCCTCGGCTGGCGCAGCGTCCTGTGGATCAACCTCCCCGTGGGCGCCGCGATGGTGCTGCTCGGCCTGCGCGCCCTGCCGCGGGTGCCCCCCGCCCCCACGCGCTGGGACCCGGCCGGTCAAGTGCTCGCCGTCGTCGGCCTGGGCAGCCTGGTGTACGGCCTGGTCCAGGCGCCGGTGGACGGCTGGACGGCACCGGGCGTCCTGGCCGCGCTGGCCACGGCCGCCGTGGCCCTGCCCGCCTTCGTCGTGACCGAGTGGCGCACGGCCGCCCCCATGCTCGACGTATGGCTGCTGCGCGACCGCGTGACCGCCGCCGCCTGCCTGGCCCTGTTCGCCGCCAGCCTGGGCCTCTTCGGCGGGGTCTTCTTCCTCACCCTGTACCTGCAGGACGTCCTGGGCTGGTCCGCCGCCGGCGCCGGAGCGGTCTTCCTCACGGCCTCCGGCGTCATCGTCCCCGCCGCCCCGGCCGCCGGGCTGCTGTGCGCCCGGCGCGGGGCACGGCTGCCGCTGCTGGGCGGGCTCGCCCTGTGCGCCGTCGCCCTCGCCGGCCTCTCCCGCTACGGCCGCGGCGCCGCCTACGCCGGGTACGGCTGGCTGCTGCCGGTGCTCGGCGCCGGCGTCGGGCTGACCTTCGTCACCGCCGTCATCGCCGCCGTGCAGCGCGCCCCCGCCGAGCGGACCGCCATGACCTCTGCCCTGATGGACACCCTGCGCGAACTCGGCGGCGTGATCGGCGTGGCCGTGCTCGGCGTCGTCCTGGCCGCCCGGATGCGCTCCGCCCTCGTGACGTACGCCACCGCCGAGGGCGTACCGCAGCCGGCCGCCCGCGACCTGGCCGCCTCGGTGCTCCGGCACGGCCCGGCCGCGAGCCTCGGGCAGGCCGCCGCGGCCCCGGGCGCGGCCGGGCAGGCCCCGGTGTGGGCCGAGCGGGCGTTCGTCGACGGCCTGGGCCCCGCACTGCTGTGCGGGGCCGGCTGCATTGCCGCTGCGGCTCTGGTGGTGGCCGTGCTGCTGCGCCGCGACAGGGCGCCACTGCCCGGCGGCTGACGGCGCGTAGGCTCCTGGCGAGGCGTGCAGGGCGCCGTCCGGGTGCGGTGAGAGGGGCGAGAGGCCACGTGGCGCGGGAGAAGGAGATCGCGACGGCAGAGCAGGCGGCCAACGACGGCCTCGTGCTGGCGTTCGGGCGCCTGCAGGGGGCCGCGAACCGGCTCGAGTACATCCTGGGCCGGGCGATCGAGGAGGAGTGCGGCATCAGCCACCTGATGTTCGAGGTGCTGCTGATCCTGGGCCGGGCGGGGGAGGCGGGACTGCCCATGCGGGCCATCGCCCAGGAGCGGGTGCTCAGCACCGGCGGGGTCACCCGGCTCGTCGACCGGATGGAGGCGGCCGGCCTGGTACGGCGGGCCGCGGACCCCGGCGACCGGCGCGGCCGCCTGGTGCGGCTGACCCCGCAGGGGGAGGAGACGGTGGTGCGCGCCGCGCGCGTCCACCGCGAGAACATCCGCCGCCACTTCCTCGAACCGCTGCCGCAGGAGCACCGCGACCGCTTCGCGGAGGACCTCAAGACCCTCAGCCATGCGGCGCGGGACGCCCTGCCGAAGCTGCGCTGAGGGCGGCGGGAAGCCTGCTGCAGGAATACCTGAGAGAGCAGATACTGTTGTCTCAGCTGAATGCCCGCGTCCGGCGGGCTCGTCCCCCGGAGGCAGGTCCCCCCATGAAGCTCGTCTACGTCTTCGACGCCTACTGCGGCTGGTCCCACGGCTTCTCGCCGACCCTGACCGAGATCACCCGCCGCCATCCCGACCTGCCGGTCGAGGTCGTCTCCGGCGGCCTGTTCACCGGCGCCCGGCGGGTGCCGATCCGCGAGTTCGGCTACGTCCAGGGCGCCAACGCCAAGATCGCCGAGCTCACGGGCGCGGAATTCGGTCCCGCGTACGAGCGGCTGATCGCCGACGGCTCCTTCGTCATGGACTCCGAGGCCGCCGCCCGCGGCATGGCCGCCCTGCGCGCGGCCGCACCGGACCGCGCGGCGGAACTGGCGGCGGCCCTGCAGCGGGCGTTCTACGTGGACGGGCTGAGCCTGTCGCAGGCGGCGACGTACCGCACCGTCGCCGGGCGGGCCGGCCTGCCGGCCGAGGAGGCCGAGGCGGTGGCGGCCGCGTTCACCGGCCCGGACGCGGCGGCCGAGGCGCAGGCCGACTTCCGGCGGGCGGCGGGGTACGGGGTGCAGGGCTTCCCGACGCTGCTGGCGGTCGACGGCGACCGGGTGACGGTGCTGGCCGTGGGCCACGCGACGGCTGCCGCCGTGGAGCGGGCGCTGGGTGCGGCGTAGGGCCCTGCGGGCGGCCGGCCCCCGTCCCGCCCTTCCACCGTTCCCCGGGGCTCCGCCCCGGACCCCGGACCGGGCTTCGCCCGGTGTCCTCAATCGCCGGACGGGCTGCGGTGCAGCCCGTCCGGCGTTCGCGTCGCGGCACCGCCCCCGCCTCGTGGAATGTGACCTTCGACGCCCCGCCAGGGGGGCTGTGCAGCGTGGTTACCCGCAAGTAGCATGACGGTGTCAGCCCGCACCGCGGCGGAGCCGTATCGGCATGCCCGCGCGCAGCGATCCACCTGGAGGAGAGCCAACGTGCCTCGTACCGCTAGGGACGTCGTCTTCGTCGACGGCGTCCGCACCCCGTTCGGCAAGGCGGGCCCGAAGGGCATCTACCACGAGACCCGCGCCGACGACCTGGTCGTCAAGTGCATCCGGGAACTGCTGCGCCGCAACCCGGACCTGGACCCGGCCCGCATCGACGAGGTCGCCATCGCCGCGACCACGCAGATCGGCGACCAGGGCCTGACCCTGGGCCGCACCGCCGGCATCCTCGCGGGCCTGCCGCAGTCCGTGCCGGGCTACTCCATCGACCGCATGTGCGCCGGTGCGATGACCGCCGTGACGAGCGTGTCGGGCGGCGTGGCCCTCGGCGCGTACGACATCGCCCTCGCCGGCGGTGTCGAGCACATGGGCCGCCACCCCATGGGCGAGGGCGTCGACCCCAACCCGCGCTTCGTCTCCGAGAAGCTGGTGGACGAGTCCGCCCTGTTCATGGGCATGACCGCGGAGAACCTGCACGACCGCCTGCCGCACCTCACCAAGGAGCGCGCCGACGCGTACGCGGTGCGCAGCCAGGAGAAGGCCGCGAAGGCGTACGCCGACGGCAAGATCCAGGCCGACCTGGTGCCGATCTCCGTCCGCCGCACGTCCCCCGAGGGCGGCGAGACGGGCTGGGGCCTGGCCACGGCGGACGAGCCGATGCGCCCGGGCACCACGATGGAGAACCTGGCGAACCTCAAGACCCCCTTCCGTCCGCACGGCCGGGTCACCGCGGGCAACGCGGCCGGTCTGAACGACGGTGCCACCGCCTCCCTGATCGCCGCCGAGGACGTCGCGCGCGAGCTGGGCCTGCCGGTGAAGATGCGCCTGGTCTCCTACGCCTTCGCCGGCGTGGAGCCGGAGGTCATGGGCATCGGCCCGGTGCCGGCCACCGAGAAGGCCCTGGCCAAGGCCGGCCTGACGATCGAGGACATCGGTCTCTTCGAGATCAACGAGGCCTTCGCCGTCCAGGTCCTGTCGCTGCTGGACCACTACGGCATCGCCGACGACGACCCGCGCGTCAACCAGTACGGCGGCGCCATCGCCTTCGGCCACCCGCTGGCCTCCTCCGGCGTCCGCCTGATGACGCAGCTGGCCCGCCAGTTCGAGGAGCAGCCGCACGTCCGCTACGGCATCACGTCGATGTGCGTGGGCTTCGGCATGGGCGGAACGGTCATCTGGGAGAACCCGCACTTCGACGGAGGCACCAAGTGAGCACCACCACTGAGCTCCTGAAGGGCGCGGCCGAGCTGTTCCCCGACGAGGTCGTCACCCAGGCGCACGTGCGCCACCTCGACCTGCCGGGCGGCGCCGGGCGCTTCGCGCTCGTCACGCTCGACAACGGCCTGGACCACACCAAGCCGACCACCTTCGGCCCGCAGTCCCTCGCCAACCTCGACGCGGCGATCGACAAGGTCGAGGCGGAGGCCGCGGCCGGTGAGATCGTCGGCGTCGGCATCACCGGCAAGCCGTTCATCTTCGCCGTCGGCGCCGACCTCAAGGGCGTCGAGCTGCTGAAGAAGCACGAGGAGGCCCTGGCCATCGGCAAGGGCGGCCACGACGTCTTCAAGCGCCTGTCCTCGCTGGCCGTGCCCACCTTCGCGTACTACAACGGCGCGGCCATGGGCGGCGGCGTCGAGGTCGGCCTGCACTGCACCTACCGCACCGTCTCCAAGGCGATCCCCGCCTTCTCCCTGCCCGAGGTCTTCCTGGGCCTCGTCCCGGGCTGGGGCGGCTGCACCCTGCTGCCGAACATCATCGGCGCGGACCGCGCGGTCTCGGTCATCATCGAGAACTCGCTCAACCAGAACCGCCAGCTCAAGGGCAAGCAGGTCTTCGAGCTCGGCATCGCCGACGCGCTCTTCGACGGCGCGGACTTCCTGGAGCAGTCGCTGCTGTGGACGGCCTCCGTCCTCAAGGGCGACACCGAGGTCGTGCGGCCCGAGGTCGACCGCGGCGAGGCGTGGGACCGGGCCGTCGAGCGCGGCCGCGCCTTCGCCGACTCCAAGGTGCACGGCGCGGCCCCGGCCGCCTACCGGGCCCTCGACATCATCGCCGCCGCCAAGAACGGCGACCTGCGCCAGGGCTTCGACGCCGAGGACCAGGCCCTCGCGGACCTGATCATGGGCGGCGAGCTGCGCAGCGGCATCTACGCCTTCAACCTGGTGCAGAAGCGCGGCAAGCGCCCCGCCGGCGCCCCGGACAAGTCGCTGGCCCGCCCGGTCAACAAGGTCGGCGTCGTCGGCGCCGGTCTGATGGCCTCGCAGCTGGCGCTGCTGTTCGCCCGCCGCCTGGAGGTGCCGGTCGTGCTGACCGACATCGACCAGGAGCGCGTGGACAAGGGCGTCGCCTACGTCCACGGCGAGATCGACAAGCTGCTGCTCAAGGGCCGCATCAACCAGGACAAGGCCAACCGCCTCAAGGCCGCGGTGACCGGCTCCCTGGACAAGGCCGCCGCCTTCGGCGACGCCGACTTCGTCATCGAGGCCGTCTTCGAGGAGATGGGCGTCAAGCAGCAGGTGTTCGCGGAGGTCGAGGCGGTGGTCCCCGAGACCGCGATCCTCGCCACCAACACCTCCTCGCTGTCGGTGTCGGAGATGGCCTCCAAGCTCAAGCACCCCGAGCGGGTCGTGGGCTTCCACTTCTTCAACCCCGTCGCGATCCTGCCGCTGCTGGAGATCGTCCGCGGCGAGCGGACCGACGACGCCGCGCTGGCCACCGCCTTCGGCGTGGCCAAGAAGCTGAAGAAGACCGCGGTGCTGGTCAAGGACGCCCCGGCGTTCGTGGTCAACCGCATCCTGGTCCGCTTCATGGGCGAGATCCAGAACGTCATCGACGAGGGCACCCCGGTCGCGGTGGCCGAGAAGGCCGTCGAGCCGCTCGGCCTGCCGATGTCGCCGCTGGTGCTGCTGGAGCTGGTCGGCCCGGCGATCGGCCTGCACGTCTCCGAGACGCTGGCCGGCGCGTTCCCCGACCGCTTCAAGGTCTCCCCGAACCTGGCGGCCATCGTCAAGGCGGGCAAGCGCGGCTTCTACGTCCACGACTCCGGCAAGCCGGAGCTGGACCCCGAGGTGGCGGCGCTGCTGCAGCAGGGCGACGTCGTCCTGACCGAGGAGCAGGTCCGCGAGCGCGTCCTGGACGCGGTCGCCGAGGAGATCGGCCTGATGCTGCAGGAGGGCGTCGTCGCCGAGGCGCAGGACATCGACCTGTGCCTGATCACCGGCGCCGGCTGGCCCTTCCACCTGGGTGGCGTCACGCCGTACCTGGACCGCGAGGGCGTCTCCGAGCGCGTGAACGGCAAGCGCTTCCTGCCGCAGGGCGTGGCGAGCGTCCCGGCGTAGCCGAAGTGGTACCCGGACGGGGCCCGGTCGCGCGGCGACCGGGCCCCGTCCCGTACCCGAACACTGGTGAGGCCCCGCGGTCGGGGGGATGCCGCGGGGCCTCACCGCGTTCAACGGGTGGGCGAATGGGTTGGTTCCCGCACTTCTGCGGCAGTATGGCGGGTGGGGGTGATGGGCGTGCGAGAGCGGCCGGAAGCGAAGCGCAGCGCCAACGGGAGGGCCTACGACCCGGACAGGCTCTTCCTGCCACCCGACGACGACCTCGCCCCGAACCGGCCGGGCGAGACCCTGCGCGCCCGGCTGGACGCCTCGCGCCGGGGCCGGCTGTCCCTGGCCCTGGCCCGGCTGCTGGGCCGGCGGCCGGTGGAGGACTCCTGGCGAAGGTCGCTGGCCGCCGAAATGCGGGTCGGGGCACAGCTGGAGGGGCTCACACCGGGCGGCTGGGAGGTGGTGCACTCCATCGTGCTGCCCGGGGACGCCGTCATCCCGCACCTGCTGATCGGCCCCGGCGGCGTCTTCTGCGTCCAGACCGAGCCGGTGCCGGCGGCGCGCGTCGAGGTGGGTGAGGACGAGGTACGGGTGGGGCGCGAGCGACAGCCGCGCCCGTGCGTACGGCGGGCCCGGCGCGGCGCGCAGCGCTGCGCCCCGGTGCTCTCGCGCTGCTGCGGCTATCCGGTGCCGGTGCGGGCCGTGCTGGTGCTGTCCGGGGCGGCCGAGACGCGGGTGGCGCCGGCGCTGCGGGACGTACGGGTGCTGCGCGAGGACGAGGTGGCGGCCGGCCTCGGCGGCCTGGGCGGGGTGCTGCGCCCGGACCGGGTGGACCGGATCCACACCGTGGCGCGCAACCGCCGGGTGTGGTTCGCCGCCTGAGGGGTGGGGCCCGCATATTCCGCTTGTGGCAGACTCGGCCCGAAATCGAGTAAGAGATCCAGCGATGGATGTTCGGGCGAGGGCAGGTTCAACCGGTGGTGGCAGAACAGGGCAGGGCGCACGGCCGCAACCACTCCACCGGCTCGCGCGGCCGGCGCGCCCGGCCCCGTACGGACCCGCCCGCACTGCAGTGGCTGAAACGGTTCGCCGCGCTGGGCTTCTGGAAGCGCCTCAGGCCCGCCTACCCCCGCCCGGGGAAGAAGGGCTTCCGCCGCTGGGTGCCGTCGTGGCGTCAGAGCCTGGGGCTCCTCGGCGCCTTCGCCGGCACCGCGATATCCCTTTTCGGCATCCTCTACGCCACCACCGACATACCCGAGGACCTCAACGCCTTCGCCACCCAGCAGGACAACGTCTACTACTGGGCCGACGGCACCGAGATGGCCCGCACCGGCCCCGTCGACCGCCAGGACACCGCCCTGGAGAAGATCCCGGAGAAGGTCCGCTGGGCCGCGCTCGCCGCGGAGAACGAGACGTTCTACTCCGACGACGGCGTCTCCGTCAGCGGCATGACCCGTGCCGCCACCCGCATGCTCACCGGCGGCGACACCCAGGGCGGCTCCACCATCACCCAGCAGTACGTCAAGAACGCCTACCTCAACCAGCGGCAGACCCTCACCCGCAAGCTCACCGAGATGATCATCGCGATCAAGCTCGACGACAAGCTGAGCAAGAACGACATCCTGCAGGGCTACCTCAACACCAGCTGGTACGGGCGCGGCAGCTACGGCATCCAGCGCGCCGCCCACGCCTACTACGGCAAGGACGTCTCCCAGCTCAACCCCAGCGAGGGCGCCTTCCTCGCCTCCCTCCTCAAGGGAGCCGCCCTCTACGACCCGGCCATGGGCCCGAAGAACCACGCGCGCGCCGTCGAGCGCTGGAAGTGGATCCTCGACCGCATGGTCGCCATCGGCAGGCTCTCGCCCGCCGAGCGTGCCACCTACACCACCTTCCCCGAGCCCAAGGCGCCGCCCAGGCCGGAGGGGCTCACCGGCCAGGTCGGCTACCTCGTCGACACCGCCCGCGCCTACGTCAGCGCCCACAGCGACGTCTCCGACGCGGAATTCGACCTCGGCGGCTACCAGATCCGCACCACCTTCGAGAAGCCCAAGGTCGAGGCGCTGGACAAGGCGGTGGCCGCGGTGCGCGAGAAGCTCGACCCCGCCAACCGCGAGACCGACCGCGACGTGCGCATCGGCGCCGCCTCCGTCACCACCGACGGGCGCATCGTCGCCCTCCAGGGCGGACCGGACTACCTCAAGCAGGGCTTCAACGACGCCAACTCCACCGTCGTCCCGGCCGGCACCGCCTTCGCGCCCTTCGTCTACGCCTCTGCCCTCACCAACGGCATCCAGCGCGAACGCGGCGCCACCCGCACCCCCGTGACCCCCGCCAGCATCTACGACGGCAACGACAAGATCGCCGTGCGCACGCCCGAGGGCCCCTACTGGGACCGCTCCGGCAAGATCGTCAAGGCGCGCAACGACGACGGCAAGTCGTGGGGGAAGATCTCCCTGAAGGAGGCGGTCGCCCAGTCGGTGAACTCCCCGATCATGCAGCTCGGCATGGACGTGGGACTCGACCGCGTCAGCCGCACCGCCGTCCAGGCCGGACTGCTCCCCGAGAGCCTCGGCCCCCAGGTGCCCGCCTTCTCCCTGGGCACCACCCGGCCCAGCGCCATCCGCATGGCCAGCGCCTACGCCACGTTCGCCGGCAAGGGGATGCACACCGAGCCGTACTCCGTCTCCGCGCTCAGCCGCAACGGCGACCCGGTGCCCGTGGAGAAGCCCGCCGCACAGCGGGCCCTGCCCGCGAGCGCGGCCGGCGCCGTGGACGACGCCCTGCACGAGTCCGTCCAGCGCGGCAGCGCCGTCGCCGCCAAGGCCGCCGGCCCCGGAGCGGCCGGCAAGGCCGGCACCGGACCGGACAACAAGTCGGCCTGGTTCGCCGGCTACCGCGGCACGGTCTCCACCGCCGTCTCCCTCTCCCGCATCGACCCCAAGAGCCAGGAGCTGCTGCCGCTGGACGGGCTGGGCGGGGTCAAGGCCGCACAGGGCAGCCCGTACCCGCTGCAGATCTGGACGGCCTGCATGGGCAAGCCGTAGGGCTCGCCGGGGCGGTCCACTTCAGGTCTACTTCAGGTCTACTTCAGGAACGTCTTCCAGTCCGGCGCCTGCGCCGGGTCCAGGGTGCGCAGCTTCGCCAGCACCTTCGGGTCCTGGGCGTCCATCCAGTCGGCGACCTGCCGGAAGGACACGCAGCGCACCCCGTCCCGCCTGCACACCGACTTCATGACGTCCTCCACGGCCTTCATGTAGATGCCGTCGTTCCAGTCCTCGAAGTGGTTGCCGATGAACAGGGGCGCCCGGCTGCCGTTGTAGACGCGCTCGAAACCGTTGAGGTAGCCGTCCCGCGTCAGCTTCCGCCACTCCTCGTACTTCGCCGGATCGCCCTTGGTGTTGTCACCGGACTGGTTGAAGAGGAAGTTGAAGTCCATGGACAGGACCTGCTTGTCGCTCTTGGGGTAGGGCAGCAGCTGCAGCGGGAAGTTCCACATGCCATCGACCTTCGACGGCCACAGCTGGAAGTCGCCGGGCGAGCTCGCGTCGTACCGCCAGCCGAACTCCTTGGCCGCCGTCAGCAGGTTCTTCTGCCCCTCCAGACACGGCGCGCGGCCGCCCACCAGCTCCTTCTTGTAGTCGAAGGGCAGCGGGGGCAGGTCCTTGTAGCCGGTGTTCGTCTTCCAGTTCTCCACGAACGCGTACGACTGCTCGATCTCGCTCTTCCACTCCTGCGGGCTCCAGTCCCCGCCGCCCTTGGCGCCGCAGAAGTGCCCGTTGAAGTGGGTGCCTATCTCGTTGCCGGCCAGCCAGGCCGTGCGCAGCTCCCCCAGGGTGTCCTTGATGTGCTCGTCGGTCGCGTACGATATCGCCGCCTCGCCGGGCTTGTGCTGCGGCGGCTTGTACAGCGTCGCCTTCGACTTCGGCAGCAGGTACATGCCGGTCAGGAAGAACGTCATCTGCGCGTTGTTCGCCTTGGCGACCTGGCGGAAGTGCGAGAACAGGTGGTCGTCGCCCTCCAGTGCGCCGTCCCACGAGAACACCACGAACTGCGGCGGTTTCTCGCCCGGCTTGAGCTTCTCCGGCTTGGTCACGTTCGGCTGCGGGCCGGTGTAGGACGTCGACCCGTCACCGAGGACGTGGACCTTGCCGTCCCAGACCTCCTCCGGCTTCTTGCCCCCGTTGGCCTCGCTGTTCGCCCCCGGCTGCGCGGAGGCCGACGCCCCCGCCGCACGCGCACCGTCCCCGTCGCCGTCACCGCGCATCAGGCCGACCACCAGGGCCGTCACGACGCACAGGGAGCCCAGAGCCGTCGGAACGTAGACAGACCTCTTCACAACTTCGCACTCCCTGGCGACGGTACAGGTGTTCAGGCCGCCAGTATCACAGGCCGGTGCGACAACCCCGCAGGGAAGGGTGGTCAGCCCGGACCGGGACCGCGATCGCCGGACGCCTCCTGGGCGGCACGGCGGTACTCGGCGTTGATGCGCTGGGCCTCCTCGAGCTGGTCCTCGAGGATGACGATGCGGCAAGCAGCCTCGATCGGGGTGCCCCTGTCGACGAGCTCGCGGGCGCGGGCGGCGACCCGCAGCTGGTAGCGGGAGTAGCGGCGGTGCCCGCCGTCCGAGCGCAGCGGGGTGATCAGACGAGCCTCACCGATGGCACGGAGGAAGGCGGGGGTCGTGCCGAGCACGGCGGCGGCCCGGCCCATGGTGTACGCGGGGTAGTCGTCGTCGTCCAGGCGATCGCTGAGCGGTGTGTCTGCTGTCATGTCACCTCGTTGTGCGTTGTGCAACGCGTCGAGGGGCCCCGGCGCCGTGCGGCACCAGGGCCCCGGAGGAAATTCAACACCATCGGCCGGCCCCCACGCGGCGCCGGCCTTCTCGCCCCGGCTGCGGGCGGCAAGGAGGCGGAACGGCGGCAAGGGCCCTGCCGACGCGCGTCGGCAGGGCCCTTGCCGGGTCCCGGATGGCGGCCTTCCGCCTGCTCACGCCTCCGGGGGGACGATGCCACCGAGCAGGCTCGACGCGGTTTCGAGCGGAGTGGGGACATCCGCCGGGAGAGCCTCGGGATGCTCGTGGCAGGTGAAGCCGAGACGGGTCATGGCCCGGACGACTTCGCCGCTGGTGAAGTCGCGGCGGTCCTGCCGGGTGATGACCTGGCCCACCTGCTTGACCGGGTAGCGGCGGCGGCCGATGGTCACGGACTCACCCGTGACGATCTCGGGCGTGACGCCCTTCATCGAGGCCACCACCCCGCTCTTGGTCAGATCGAACGGGTACCGGGCGATGACACAGCGCATGATGCCTCACAGCGAAGATGTACGACGGGCCGAACGGGCGAGCCCGGGGCGAGGAGGGCAGCAAGGAATTCCCGTGTTCCGCGGCAGATGAGCGGCGCAGAGAATTTCGAGAGACGAGCCGGATACGAAGTGGGCCGAGCCCCGAAAAGCAGCGAGCCGGGGCCCGCACCCCACAGGTGCGGGCCCCAGCTGCGAAGTATGCGTCAGCGCCGATGTCAGGCGAGAACGATGTTCTCGGCCGTCGGGCCCTTCTGGCCCTGCGCGATGTCGAACGAGACCTTCTGGCCTTCCAGGAGCTCGCGGAAGCCCTGGGCGGAGATGTTCGAGTAGTGGGCGAAGACGTCGGCGCCGCCGCCGTCCTGCTCGATGAAGCCGAAGCCCTTTTCCGCGTTGAACCACTTCACGGTGCCGGTGGCCATGTCATTTCTCCTTGGGAGACGGTGTCGGGAATTCACCCTGTGCGAATTCCGTGTCGCCGTGATGATCACCCCGTCGGAAAAACCTTCTGGCAACCACACCTGCAACCGCGATCGACAGTAGCACGATGCGATCGGCCCTGCACGGTAAATAATTCCGCTCCGTTCGGCGATTGAGGAATACTCGCCGGAGCCCACCCCTATTTCTCATGTCGCGGGAACAGATATGGACCCCCCGTGCGTGCGGCCTTTCCTGCGGGCCTTCCGCCCGCAGCCCGCGCCGGTGCGGGCACCTGCAGGGGTACCTGCGGGTACCCCTGCAGGTCGGCTCAAATCTGTCGTGGCGACAGTAGACAGTCGCCTGTCGCGGGGCTACGGTTTCGTTGTACCCAGGAAGTCGAAGTGGGCACGGCAGAGGACGAACTGCCGTGCGAGCAGGCCAAACGGAAACGCGACCCACAAGAGCAGGCCATCAGGACCGCCCGGGCGAGGAAGGTGTCCGCCCGGGTGCCGCAGGCCCGGATTGGAAGGTGGTCCCTGGTTACGCATACGCGATCCCCGCAGTCCCGCCCTCCCAGGCGGACCCTGCGGACAAAGAAGGCCGGCACAGCAGGCCGGTAGATGGTGTTGAAAGCTCGGGGCCCGGGTGCCGTACGGCGCCCGGGCCCCCGGACGCGTCCTCGGAAGAAGAGGCCTATGCCCCCTCGCAGTACCCGCCCCGCCGACAACCTCGACGATGACGACTATCCCGCCTACACCATGGGCCGGGCCGCCGACATGCTCGGCACCACCCCCGCCTTCCTCCGCGCCCTCGGTGACCACCGTCTGATCACCCCCCTGCGCTCCGAAGGCGGCCACCGCCGCTACTCCCGCTACCAGCTGCGCATCGCGGCCCGAGCCCGCGAACTCGTCGACCAGGGCACCCCGATCGAGGCCGCCTGCCGCATCGTCATCCTCGAAGACCAACTCGACGAGGCCCGGCGCATCAACGAGCACCTGCGCGCCCAAGGCACCGAGCCGCAGCCGAAGACCTCACCCTGAGTGCTGCCGCCGAGGACGCTGCGAGCTCCCGGCTCCCGGCTACGGGCGTCGCAGGCGCGGGAGCGGGCAGAAGCGCTCGCCTCCTTCGACCGCGACGGTCGGCCCGGGCGCGATCTCCGTGAAACCCGCGTCGTGCACCACCGGCAGCCCGCTCGTCATCAGCTCCGCCCACCGGGCCGGGTCCGCCGTGCGTACCGACAGCGCGAAGCCGTCCGCACGCCACGCGGCACGCGCCGCGTCGTCCAGCGCCCACCACGCCAGCTGCGCGCCGTGCCCCGCCTGGGCCATCGCCTTGCCCGCCGACATCTCCAGCGCCGGGTTCAGCCACAGCACCGGGCGGTGCGCGTCCGGCGCGGCCACCGGGTCCGCGTCCGCCAGCTCCGTGCCCGAGACCTGCAGCTTGACCAGCTCCTTGGGCCAACCGTCCAAGGGCACCGGCGGGAAGACCCGCACCTCGGCTGCCTCGCCGTGCACCGTGATGCCCGGCAGTGCCGACGCCTTGCGCCACTCCGCCCCGCGCGCCCGCCGCACCACCTTGCGGATGCGGGCGTCCTGCCAGTCCCGCACGGCCTGCGCCCACGGGCCGTCGGGCTCGGTCGCCCGTTCGTCCGCCAGCAGCACCAGCACGGCCCGCGCCGCGGTCTGCAGCGCGTCGGTGCGGGGCGGGGGAGCGGTCTTCTCGATCCGCACCACCAGCGGCAGGACGTACTGCGGGGCGTTGTCGCGGGGATCCTCGGGGACATCGGTGCCGGTCACCGCTCCAGTCTGCCAGCCGGCTCGGACGGACTACGGTGTGGGCCATGAGACTGGAGGGGGTGGGGCGCCGTCACCGGACCGGCGGCCCCTGGATCGTCCGGGACGTCGCCCTCGACGTGCCGGCGGGAACACTGATACGGATTCACGGCGCCAACGGCAGCGGCAAGTCCACCCTGCTCCGCCTGATCGCCGGCATCGACACACCCAGCACCGGCCGCATCACCGGCCGCCCGCGCACCACCGCGTACGTACCCGAACGCTTCCCTGCGGCCCTGCCGTTCACGGCCGCCGGCTACCTCACCGCCATGGGACGCGTCCACGGCCTGCGCCGCGGTGCGGCCGAGCGGGCCGGCCGCACCTGGCTGGAACGCCTGGGCGCCGGGCCGTACGCGAACACCCCGCTCGGCGAACTGTCCAAGGGCAGCAGCCAGAAGGTCGCCGTGGCCCAGGCACTGCTCGCCCCGCCCGGCGGCCTGCTCGCCCTCGACGAGGCCTGGACCGGCCTCGACCCCGCCTCCCGTGCGGTCCTGGACCGCACGGTCACCGAACGCGTCGCCGAAGGCACCGCCGTCGTCTTCGTCGACCACGACCCGCACCGGCTCGCGGGCCGCCCCGACGCCGCGTACGACGTGGCGGGCGGCCGGGTGCGGCCCTCGGCCGTCCTTCTCGACGAGCGAGCGCGGGGACGTCCGCGGGTACGGGTGGAGGTCCAGGGGCCACCGGGCGCGGCGCTGCCGGACGGCCTGCCGGGTGCACCGCACGCCGACGGCCACCGGCTCACCGTCGCCGCCGCACATTCCGACGCGCTGCTGCACGCCCTCCTGACGGCCCGGCCGGCGTGGCACATCCGCAGCGTGACGCCGGTCGAGGAGGAAGACCCGTCGTGACCGCACTGATCGGCTATCAGGCCGCCCTGCTCCTGCGCTCGCACCGGTGGCTGCCACCGCTCCTGCTGTACGCCGCCTTCGTCGCCGTCGGCGTCCGCACCGGGGAGCCGGTCCTCGACGCCTACGGCTGGGCGGCCACGGCCCTGGTGCCGGTGGGCGCATGGCTGGTGCGCGTGTGCGTCACCGGCGAACCCGATGCGGCACGCGACTGCGCCGCGGCCGCGCTCGGCCCCCGGCGCGCGCACCTCGCGGCGGTCCTCACCGGACTGGGCGCGACGGTGCTGCTCGGCGCCGCCGGCACGGCGGCCGTCGCCCTGATCGGCGACCCGCACAGCGCCGACCACCGGGTGGCGGTGCCCACCTGGCCGGCGGCGGCCGCGGGCCTGCTCACGGCCCTGACCTGCGCCCTGCTCGGCGCGGCCGCAGGAGCCCTGTGCAACCGCCCGCTGCTGCGCAGCACGGGCAGGGCGGTGCCGGCGACGATGCTGGCCGTCTTCGCGGTGCTGTTCGCGGGCGCCTCCCCGGCGAGGGCGGCGGTGACGGGACTGGTCACCGGCTCCCACGACGGGGTGGTACGGATGCCGGTGCCGGCCCTGGCCTGTGCGGTGCTCGTCGCCGCGGTCGCGACGGGCGTCGCGTGCACGGCGAGCGGGCGGCGCCGGGGGTGAGACGTCCTGCCGGTGCGCTGCCGCGGGGTGGTTGCGGCCCGGTGGGCCGGTTCCGGACCGGTCAGGGCCGGGCCAGAAGGTCCGAGACCCGTACCAGTTCGTAGCCGCGCGCCCGGAGCTCCGGTACGACGCGGCGCACCGCCTCCTCCGTCGTCGGGGCCGCGCTGCGCGTGCAGTGCATGACGACCACCGATCCCGGTTTCACCTGGGAGAGCACCTGGTCGGCCACCGGGCCCGCGTGCTTGGCGAACGCGTCCCCGCTCACCACGTCCCACTGGACGGCCGTCACCTTCGCCGGTGCCAGTTCCTTGAGCATGGCCGCGTCGTGGCAGCCGCCGGGGAAGCGGAAGTACGGCACCACGTGCTCGACCCCCGCCCGCCGGAAGGCGTCGAACGCGCGCTGGACGTCGGTGACGGCCGTGCCGTGCGGGACGGCCGGCAGGCCGTAGCAGGGCTGGGTGAAGGCGTGGTGGCTGTAGGAGTGGTTGGCGACCTCGAAGAGCGGGTCGGCGCCGATCGCCCGGGCCTGGTCGGGGTACTGCTCCGCCCAGCGGCCGGTCATGAAGACGGTGGCGGGCACCTTCAACTGCCGCAGCGTCGCGATCAGTCCGGGGTTGTCGAAGCGCTCGCCGCGTGCCGCCCGCGGCCCCTGATCGGCCGTCATGTCGGCGTCGAAGGTCAGCGCCACGCGCTTCGCCCCGTCCCGCCGTCCGTGCGAGAAGACGGGGGTGGCTCCGTCCGGCCCGGGCGGCAGCGTGGGGACGGCGGACGGTGACGGTGAGGGCGCCGCGGGCGAGGAGACGCCGCCCTGGGCGGAAGGGGCCGCCGCCGGCCTGCCCGGCTGCGTACCGCCGCCGCAGGCCGTCAGCGCGCAGCCGAGCGCGACCACGGCGAGCGCGGTGCGGAAGGGGGTACGGGAGGGTGGCAGCGGCACGGGGGAACGCTACCCCTCGGCCAGCCCCTTCGCGTCACGGGCCAGTGCGGTCAGCCGGGAGATGGCCCGGAAGTACTTCTTGCGGTAGCCGCCCTCCAGCATGTCCTTGCCGAACAGCTCGTCGAAGGGGCGGCCCGAGGCCAGCACCGGGACCTCGCGGTCGTAGAGCCGGTCGGCGAGGACGACCAGGCGCAGCGCGGTGGACTGGTCGGGCACCGGCTCGACGCCGGTCAGGCACACGGCACGGATTCCGTCGCACATGGCGCCGTACCGGCTGGGGTGCACCTTGGAAAGGTGCTCGAGCAGGTCGGGGAAGGCGTCGAGGGAGGCGCCGGGGGTGGCGTGGGCGACCCGCTCGACGGTGGCGTCGTCGTAGGGGGCGGGGGCCTGGGGCAGGCCGCGGTGGCGGTAGTCCTCGCCGTCGATGCGCAGGGGGCGGAAGTGGGCGGACAGGCCCTGGATCTCGCGCAGGAAGTCGGCGGCGGCGAAGCGGCCCTCGCCGAGCTTGCCCGGCAGGGTGTTGGAGGTGGCGGCGAGCGCGACGCCGGCGTCGACGAGCTTGCCCAGCAGCGTGGAGACCAGGACGGTGTCGCCCGGGTCGTCCAGCTCGAACTCGTCGATGCACAGCAGCTTGTGTCCGCCCAGGGTCTGCACGGTCTGCTGGAAGCCGAGCGCGCCGACGAGATTGGTGAGCTCGACGAACGTGCCGAACGCCTTCTGCTCGCGGGGGGCGGGGGTGGCGTGCCACAGGGAGGCCAGCAGGTGGGTCTTGCCCACGCCGTAGCCGCCGTCGAGGTAGACGCCGCGCGGCCCGGCGGGCGCGGCGGCCTTCGTCTCGCGGCGGAACCAGCGCTTGCGGCCGCTGCCGCCGGCGGCGGCGCCCAGGCCCGCGGCGAAGCCGCTCAGCGTGGCTACGGCCTCGGTCTGGCTGGGCTGGGCGGGGTCGGGGATGTACGTGTCGAAGCGCACGGCGTCGAAGCGCGGCGGCGGCACCATCTCGGCGACCAGGCGGTCGGCGGGGACGTGCGGGGCGCGCGAGGTCAGCGCGACGGGCCGGCCGGCCACGGCGTCGGTGCCTATGGAGCCGGAAGGGCCGGTCGAGCCGGTGGAGCCGGTCGAGCCGGTGGACGGTGCGGTGGAGGTCGACACAGCCGTCCAGCCTAGCCCGCGGCAGGGGGGAGGGGCGGTTCCGCACGGGGCGAGCCGTGTCACACTGCCGCCTATGCGACGCCTGTTCCCGTACCCCGTCAGCCCCGCCGACCTCGAGGACCGCGAGTGGGGGCTGGACGAGCTGGCCGGCCTGTACGCCTATCCCGAGCACAGCGGCTCGGGTCCGTGGCTGCGGGCCAACATGGTCTCGTCCCTGGACGGGGCCGCCCACCACGAGGGCCGCTCGCAGCCGCTGTCCTCCGCGGCGGACATGCGGATCTTCGGCACCCTGCGGGGGCTCGCGGACGCGGTCGTGGTCGGCGCCGAGACCGTACGCCAGGAGGGCTACCGGCCCGCTCGGGCCCGGGAGGCGTTCGCCGCGCGGCGGGCCGCGCTCGGGCAGGGGCCCGCGCCGGTGATCGCCGTGGTGAGCGCGGGGCTCGCCCTGGACTTCACGCTGCCGCTGTTCACCTCCCCGCTGGTGCCCACCGTCGTGCTCACGGGCGCGGCCGCCCCGGCGGAGCGCGTGGCCGCCGCGCGCGCGACGGGTACCGAGGTGGTCGTGGCGGGCGAGGGGCGCGAGGTGGACGCCGCGCGCGTACCGGCGCTGCTGGCCGAGCGGGGCCTGACCCGGCTGCTCACCGAGGGCGGCCCCCGGCTGCTGGGACAGTTCGCCTCGGCCGGGGTACTGGACGAGATGTGCCTGTCCCTGGCACCGATGGTGGCCACCGGCACGGCACCGCGGATCATGGCGGGACCGCCGCTGGCGGTGCCGGCGCGCTTCTCGCTGGAATCGATGCTGGAGGACGCCGGCTTCCTGTTCACCCGCTACCGCAGGATCCCCGATCACGGGGAGTGTCACGGCTCGGCAATGATCTGACAATGGACGGAATTTCCCGTTCCGCTTCTCTTCCGGCGGGCAGAATTGAGTCAGACACTCCCCTGAGGGCACAGCATCAAAACAGGCGTGCTCCCGGGGAGTACGCGCAGGATGGGTTCTGTAGGGGCCCGGTGGCCCATGGAGAAGAAGGGCTCCCACCGTGTTCACGAGCGTACTGATGATCGAGCAGCCGCTGTCGGCGGCAGATGTCGAATTCGTCACGACCCTCCACGACGACGACATGTCCTTCGTCGTCCTCATGCGCCCCAGAGGCGACGAGGACCGGCTGCTGCGCGCCATCGACGACGTCGCCCTCGGCGAGCTGGAGCGCGCCCTGCACGAGGCCGACGAACCGGAGGGCGAGGCCGCCCTGCGCCCCGCGGCCCTCGCCCTGGAACACTCCCTGCGCCGCCTGCGGGACGCCGGCTGCGAGGCGGTGGGCCAGATCATCGACGGGCACCCGCTGGACCTGCTGCGCTCCGTGGTGGAGCAGACGCACGCCGACGAGGTCATCGTGCTGACGGCTCCGCACCTGGTGGAGGAGTTCTTCCACCGGGACTGGGCGTCGCGGGCGCGGCACAAGGTGGGGGTGCCGGTGCTGAAGCTGTACGCGCATGCGGACGGGGAGGCGGAGCCGGAGCCGGAGGCGCCTGCGGCGGGCTGAGCCCGGGGCCCCGCCCCGGGCTCCACCGGCCTACGCCAGCCGGCCGTCCGACATGTGCAGCACCCTGTCCGCCCGCCCCAGCAGGCCCGTATCGTGCGTCACCAGCACCGTCCCCGTCCCGTGCCGGCGCGTCACCGTTGCCAGCAGGTCCGTGACCGCCTCGCCGCGGGCCCGGTCGAGGGCGGAGGTCGGTTCGTCGACGAGCAGCACCGACGGCTGCCCGTACAGGGCCCGTGCGATGTTCACCCGCTGGCGCTCGCCGCCCGACAGCTGATGGGGCCGGCGGCGCCAGGTGGCGGCGCTCAGGCCCACGGATTCCAGCAGCTCCCGCGCCCGGATCCGGTCGCGCGGTGCGCCGCGCAGGTGGGCGACCGCCAGCAGTTGTTCCTCGGCGGTCAGGGAGGGCAGCAGGTTGGCCTGCTGGAAGACGATGCCGACGCGGTCGCGCCGCAGGGCCGCCAGAGCCCGTGGGCGCAGCCCGGCCGTGTCGTGGCCGGCCACGACGACCCGTCCGGTGTCGGGGCGCAGCAGCGTGGCCGCCACGGCCAGCAGGCTGGACTTGCCGGAGCCGGAGGGCCCTGCGACCGCGACCAGCTCGCCGGGGGCGACGGTCAGACGGATGCCGTCGAGGGCGGTGAGCCGGCGGCCGCCGTCGCCGTCGGGGTAGGTCAGGCCGACGTCTTCGAGGACGAGGGCGGGCGGAACGGTCATCGGGAGGCTCCCAGGGCGATCAGCGGGTCGACGGAGGTGATGCGGCGTACGGCGAGCGCGGACCCCGCGAGGCCCAGCAGCACCATCGCCCCCACCGGTACGGCGACCGTGGCCGCCTTCAGTTCGAAGGGCACGGCCGCCGCGGCCAGCGCCCCGCCCAGCGCTCCGGCGCCCGCCCCGGTCAGCGCGCCCGCGGCCAGCACGACTGCCGCCTGCCCGAGCGCGTCGCGCACCAGGTAGCCGCTGCTCGCGCCGACGGCCTTGAGGACCGCCACGTCGGGCCGGCGCTGCACCGTCCAGACCGTGAAGAAGGCCCCCACCACCAGCGCGCCGACCACGAAGAGGAAGCCCTGGACCATGCGCAGCGTCCCGTGCTCGGCCGCATAGCCGTCGATGCCGTCCAGCGCCTCGGCGCGGGCCACGGCCTTCGTCGTCCGGGCCGCCGCGCCCCCGGGCGTGCCGGGGCCGCCGACCGCGAGGGCGGTGGGCTGCCGCAGGTGGCCGACCCCCTGCCAGGTGGCGGGGGTCGTCCAGACGGTGGGCGCGTGCCCGTACGAGCGGTCGGCCGTGATCCCGGAGACGGTCAGCTCGCGCGTGCCGAGCGTGATCCGGTCGCCCGGGCGCAGGCCGTGGTCGCGGGCGGTGCGCTCACCGACCGCCACCTGCCCCTCCTGCGGCCCGTGGCCCGCGGCCACGGGCGGCAGCAGCCGCGCGGGCACGCCGAGGACGCTCACGGAGGCCGCCGAGCCGCCGGCCGTCAGCCGGGTCATCGCCACGCCCACCGGCTCCGCCCAGCGCACGCCCGGCGCCCGGCGCCAGGCCTCGGCCTGCTGCTCGCCGACCGTGCTGTTGGCGAACGACACCTCGGGTGCGGCCCCCGCCGGGGCGCCGAAGACGATCCGGTCCGCCGGCAGGCGGGCGATCGCGGACGTCGCCTCCCGGGCCAGGCCGTCGGTCAGCCCGTACAGGAAGACCACCAGCGTGGTGATGAGGGCGACGACCGCGCCCATGAGGGCGAAGCGCCCCCGGGCGAAACGGATGTCACGCAGCGCGACGAACACGAGGAGACACAACCTTTCGGAGGACGATGCCTCCACTTTCGCGCCGGTGCGCGCGCCTGCCATCGGGGCAAGGAGCGGTTGCGCTGCCGTACGTCCGGTGCACCCGGAAATCCATCGAACGGTTGATGGGGACGCCGCGAGAGCCCCGTTCACGGCCCCGTACGCTCGATGGGGTGAGCCGAACGAGCCCTTCCGACGTCGTCGCGGACATGCCCGCGCTGCGGCTTGTCCGTCTCGCCCTGCACGGCGCCTTCTACGCCCTGCTGGCCGTCGCCCTCGCGCCCGTCGTCACCGGCTCCGAGCCCCCGGTCACCCTCCTGCCCGCCCTGGCGCTGGCGGCCGCGTACGCCGTGGGCGTGCTGCGGCGCGGCGCGCGCCGCCCGGGTCCGTGGCTCGCCGTCGTCACCGCCCTGTGGCTGGTCCTGCTGGCCATGGACCGCGGCTTCAGCTACCTGGCCTTCCCGCTGTTCTTCCTGTACCTGCACGCCATGCCGGTGCGCTGGGCGCACCCGGCGATCGCGGCCGCCACCGGGGCCGTCGTGGCCGCCCAGGCGGCAGGTCCCGGCGGGCTGACGGCCGCCAAGGTCGTCGGGCCGGTCGCGGGGGCGGCGGTGGCCATCCTCACCGGGTACGGCTACGCCGTGCTGTACCGGGAGAGCCGCCGGCGGCAGCGGCTCATCGACGACCTCGTGCGCACCCGCGACGAGCTGGCGGCGGCCCAGCGCGAGGCGGGCCGGCTCGCCGAACGGCAGCGCCTGGCCCGGGAGATCCACGACACCCTGGCCCAGGGCCTGTCCAGCATCGTGCTGCTCGCCCGCGCCGCCGAGGCGGCCGGGCCGCAGGGGGCGCTGGAGCGGGTGCGGGAGATCGGCCGCACCGCCGCCGACAACCTCGACGAGGCCCGGCGCTTCGTCGCGGCCCTCACCCCGGCGGCCCTGGAGGACGCCCCGCTGCCCGAGGCCCTGCGGCGGGTGACCGCCCGTACGGTGCCCGGTGCCGTCTTCCGCCTCGACGGCGAGCCGTACCCGCTGCCGGTGGAGACCGAGGTCGCCCTGCTGCGCCTGACGCAGGAGGCGCTCGCCAACGTCGCCCGGCACGCCCGGGCCGAGCACGCGGCGGTGACGCTCGCGTACCTCGACGGGGAGGTCACCTTGGACGTGTACGACGACGGCGCCGGCTTCGCCCCCGGCGGCGTCCCGGCCGGGGGCCGGCGCACCTTCGGCCTGCACGGCATGCGCGAGCGCATCGCGGAGCTGGGCGGCACCCTGACCGTCGAGTCCGCCCCGGGCGAGGGCACGGCCATCGCGGCGAGCGTGCCGGCCCCCTCCGGGGAGCGCACCGCCGCGGACCGGCCGGCGCCCGCCCTCCTCGGTGGCGCGCCGCACCGCAAGGGGGCCGCATGAGCGGCACCACCATCGGGGTCCTCCTGGTCGACGACCACCCCGTGGTGCGGCGCGGGCTGCGCGCCATGGTCGACGAGCTGCCGGACGTGGAGGCCGTGGGCGAGGCCGGCGACGGCGCCGAGGCGCTGCGGCTGCTCGCCGAGGGCGCGCACCCGCACGTCGTCCTCATGGACCTGCAGATGGGCGACGGCATGCACGGCGTGGAGGCCACCCGGCGCATCACCGCCCTGCCGTCCCCGCCGGCCGTGCTGATCCTGACCACCTACAGCACCGACGCCGACATCCTGGCCGCCGTCGAGGCCGGCGCCACCGGCTACCTCCTCAAGGACGCCCCGCCCGAGGAGGTCGCGGCCGCGGTCCACGCCGCGGCGCGCGGCGAGACCGTCCTCGCCGCGCCCGTCGCCGCGCGCCTGCTGGGCCGGGTGCGCTCCGGGGGGCGGCCCGCGCTCTCGCCGCGCGAGACCGAGATCCTGGGGCTGGTGGCCGAGGGCCTGCCCAACCGGCAGATCTCCAAGCGGCTCTTCATCAGCGAGGCCACGGTCAAGACCCACCTGGTGCACATCTACGACAAACTGGGCGTCGACAGCCGTACGGCGGCCGTCGCGGCGGGCCTGGCCGCGGGGCTGATCAGGGCGGTGTGAGGGGCCCGGCCCGCGAGGGTGCAAGAATCCTCGTAGCCACACCGCACACGACCCAGGGAGCACCGCACATGGCACCGGCCGTCCCGGCGACGATGGAACGACCGCACTTCATCGGCATCGGCGGTGCCGGCATGTCGGGCATCGCGAAGATCCTCGCCCAGCGCGGCGCGGCCGTCGCCGGCAGCGACGCCAAGGAGTCGGCGACCGCCGCGGCCCTGCGCGCCCTGGGCGCCACCGTGCACATCGGGCACGCGGCCGGGCACCTGGCGGCCGACGCCACCTGCGTCGTCGTCTCCAGCGCCATCCGCGCCGACAACCCCGAGCTCGCGGCCGCCGCCGAGCGCGGCATCCCGGTCGTGCACCGCTCCGACGCCCTGGCCCGCCTGATGGACGGCCTGCGCCCGATCGCGGTGGCCG
Source organism: Streptomyces luteosporeus (assembly GCF_039532865.1). Classification (NCBI taxonomy): domain Bacteria; kingdom Bacillati; phylum Actinomycetota; class Actinomycetes; order Kitasatosporales; family Streptomycetaceae; genus Streptomyces; species Streptomyces luteosporeus. The sequence continues at coordinate 409,314 of NZ_BAAASL010000003.1, forward strand.
GCACGCACGGCAAGACGACCACCACCTCGATGCTGGCCGTCTCCCTGGCCGCACTCGGCCTGGACCCCTCGTACGCGATCGGCGGCGACCTCGACGGCCCGGGCACCAACGCCCGGCACGGTGACGGCGAGATCTTCGTCGCCGAGGCGGACGAGAGCGACCGCAGCTTCCACAAGTACGCGCCCGAGGTCGCGATCGTCCTCAACGTGGAGCTCGACCACCACGCGAACTACGCGTCGATGGAGGAGATCTACGACTCCTTCGAGACCTTCGTCGGCCGCGTCCGCCCCGGCGGCACGCTCGTCGTCAGCGCCGACCACGCCGGTGCCCGCGAGCTGACCGCCCGCGTCGCCGGCCGGCCCGACCTGCACGTGGTCACCTACGGCGAGGCCGAGGACGCCGACGTGCGCGTCCTGGACGTCACCCCCCGCGGCCTGACCAGCGAGGTCACCGTCGACCTCAAGGGCAGGGAGCTGACCTTCGGCGTCAGCGTCCCCGGCCGCCACTACGCGCACAACGCCGTGGCCGCGCTCGCCGCGGGCGCCGCCCTCGGCGTCCCGGCGGACGACCTCGCCGCCGCGCTCGGCAAGTTCACGGGCGTCGGCCGCCGCCTGCAGCTCAAGGGCGAGGCCGGCGGGGTGCAGGTCATCGACTCCTACGCCCACCACCCCACCGAGATGACCGCCGACCTGGAGGCCATCCGCGGGGCGGCCGCCGACGCCCGCGTCCTGGTCGTCTTCCAGCCGCACCTGTTCAGCCGCACCCAGGAGCTGGGCACCGAGATGGGGCAGTCGCTCGCCCTGGCCGACTCCTCGGTGGTGCTCGACATCTACCCGGCCCGCGAGGACCCGGTCCCCGGCGTCACCAGCGACATGATCATCGATGCGGCGAAGGAGGCGGGCGCCGACGTCCGCCCCGAGCACGACATGGCCGCCGTCCCCGACGTCATCGCGGGAATGGCCCGCCCCGGCGATCTGGTTCTGACCATGGGGGCGGGCGACGTGACGGACCTCGGTCCGCGGATCCTGGCCCGCCTGGAGAGCTGAGCCGGGAGGACGGACGAGATGCCGTACGAGGTCGACAAGACGGACGAGCAGTGGCGGGCCGAGCTGAGCCCCGAGGAGTACCGGGTGCTCCGCGAGGCCGGCACCGAGCCCGCCTTCCGCGGGGAGTACACCGACACCACCACGCCCGGCGTCTACAGCTGCCGGGCGTGCGGGGCGGAGCTGTTCCGCTCCACGGAGAAGTTCGCGAGCCACTGCGGCTGGCCCAGCTTCTTCGACCCGAAGGACACGGACGCCGTCGAGCTGCTGGAGGACCGCTCGTACGGCATGGTGCGCACCGAGGTCCGCTGCGCCCGCTGCGGCTCCCACCTCGGGCACGTCTTCGAGGGCGAGGGCTACCCCACGCCCACGGACCAGCGCTACTGCATCAACTCGATCTCCCTGCGCCTGGAACCGGAAGCGGGCTGACGCCGGTCCTGGCCGCCTATCCCAGGGCGGCCAGGCCCTTGCGCAGGTCGTCGGCGTTCATGACGGGGTACAGCTCGACCTCCGCGTCGGCGTTGAGGAAGAACCGTTCGACGACGGAGGGGATCTGCGAAGGGTCCTGCAGGTCGAAGACCAGCAGGCACGTCCGGCCGCCGTCCATCGCCGTGAAGTAGGCCGCCTCGGGCTTGAGCTGCCCGAGGAGCTCCTCGATCACCTCCGGCATCGTGCCGTCGCGAATGCTCTCGTTGGAGGCCGCGGTGTCCAGCCGGGCCCGAAGCAGCGTACGCATGACGCCTCACTCCCTCGCGTCACTGGTGCCCACCACACTCCCAGGGTCCGCCGCGCCGCCGGAGGCGTGCAAGCGCAGCACGGCCGGCGTGTACGGGGGCAGCCGCAGGGTGCCGTCCGGGTCCGGTGGGGGGAGGGGCTGCCAGGCGGCGAGGAGCTCGGCCCCGGCCGCCGCGGGGCCCAGCGGGATGCGGGCCGGTTCGGCAGAGAGGTTCACCGCCACGTGCACGTCTCCGCGGGCGAAGTGGACGGTGCGCCCGGTGACGTCCAGCGCCTCGTAGTGCCAGTGCGGGTCGGTCAGGGCCGGCTCGGTGCGGCGCAGGGCGATCAGCCGCCGGTACCAGGCCAGCAGGGCCGCGTGCGGTGCGCGGCGGGCCTCGTCCCAGTCCAGGCAGGAGCGCTCGCGCGTGGCCGGGTCCTGGGGGTCGGGTATGGCGTCGGCCGCCCAGCCGTGGGCGGCGAACTCCCGGCGGCGGCCGGTGCGGACGGCCTCGGCCAGCTGCGGGTCGGTGTGGTCGGTGAAGAACTGCCAGGGCGTACGGGCGCCCCACTCCTCGCCCATGAACAGCATCGGGGTGAAGGGCGCGCACAGCACCAGCGCGGCGGCGCAGGCGAGTTGTCCGGGCGTGAGGCGGGCCGCGAGGCGGTCCCCCTGGGCGCGGTTGCCGATCTGGTCGTGGGTCTGGGCGTAGCCGAGCAGCCGGTGGGCGGGGGTGGTGCGGGTGTCGAGGGGGCGGCCGTGCGGGCGGCCGCGGAAGGACGAGCGGGTGCCGTCGTGGAAGAAGCCGCCGCGCAGGGTCTTGGCGAGGGCGTGCGCGGGGTCGGCGGCGAAGTCGGCGTAGTAGCCCTGGGACTCGCCGGTGAGCGCGGTGTGCAGGGCGTGGTGGAAGTCGTCGTTCCACTGGGCGTGCAGGCCCAGGCCGCCGGCCGGGCGGGGGGTGGTGGTGAGGGGGTCGTTGAGGTCGGACTCGGCGACGAGGAACAGCGGCCGGCCCAGGCGGGCGGCCAGCGCGTCGACGGCGCCGGAGAGTTCGGCGAGGAAGTGCTTCGGGCGCGTGTCGTGCAGGGCGTGGACGGCGTCCAGGCGCAGCCCGTCGAGGCGGTAGTCGCGCAGCCAGGCGAGCGCGCTGCCGGTGAGGTAGGCGCGCACCTCGTCGGAGCCGGGCGCGTCCAGGTTGACGGCCGCGCCCCAGGGGGTGTGGTGGGCGTCGGTGAAGTACGGGCCGTAGGCGGGCAGGTGGTTGCCGGAGGGGCCCAGGTGGTTGTGCACGACGTCCAGGACCACGCCCAGGCCCAGGTCGTGGGCGGCGTCGACGAAGCGCACCAGCCCGTGCGGCCCGCCGTAGGGTTCGTGCACGGCCCAGGGCGCCACGCCGTCGTACCCCCAGCCGTGGGTGCCGGGGAAGGGGCACACGGGCATGAGCTCGACGTGGGTGACGCCGAGCCGGGCCAGGTGCGGCAGGTGCTCGGCGGCCGCGGCGAAGGTGCCCGCACGGGTGAAGGTGCCCACGTGCAGTTCGTAGAGGACGGCCCCCGGCAGCGGGCGGCCGCCCCACCCGCCCGGCCGTTCCCGCCAGGGGAAGCGGCGGACGTCGACGACGGCGCTGAGCCCGTCGGGCCCGTCCGGCTGGCGGCGCGAGCGCGGGTCGGGGCGCACGGGCCCGCCGTCGAGCGCGAAGCCGTACCGGGTGCCGTCGGCGGCCGGCGCCTCGCGGCGCCACCAGCCGGCGCGGCCGGGATCGCGTTCCATGACGTACCGGCGGCCGCCGGCCAGCAGTTCCACGGCGCCGGCACCGGGCGCCCACACCTCGAACAGCACGACGGCTCCCTCCGGCGCCCTGCGACGGCGATCCCCTCCATGGTGCCGCCCGGGACCGGCTTCAGGGAACGAGGTCGATGCGCTCCTGCGTGACGGGGTAGCCGGCGCGGGCGAAGGTGGCGGCCATGGGGTGGTTGGCCTGGTCGGTGGCGGCGGCGATCCTCTCGGCGCCGTGGCCGGCCAGGTCGTGGGTGCAGGCGGCGAGCAGGTCGTGGGCGTAGCCGCGGCCGCGGTGCTCGGGGACGACGCCGATGTAGCCGATGCAGGGGCTCGCGGGGTTGTGCGCGGGGATGTGCAGGCCGACGATCTCGCCCGCGGGCGTGTACGCCAGGCGCCACCAGGCGCGGGGCGAGGGCATCCAGTGCAGCAGGGCCATGGCCTCGTCGAGGGCGGCCTCGATGCCACCTTCGGCGATGTTCCGGCGGTCGTGGGCGTCCAGCGTTCCGTGCATCGTGCGGCGCAGTACGTCGCGGACGACGGCGTCGTCCGGTTCGGGCCGGAAGAGGAGCCGGCCGGGCTGCTCCGGCAGTCCGCAGGACGGCGTCCACTCGTAGCGGTACCGCTCGACCAGTGGTTTCAGGCCGGCCGCGACCGCCGCGTCGATGCGGGCCTGCGCGGCGGCCCGTACGTCCGGGTGCTCCCGCCAGCCGGGCGGGACGAGCAGGGCGTACTCGGTACGGAAGGGGGCGCTGCGCAGCAGCAGGGCGGCGGCGTCGTGCTCGCCGTCGGCGAAGTCGAACCAGTCCAGCGCCTTGGGCGCGGTGTCGTCGGGCCCCGCCCACCAGGCGGCGCGGGCGACGACGGCCCCGTCGCGCAGAGCCACCCACGTCCATTCGGGGCGGTAGTCGCCGCCCTCGTGGCGGGGCAGGTAGCGGTGGCCGAAGGCGGCCCGGCCGACGAGGCCGGGGTCGGGCAGGGTGGTGAACAGGGCGGTGTCGTGCTCGGTGAGGGCGCGGACGACCAGTTCGGTCACGGGGTTCCTTCCGGTGGGCGGCCCGGTCACGGTAGGCAGGGGCCCCCGGGGCCGGCCACCGGTTTTCCGACGCACCGTCAGGCGCCCTGCGTGCCCTGCTGGTGCAGCCCGCGCCCGGCCAGGGTGAGCATGACCTCGCCGACGGCCTCGGAGAGGGTGGGGTGGGGGTGGATGTGGCGGGCCACGTCGGCGGGTTCCGCTTCCCAGCCGACGACCAGCTGGCTCTCGGCGATCATCTCCGAGACGTGCGGGCCCACCAGGTGCACGCCCAGGACCCGGCCGCCGCGTTCGGCGACGACCTTCACCATGCCGCCCTGCCCGTGAACCATGCCCTTGGCGACGGCGGTCAGCGGCATGGTGGAGCACACCACGTCGTGGCCCGCCTCGCGGGCACCGTGCTCGGTCAGGCCGACCGAGGCGGTCTGCGGGCTGGAATACGTCACGCGCGGTACGGCCGGGTAGTCCACCGGGCCGGGAGCCCGTCCGGCGAGCGTCTCGGCGACGAGCAGTCCTTCGGCGAAGGAGGCGTGGGCCAGGCCCGGCGAGGGCGGCGGGAGCAGGTCGCCCACCACGTGGATGCCGGCCACGGCCGTCTCCAGGCGGCCCCAGTCGGCCGGGGCGACGAACCCGCGGGCGTCCGTGGCCAGTCCGGCGGCCGCCAGGTCCAGCCCGTCGGTGACCGGCTCGCGCCCGACGGCCACGAGCAGCCGGTCGGCGCGCAGTTCGTGGGTGGTGCCGCGGGCGGTGCGCAGGGTCGCCCGGACGCCGTCCTCGTACGGGCGCACGTCCTCCAGTCGGGCGCCGGTGTGCACCTCGATGCCCCGCTTCTTCAGGCCGCGCGCCAGGTGACGGCCCACGTCGGCGTCCTCCAGCGGCAGCAGCCGGTCGGCCGCCTCCACCAGGGTCACCGCGGACCCGGTCGAGCGGTGCAGCGAGGCGTACTCGACGCCGATCGCCCCGCCGCCCAGCACCAGCACCGAGCCGGGCAGACCGGGGGCGAACAGCGCGTCGTCACTGGTGACGACGCGGTGCCCGTCGGGCCGCAGGCCCGGCAGCGGGCGCGGCCGCGAACCGGTGGCCAGCACGATCCCGCGCCGGGCGCGGTACTCCTGCGCCGCCCCGGCGGCGGTGACGCGGACGGTACGGGTGCCGGTGAGGGCGGCGGAGCCGCGGACGATGCGGACGCCGGCGTGGGCGAGGTGGCCCTCGACGCCGCGGTGGTTGCGGCGCACGATGTCGTCGCGGGTCGCCGTCAGGGCGGCCCAGTCGATCCCGTCGAGCCGGGCCCGTACGCCCCAGCGCTCGCGCGCCTCGGCGATCCCGTCGACGAGCTCGGCGGCGTGCAGCATCGCCTTGCTCGGTATGCAGCCGCGGTGCAGGCAGGTGCCGCCCACCAGGTCGCGTTCGGCGAGGACCACCTCCAGGCCCAGGGCCGCGGCGCGCAGGGCGGTGCTGTAGCCGCCCGTGCCGCCGCCGATGACGATGACGTCGGTCTCATGCATGCCCTCACCCTCCGGCCGTCGGGGATCATGAGTCCAACGCAATGTTTCGATTGGTTCGATGAAGGCTGTTCATGGGGGGCCTGCGGTGAGCCTGCGGCAGATGGAATACCTCGTCACGGTGGTCGAGGAGCAGTCCTTCACCCGGGCCGCCGAGCGTCTGAACGTCAGTCAGTCCGCGCTCTCCCACCAGATCAAGGCACTCGAACGCGAGACCGGCGGACCGCTGCTGGAACGCCTCGCCCACGGCGTCCGGCCGACCCCCATGGGCCGCGCCTACCTCCCCCACGCCGAACGCGCCGTCCGCAGCGCCGGCCAGGCCAGGCGCGCCGCCCGCGCCGCCGCCGGCGCCGAGGGCGGCGAACTGCACGTCGCCACGCTGCACGCGCTGGCCGTCGGCGTCCTGCCGCCGGTCCTGGCGCGCTGGGGGCGCGAGGTCCCGGGCGTACGGCTGCACCTGCACGAGTACGTGACCCCCGACGACCTGCGCGACGGCGTCGAACGCGGCGTCGCCGACGTCGCCGTCGGCCCCCGGCCGCAGGACTGGCCCGGCCCGGTCGTCCCGGTCGGCGAGGAGCGCATCGTCGTCGTCACCTCCGCCGACGACCCCCTGACCAGGCGCCCGCACCCCGTCCCCCTCCCCGCCCTCGCCGACCGCCTGTGGGTGCGCTGCGCCCTCGAACCCCTGGTGGAGGGACGGCGCTGGCTGGACGTGGTGTGCGCGCGGGCCGGTTTCGCGCCGCGGACCGCGCTGGAGACCGAGCACTCCTCGACGGCGGTCCGCATGGCGGCGGCCGGCGTCGGCATCGTCGCGGCCCCGACACACCTGGCGGCCACGACGCCGGGCACGGCGACGGTGCCGGTCGACCCCGCATGGCGCCGCGAGCTGGCGGCGTTCACACGGGTGGAGCTGACGGGGGCGGCGGCGGAGTTCGTCCGCCTGTGCGCAGGAGAGGTCCCTGCGACGGGCTGAGGTTGTCGGTAGGGTCGTCCGGGGGTGCAGTGACCTTGCCGTGTGTCCGGCTGACACGAGGAGTCCCCATGTCCGTGCCCGCCTTCCGTTACCGGGTCTCCATCGACGGGCAGCACCACCTTTTCTGCAGCGTCTCCGGCCTGGAGATCAGCTACGGCACCGTCGAAATCGAGGAGGGGTCGGGTGACCGGTTCGTGGTGCCCGGCCGGAGAAAGTTCCCCGAGGTCTCGCTGCGGCACGGCTCGGCCGACGGCTACCAGGCCCTCTACGACTGGATCAGCTCCATCAGCGGGAGCAGCGTCGAGAAGAAGGACGTGACGGTCGCTCTGCTCGACGAGACGCTCTCCCCGGCGGTGACCTGGACCGTCATCGGCGCCATCCCGGTCACGTTGACCTCGCTCGTCCATGCCGAGGGCTCCGGTCGGCCCGTCATCGGGGAATTCGTCCTGTGCGGCCTCGGAGTCACGGCGGAGTTCACGAGCTGACGTCCCGGCCGCCCGCAGGGCTACCCGCCCCGCACCAGCAACGCCACCGAATCGTCCAGCCGGATCGAGCCCTCGTGTGTACGCCCGCTCAGCACGTCCCGCCACTGCCCCCCCGGCAGCGGAAGGACCGTTTCCCCCGCACCCGCCCGGTGCGGCAGCCGCACCGCCGCCGCGATCACCGCTCCCGCCCGGGCGAACGCCACCACGTGCTGCGGTGACGGCAGGGGCTCGTACGTCGCCTCCGGGCCGAACCACTGCGGGTGTGCCCGGCGCAGCCGCAGGGCCGTGCGGGTCAGGTACAGCTTCTCCGCGGACAGGCCCTCCGCCGTCCCGTCGAACCGTGGCGGTCGCCGGTTGTCCGGGTCGACGAGCGCCGCGTACACGCGCTCGGTGCCCATGTACACGTCCGGCACCCCCGGCATTGTCAGGTGCAGCAGCGTCGCCCCCAGCACGTGGGCCCGTACCGCCGGTGCGGCCGCCCGGGCCAGGGGGGTGAGCTCGGCGTGGGCGGGGCCGCCGGGGCCGGTGGTGACGAAGGTGCGCACTGCCTCCTCGTACGCCGCGTCCGGTTCCGTCCACGTCGTCAGCAGGGCCGCCTCGCGCACGCTCTTCAGTACGGCCGGAACCAGCCGCTCCGCATCCCCGGTGCCCAGCCCGAAGGCGGTCTGCCAGGCGGTCCAGGCCACATGCGGGTCGGGGCCGGGGATCTCGGACCACAGGCGTTCCATCAGCTGTGCCCACTGCTGCGGGTGGGCGGTGAGCGCGGCGATGCGGGCGCGCACGTCCGCGCTGCGCTTGGTGTCGTGGGTGGTCAGCACCGTTGCGGTGGCCGGCCAGTCGTGCTGCAGCCGGGTGCAGAAGGCGTGGAACTCCTCGGGGGCGACGGCGGGGCGGTCGGGGCTGCCGCCGACCTCGTTGGCGGAGAGCAGCGGCACGTAGCGGTAGAAGGCGGTGTCCTCGACGGACTTGGCGCGCAGGGCCGAGGCGGTCTGGGCGAAACGGGCGCAGAAGTCGCGCTGGTCGGGGCCGTCGCCGAGACGGCCGAGGGCGGCGTCGCGCACGAGTTCGACGGCGCCGGCCTCCTCCGGGACGCCGAAGGCGCCGCGGGCCCCCTGCGCGGCCGCCTCCAGCAGGGCGGCGTCGGCAGGGGCCGGGGGCCGGCCGGGCAGGGCGTAGGGCCGGTAGACCGGCAGGCGGACGAGGATCTCGCGCAGGGCGGTGCGTATCGCCCAGGGGGCGTGGTCGCGCAGCCGGTGGTCGCTCTCGCACAGGCGCACTGCGGTGCGCACGAGCCGTTCGGCCTCGGCGGCGAGCTCGTGGGTGATCACCCGGTGGGCGGCACGCCGTACGGTGGCGGCCCAGTCGCCGCCCCGGTCGGGCGGGCAGGCGGTGAAGGAGCGGTAGGCGGTGGCGAGGGCGCGGGCGCCCTCGGGATCGGTGAACAGCCCGTCGAGGTGGCGCAGGGCGTCGTAGCCGGTGGTGCCGGCGACGGGCCAGCCGGCCGGCAGGTGCTCGTCGTGGGCGAGGATCTTCTCCACGACCGTCCACCGGCCGCCGGTGGCGTCGTCGAGCCGGGCGAGGTAGCCGGCCGGGTCGGCGAGCCCGTCGGGGTGGTCGACGCGCAGCCCGTCGACGACGTCCTCCCGCAGCAGGCGCAGCACGGTGGCGTGGGTGGCGGCGAAGACGTCGGGGTCCTCGACGCGGACGGCGATGAGGCCGGAGACGGTGAAGAACCGCCGGTAGTTCAGCTCGGTGCGGCCCAGCCGCCACCAGGCGGGCCGGTACCACTGGGCGTCGAGCAGCTCGGGCAGGGGAAGACGCTCGGTGCCCGGCCGCAGGGGGAAGGCGTGCTCGCCGTGTCGCAGCACGCCGTCGTCACCGACGGTGAAGTGCTCCAGCTCCTCGCCGAGCCGCCCGGCGAGGACCGGCAGCAGCACCTTGCCGCCGTGCTCGGCCCAGTCGATGTCGAACCAGCGGGCGTAGGGGGAGGCGGGCCCGTCGCGCAGCACCTGCCACAGGGGGCCGTTGAGGTGCTCGGGGGCGGGCACGGCCATGTGGTTGGGCACGATGTCCACCACCAGGCCCAGCCCGTGCTCCCGGGCGGTGCGGGCCAGGGCGCGCAGCCCCTCCTCGCCGCCGAGCTCCTCGCGCACCCGCGTGTGGTCGACGACGTCGTACCCGTGGGTGGAGCCGGGGACGGCCTCCAGGACGGGGGAGAGGTGCAGGTGGGAGACGCCCAGCCCGGCGATCCGCGGCACGGCCCGTTCGGCCGCCGCGAAGGGGAAGGCCGGCTGCAGCTGCAGCCGGTAGGTGGCCGTCGGTGGTGCCCAGCTCTTCCGCTTCACAAGAACGTGTGTACCCGCATCGGGCACCGCTCAGGCCGGGCGCTGCAGGATCACCAGGCTGCGCCCGGTGACGCTCAGCCGGTCGCCGGCCTGCACCTTGGGGCCGGGGGCGGTTGCGTCGGCGCGGGCGGTGTCGACGACGATCTGCCACTGCCGGCCGTGGTCGACGGGGGCGGTGAAGTCGAGCGGCTGGTCGTGCGCGTTGAACATCAGCAGGAAGGAGTCGTCCAGGATGGGCTCGCCGCGCGGTCCGGGCTCGGAGATGGCCCCGCCGTTGAGGAAGACCGTCAGGGACCGGGCGTGGGCGACCTGCCAGTCGCCGTCCCGCATCTCCTCCCCGTCCGGGGTGAACCAGGCGATGTCGGACAGATCGTCGTGGGTGCCCTGGGCCGGCCGGCCGTGGAAGAAGCGGCGGCGCCGGAAGACGGGGTGCTCCCGGCGCAGGCGCACCATGGCCCGGGTGAACTCCAGCATCCGCCGCGCCAGCGCGTCCGCCCCGTCCTGCGGGTCGGGCCAGTGCACCCACGACAGCTCGCTGTCCTGGCAGTAGGCGTTGTTGTTGCCGTGCTGGGTACGGGCGAACTCGTCGCCGTGGCTGAGCATGGGCACGCCCTGGGAGACCATCAGGGTGGCGATGAAGTTGCGCATCTGCCGCTCGCGCAGGGCGAGCACCTCCGGGTCGTCGGTGGGACCCTCGACGCCGCAGTTCCAGGAGCGGTTGTAGCCCTCGCCGTCCTGGTTGTTCTCGCCGTTGGCCTCGTTGTGCTTGTCGTTGTACGAGACCAGGTCGTGCAGGGTGAAGCCGTCGTGGCAGGTGACGAAGTTGACGGAGGCCAGCGGGCGCCGGCCGTCGTCCTGGTAGAGGTCGGAGGAGCCGGTCAGCCGCGAGCCGAACTCCGCGAGGGTGGCCGGCTCGCCGCGCCACAGGTCCCGCACGGTGTCCCGGAACTTGCCGTTCCACTCGGTCCACAGCGGCGGGAAATTGCCCACCTGGTAGCCGCCCTCGCCCACGTCCCACGGCTCGGCGATCAGCTTCACCTGGCTGACCACCGGATCCTGCTGCACCAGGTCGAAGAACGACGACAGCCGGTCCACCTCGTGGAACTGCCGGGCCAGCGTCGCCGCCAGATCGAAGCGGAAGCCGTCCACCCGCATCTCGGTCACCCAGTAGCGCAGCGAGTCCATGATGAGCTGCAGCACATGGGGGCTGCGCATCAGCAGCGAGTTCCCGGTGCCGGTGGTGTCCATGTAGTACCGCGGGTCGTCCGCCAGCCGGTAGTACGAGGCGTTGTCCAGCCCCCGGAAGGACAGGGTCGGCCCCAGGTGGTTCCCCTCCGCCGTGTGGTTGTACACCACGTCGAGGATCACCTCGATGCCCGCCTCGTGCAGCGCCCGCACCGCCGACTTGAACTCCAGCACCTGCTGCCCCCGGTCGCCCCAGGAGGCGTAGGCATTGTGCGGGGCGAAGAAGCCGATCGTGTTGTAACCCCAGTAGTTGGACAGCCCCGCGTCCACCAGCCGGTGGTCGTTGACGAACTGATGCACCGGCATCAGTTCGAGCGCCGTCACCCCCAGCTCCGTCAGGTGCTCGATCACCGCCGGATGCGTCAGCGCCGCATAGGTGCCCCGCACCTCCTGCGGCAGCGCCGGGTGAAGCATCGTCAGGCCCTTGACGTGGGCCTCGTAGAGCACCGTGCGGTGGTAGTCCGTGCGCGGCGGACGGTCGTCCCCCCAGTCGAAGTACGGATTGACCACCACGGACGTCATCATGTGCGGCGCCGAGTCCATGTCGTTGCGCTTCTCCGGCCGCCCGAACCGGTAGCCGTACACCGCCTCGCCCCAGTCCACCGCGCCGCTGACCGCCTTCGCGTACGGGTCCAGCAGCAGCTTCGCGGAGTTGCAGCGCTGCCCGCGCCCCGGCTCGTACGGGCCGTGCGCCCGGAAGCCGTACCGCTGCCCCGGCATCACCCCCGGCAGGTACGCGTGGCGCACGAAGGCGTCGGACTCCTTCAGCTCCACCGCCGTCTCCGAGCCGTCCTCGTGCAGCAGACACAACTCGATCCGCTCCGCGGCCTCGGAGAACACCGCGAAATTGGTCCCGGCGCCGTCGTACGTGGCGCCCAGTGGATAAGCCTGTCCCGGCCAGACCTGCATGCAGTGAGTCTTCCACCCCCGCGGCCGCTTTCCGCAGATCTTCGGCAAAAGCGTCGCCGCACCCGTCCCGGCGCGGCCGCTCCGGCTGCGCACCACCACACTTCTGGCTATGAATCAGCTCACGTCACCCCGCAGCACCCGCGGACAACCCGCACCTCGGACGGCCGAGTTGGCCGGAAGCCGGGGCGCGAGCGGATGCACCGCCTCCCGGGCGCACAGTAGTCTGCCTTGATCATCGACAACGGGCTTGACCATCGACAACGGGGGCGGAAGGCGGTGCGCACGTGAGCTCGGGCGGGCTGGAGCTGCCCCCCGGAGACGACACTCCGGACGAGGACGGCCCCACCGACACACCACCGGGCGTGGTGTCCCTGACCCGCCCGAGGGAAATCGGGGCGGAACTGGACTGGGACACCACGGCCTGGGACGAGGTGCGCACCCGCGCCCGCCGGGCCGGGCGCGCCTACATCTGGCTCAACCTCGTCGAACAGCGGCTGCGCGCCGTCGTCGCCGCCGTGCTGCGCCCGGTCTACGAGCCGGTGCACGGCGAGGAGGAGTGGGTCGTCGCCGCGGCCGGGCCCGCCGGCCAGGAGTGGGTCCAGCGCGCCGTCGCCGTGCGCGAGGTCAGCCGCCGCAAGGGCTACCTCCTCGACCCGGCCGACGACAACGTCCTGTCCTTCCTCACCCTGCCCCAGCTGCGCGAGCTGCTGGTCCAGCACTGGCCCTGCTTCGAGCCCTACCTCGACGACCGGCGCGAGCTGGAACTGGCGCTGGACGAGCTCGAGGTCGCCCGCAACGTCGTCTCCCGCAACCGCGCCCTCTCCCGCGCCGTCCTCGACCAGGCCGAGCGCGCCTCGGCCCGGCTGCTGGCCATCCTCGGCAGCGCCCACGGCACGGGCGCCCACTCCGCCGACCGGCTGCCCGTCGACGCCGTCGAGGACCTCGTCGGCGACCGCTACGCCGACGTCGTCGGCGTCCACCCCGACCGGGTCCGCCTGCAGCGCCAGCTGCCCGTCGAGGACCTCTTCGGCAGCGCCCGCCGCCTCGACGCCGTCGGCATAGGACTGAACCTGCTCGTCCAGAACTACTCCGGCCGCCGCCTGGTGCGCCTGGCCGAGTCCGGCTGCCGCACCCGGCTGCTCTTCCTCAACCCCGCCAGCAGCGCCGTGCGCCGCCGCGAGCGGGAACTGGGCATCAAGAAGGGCGAGATGAGCCGCTCGGTGGAGATGAACATCATCCACATGCGGCGGGTGCGCGCCGCCCTGCGCGACCCCTCCTCCTTCGAGATCCGCGTCTTCGACGAGACCCCCCGCTTCACCGCCTACCTCGTCAACGGCGACGGCCCCGACGGGCTCGCCGTGGTGCAGTCCTACCTGCGCAAGGCGCGCGGCATGGAGTCACCGGTGCTCGTCCTGCGCGGCGGCAACGGACGGAACCTGCTGCGCGACGGCCGGCCGGCCGACGACGACGGCGGGCTCTTCGCCACCTACCGCGAGGAGTTCGAGAGCGTCTGGGAGGACTCCCGGCCCGTCTCCTGACCGACGCGGCGGGCCGCCGGCGGCGGGCGCGCGCCCGCGTTGTCAGTGGCCCGTGCGAGGCTGGTGCACCAAACGGGGGAAGCACCACCGAAGGGGGACACACATGCCCTGGCACGAGGGGCCGCTCGTCGGCTTCGACCTGGAGACCACCGGCACCGACCCGCAGCACGCCCGCATCGTCACCGCGGCCGTGGTCCACACCCACGGCGGGCAGGTGACGGACCGCCGGCTGTGGCTGGCCGACCCGGGCGTCGCCATACCGGACGAGGCCGCGGCCATCCACGGCATCACCAGCGAGCGGGCCCGCGCCCAGGGCCGCCCCGCACCCGACGTGGTCGAGGAGGTCGCCGCCGCCCTGACCGCCCACTGGCGCGCCGGCACACCCGTCGTCGCCTACAACGCCTCCTTCGACCTCACCCTGCTCGAAGCCGAGCTGCGCCGGCACGCCCTGCCCCCGCTCGCCGAGCGGCTCGGCGGCGAGGCCGGGCCCGTCGTCGACCCCTACACCATCGACCGGGCCGTCGACCGCTACCGCAAGGGCCGGCGCACCCTCGAAGCGGTCTGCCGGGAGTACGGGGTGGAGCTGGAGTCGGCGCACGAGGCCGGAGCCGACGCCCTGGCCGCGGTGCGCGTCGCCCGCGCCATAGCCGTACGCCATGCGCGCACCGCCCGGTACGCGCCGTGGGAGCTGCACCGCGCCCAGGTGGAGTGGTACGCCCAGTGGGCCGACGGCTACCAGCGCTGGCTGCGCCGCCAGGGCGGCGCCGGCGCGGACGCCGTCGTCGACCCCCAATGGCCCGTACGCCGGCCCGGGGGACTCACCGCCGCCACGGTGCCCCGGTAGGGGCGCGGGGCAGCGTCGATCTGCGGCGCCGCCGCGCGGGCGCGACGCGCCACGAAGCGCCCGCGGATGAAGTGCCGTCCTTCGCCCGGGCCCCGCGGCGGCGTGTCGGCTGCGGGCCGTCGATGGCCCGTCGCGCCCACGCGGCGGCAGCCTGCCCTAGAAGGGATACCAGCGCACCGTCGGGTCGCCCTCCCGCAGCGAGGCGACCCGGCGGTCGAACTCCACCCGGGCCGCCGGATTGCCCGGCGCATGCTGGGCGACCCAGGCACAGCTCGCCGTCTCCCGCGCCCCGCGCAGCACCGCGCACCCCTCCCACTCGCGCACGTCCCAGCCGTAGGTGTGCACGAAGGAGTGGTACGCGTCCGCGCCCAGGCCGTAGCGGTCGTGGCTGAGCGCCATCACCACCAGGTCGTGCTCGCGCAGATCCGTGGCGAACGTCTCCAGGTCGACCAGCACCGGCCCGTCCGGGCCCACGTGCACGTTGCGCGGCAGCGCGTCGCCGTGGATCGGACCCGGCGGCAGATGCGGCACGAGCGCGGCCGCCGCCGAGGCGAAGCCGTCGCGGCGCTCGCGCAGGTAGTCGGCGTCGGCCGGATCGATCGCGTCCCCGGCCAGCCGCAGCCACCGCTCGACCCCGCCCAGCAGGTCACGGTGCGGAAGAGCGAAGTCCGGCGCCGGCAGGGCGTGCACCTGGCGCAGCAACTGCGCCAGATCGGCCGGATCCGCGGGACGCCCGGCCGCCGGCACCCGGTGCCACACGGTCACCGGGTGCCCGCCGGCCACCCGGACGTCCGGCTCCGCGGCCCGTACCGCCGGGACGCCGCACTCCGTCAGCCAGGAGGCGATACGGACCTCGCGCTCCGCCCGCTCCTGCAACGAAGCGTCCCGGCCCACCTTGGCCACGAGCCCGCCGGACGCGAAGACCGCGTTCTCGCCGAGGGAGAGCAGTGTCGCCTCCGCCGCCGGAAGGGGGGCGCCGGACGCCGCGAGCAATTCGCGGGCCCGCTGTTCCGTGAACGGTTCCGTGCATGCCGAAGTCTCCGCCGTCTCCACCGGTCCCACGTCCGCCTTTCGTACAGGTGCCTGACCCAGTGTCCCCCGGACGGGGCGGCTGCGGCACAGCAGGATGGCCGAAACGGTTCTGCCGGGCGGGTGCGCGGGTCGTCGCGCCCCGGGCCCGCCCGGCCCCCTGGTACGGTCGCTCCCCATCGGCCGCCGTACCCAACCCCCACGGGGTGCGGCGGCCGCTACGCTCGACAGGTATGGCAAGTGCGATCATCGGCTTCACGCTCTTCTCCCTCCTGGTGACCATGGCCCCCGGCCCCGACACGCTGCTCGTCCTGCGCAACTGCCTGCGCGGCGGCCGCAGGGCCGGTGCCACCACGGCCCTCGGCGCCGCGATCGGCTCCCTGGCCTGGGGCGTCGCCGCGGCCCTCGGCCTGGCGGCCGCGCTCCAACGCTGGGAAGCGGCCTTCACGGTCGTCCGCCTCGCGGGGGCCGCCTACCTCGTTTTCCTCGGCGCGCAGGCCCTGTGGGCCCAGCGGCGAGCCACTGCGCCGCGGATGCCGGAGCCGGAGCCGGCTCCCGAGGTGACCGGCGCCTTCCGCCAGGGCCTGATGAGCTGCCTGCTCAACCCCAAGGTGGGCGTCTTCTTCGTGGCCGTCGTCCCCCAGTTCCTGCCGGACGACTCCTCGTCCCTGCTCGCGCCGACGCTGCTCTTCGGCGTGTTGGACGCGGTCATCGCGGCGGCGTGGCTCCTCCTGGTGACCCTCGGCGCCACCCGAGCCCTGACATGGCTGCGCCGCCCGCGCGTCAACCGCAACCTGGAGCTTGTGACGGGCGGCGTGCTCGTCGCCCTGGGGGTCGGTACGGCGGCGGAGACGGCGTAGCTCAGGGGCGGGGGCGGGGCGAGAGGGTCACCGCCCCGGGCGGGAAGCGGTCGAGGCCGGTGACGCGGTGCGCGTTGCGGACGGTGATGCGGAGGCCGGCGGTGCCGGCGAGGGGGGTGAGGTCGAGGGTGGCGCCGGAGGGTTTGGTGGCCGCCTCGTAGTAGATGATCTCCAGTTCCTGGAGGCCAGGGAAAACCTTGACGATCGGCTCGACCGACGTGAGTCCCCTGGGCCAGGTCAGCGTCAGTTGCCGTATGGCCGGTAAGGGAGGGCTCGCTTCGAGACGGAGTGCGTCCTGATCCAGGATGTCCAGTGCCGACAGGGAGGGCAGAGCGGTGAGTTCTTCCCGTGCCGGCTCAGGAATGCCCCATGCAGGGACCGTCAGGGAAGTAAGGCCAGTGAGCTCGGAGATTCCCCTGAACTGTGGGCCGTCAGCAAGGCTGCTGCTGGTGATGTGCAGTCCTCGGAGCGCCGGTAGGCGGGGGAGCAGGCCTGCCTCGAAGTGCTGAAAAGGCGGGTTCAGACTGAGCCGCTCCAAGGCGGGCAGCTCGCTGAGCGTACCGAGGAGACGGCCGGCCGGATGCCATAGACGCAGGTGCTTGAGAGCGCTCCCGTCGAGCGGCCCCAGATCCTGAACCAGTGGTGTCGATGACAGGATGAGTTCCTGCAGGGCGTCGAACTGTCGAAGGAAGTCGAGCTCGTCCAAGCGGGTGTTGCTGAATATCTCGAGCCTCTGCACTTCGGCGGGGGTGGTCGCGTGGACCATCTCGTCGGCCGAGAAATCACCGGCGAAACCGATCCAGGACTTCTGCGGAAGACGGGGAAGCAGGTGCAGGGCGTCGTGGTCCCTGACCACGACGCGGCAGTTCGCCGGCAGGTGCTCCAGGATTTCTTCTGCGAATTCCCGCGCGTCGAAGGAACTCCTCGCATCGGCCAGAAAGCGGGCCACACCGGGAACCATGCGGTACCGCTTGAGTAAAGCCAATGCAGCATCTCCGCCTACGGCGCTGGCCGTCTCGACGACGGCCACTGCCTCGTCCTCCTCCAGCCCCTCCGGCCCCGGCAGCAGCCCGAGCACCACCGGGCCCACCCGGGCCAGTTGTTCCGCCTCGCGCGAGCTGCGCGGCGGCAGCAGCGCCGCCCCGCGTTGCTCCACCGCCGCCCGGACCTCCGGGTCCAGCTCCGTCGCCTGTTCCAGGCAGGCCATCGCCAGCAGGTGCAGCCGCGTGCCGTGCTTGGCCGTGCGGTCGCCGCGGGCGATGACGCGACGCAGCAGCGTGGCGCGTTCCGCCGGGCGCGCGTGGGCGACGGCCATGCGGATGACGTCTTCCCACTGGTCGTCGTGGGCGTGGCCGGCCAGGACCCCCAGGTCGCGGGCCTCCACCGCCGCCTTCGCGCCCAGGTAGTCCTGGAACGTGCGGTGCACGAAGTCGATGGTGTCGGCCGACGGCTGCCGTAGCAGGCCGCTGCGGGTCAGCAGGTGCCGGAGCACCTGTTCCGGGTTGCCCTGCCGGGCCACCGACGCCATCGACGGCAGGGCCTCCTGCATGACGGTCAGCGCGTCGCGCACGTCCATCGCCGCCTGCCCGTTGCGAATGAGCCAGTACGCCAGCCGCTGCAGCAGTTGCACCGCCTCCGGGTACGTGAGGCTGATGCCCTCCGGGGCTTCTATGCCGCGCTCGTCGTCGCGTCGTACCAGCAGCATCGCCAGTGCCGCCTCGTACAGTTCCGTGCGGCTGCGCGGCAGGTGGCCGTGGCGGTCGCGGTGGAGGGCGCACATCAGCGCGCACATCAGGGGCGTGGTGGCCAGTTGGGCGAGCGCCGGCTGGGCGCGTACCGCGTCCTTGAAGCGGTCTTCGAGTGCGGATCCGGCTCCGGCCGCCGCGTGCCAGCGGCGGGCGAAGACGAAGACGTCCTTGCGGTTCATCGGCCGTACGGTCAGTTCCGTGAAGCCGGAGCCGTCCAGCCAGCGCTCGGGGACGGCCGAGGGGCGGGTCGTGACCATGAAGTGCGAGCGGGGGTAGGCGGCCAGCAGGTCGCGCAGCCACTCCCGCGTCTGCTCGCGCCGGTGTCCCGGTACCTCGTCGATGCCGTCGACGAGGATCAGGCCGCGTCCGGCGGCCAGGACCCGGTCCGCCCAGCCGAGGGGCTGGGACGAGGCGAGGGCGCTGCGCGTGGCCTCCAGGAAGCGGTGCGAGCTCGGCAGTGCGCTCTGCAGGTCGAGCGTGCGCAGGGGGAGGACGAAGGGGATCAGGCCGCGCAGGTGGGCCAGGGGCTCGGGCGGGTTGCCGCGGGCGGCGATGACGGCGAGCCATTGCAGGAGTGTGGTCTTGCCGCTGCCGGCCAGGCCGCGCACGAGGGTGCGCTGCCTGCCGGCGAGGGCCTGTTCGGCTCGTTCGACGACGGTGCCGGGGCCGTGGCCCTCGAAGGCCTCGGGCCCGTCCCGGCGGACGGCCAGTTCCAGGCTGAGGTAGGCGGTGTCCAGGGGCCAGCAGGCGGCCTGGGGGCCCTGGAGGTCGAGGCCCACGATGGTCAGGCGGCTGTGCCGCTCGACGATGTAGTCGTGGTAGCGCTCCTCGAACGCCGCGTCCTCGTCGCTCGGTTGCCGGGCGGCGACCGGGGCCGCCTCCGCGGCCGCCCGGTCCCGCAGCACCATCAGGGCGCCGGCGTCGGCGCCGAGCGCCTTCGCCAGGGACACCAAGGTGGCCTCCGTGGGCACCTTGCGGCCGTTGAGGGCCTGGCTGACGGTGGTGTGGCCCAGGCCCGAGCGGCGCTCCAGTGCCACGTACGTCAGCTTCTTCTCCATGCGCAACAGGCGCAGCCGGGCTGCCAATTGGGCCAGAGCCTCACTCATGCGTTCATCTTCGTACGCGCGAACGCCGGCGAACGCATGATCGGCGAAGTTCGCTTCATGACAGCGAACCTGATTGCAGCAGTCGTTCTTCTCACCGCAGTCGTCGTGACGGCGCGGAAGGACGGCGAGCCCGCCTGCTCCCTCTCCGACCTGGCCGCCCTTCTCTCCGCCGTCGCCAACCTTCTGGCGCTGCTCAGCCGGCAGCCGTGAAGTCCGCCGCGTGGTCCTCGGCCCAGCTCGCGAAGGAGCGGGCCGGGTGGCCCGTCAGCTGCTGGACGCCGGGGCGTACGGGCTGGGGGTGGCCGACCCCGGCCGCCCAGGCGTCCAGCAGGGCGTCCGCGAACGCGCCCGGCATGAAGGCGGACACGTCCTGCTTCCACTCCTGCGGCGTCACGGTTTCGATCGTGACGTCCCGGCCCGTGGCCCGGCCGATGGCCTCGGCCTGCTGGCGGAAGGTGAGGGACTCGGGGCCCGACAGCTCGTACGCGCCGCCCACGGGGCGGGGGTCGGTCAGAGCGGCCAGGGCGGCCTCGGCGATGTCCTTCTCGTGGATGGGGTCGGTGTGGGCGTCGGGGTACGGCAGGCGCAGCGGGCTGCCGGCGGCGATGGCGGGGGCCCAGCCGAGGGCGTTGGTGGCGAAGGAGCCCGGGCGCAGGAGGGTCGCCGTCACGGGGGCGGCGATGAGGGCCTGTTCGGCTTCCCAGTGGTGGCGGCCGATGGGGTCGGTCGCGGCGCCGGGGGCGAGGACGGTGGTGGAGGAGAGCAGCACGATGTGCTGGACGCCCGCGGCGACGGCTTCCTTGAGGAAGACGTCGATGTGGGAGGGCTCCGCGTAGAGGAAGACGGCGGTGACGCCGCGCAGTGCGTCGGCGAAGGTCTGCGGTTCGTCGAGGGAGAGGCGGGCCCGCTCGACGCCGTCGGGCAGCTGGAGCTCCTCGGGCTTGCGGGAGACGGCGCGCACGGCGAGGCCGCGGTCGTGGAGGAGGTCGATGAGGGTGCGGCCGACGCGGCCGCGGCTTCCGGTCACTAGAATCGTCATGCCAAAGATTGTGCGGCGCTCATATTGCGCCACGCAAGTATTTATCCGAGAAGCGACCCGGAAGGATGGATTCCAGGTGACCGAACGGGCGGAACTGCTGGGACGGATCGCCGACGAGAGCCGCCGGCACTACGCCGCGTGGACCCTGTTCAACCAGGCCCTCGCCGACCACCTCGGTCTGCACCCCACCGATCTGCAGTGCATCAGCCTGCTCGACCTGGCGTCCGGCCCCCTGACCACCGGCGAGGTCGCCCGGCTCACCGGGCTGACACCCGGCTCGGCCACCCGGCTCGTCGACCGCCTGGCCAGGGCCGGGCTGGTCGAGCGCCGTACCGATCCGGCCGACCGCCGCCGCGCGCTGGTGGCCATGGCCCCCGGGGCGGCGGAGCGCATCGGGAACGCCTGGGAGGTTCCGGGGACGGCGTTCCGCGACGTCCTCGAGCGCTACAGCGACGAGCAGCTCGCCCTCATCGGCGACTACCTCGCCCGCGGCACGGAGGTGGGCCGCAGCCAGGCCGAGCGGCTACGCGGTGCGGGCGCCCCGTAAGCGGGCGCCCCGTAGGGGCGCGGGGCAGTGTTGATTTGCGGCTCCGCCGCGTGGGCGCGACAAGCCACGACGCACCTGCAGATCGTCGACTGCGGGCCGTCAGTGGCCGATCGCGCAGTTCCCCGCGCCCCTTACGGGGCCCGGTGCGGCCGTCGCTGCGCGGTCGTAGCGGCGCAGCACCAGGTCGGCGACTTCGGGCGCCGGGCCCAGGACGTCCGCCAGGACGTCGGCCCCCGCGGCCCGGGCGCCCGCGGCGATGCGGTCCGGCAGCAGGCCGGGGGCCAGGACGTAGGGCGCCACGGCCACCCGGCGGGCGCCGGACGCGCGCAGGGCGCGGACGGCGTCCTCGGTCCGGGGGGAGCGGGCGGAGGCGAACGCGGGCCGCACGGCGAACCATCGACCGGTTCGCCGCCACTCCCGCGCGATTTCTGCGATCACCGCGTTCGCCTCCGGGTCGGTGGAGCCCGCCGAGGCCAGGACGACCCCGGTCGAGCGTCGTGCGCCGGGTGCCAGGCCGGCCCCGGCCTCGTGCAGCCGCCGCTCCAGGGCGGCGGTCAGCAGGGCGGAGGGGCCCAGGACGTCCGCCTGGCGCACCGTCAGCTGCGGCAGCCGGGCGGCCGCCGGGGCCAGGGCGGAGGGGACGTCGGTCCGGGCGTGGAAGGCGCGGGTCAGCAGCAGGGGCAGCGCGACCGCCTCCCGTACGCCCTGCGCCGCGAGGTCTTCGAGCACCCGGCCCACCGGCGGGGCGCAGAAGTCGAGGAAGCCCACCTCGACCCGCAGCCCCGGCCGCCGCGCCGCGACGCGGCGGCGCAGCGCCCGGACGGTGGCCGCGTGCCGGGCATCGCGGCTGCCGTGGGCGACGAGCACCAGCACCGGGCGCCTCGTCGCCGGATGTCTCGTCGCCGGACCTCTCGTCACCGCGCCGCCGCCAGCCCGCGGCCGCGCAGGACCCGCCGCTCCAGGGGGCTGAAGACGGCGAGGTCGATGGCGATGCCCACGAACAGGATGAGCGCGATGCCCAGCAGCACCCCCGGCATGTCGGAGTCGGTGCGGGCGTTCTCCAGGTACTGCCCCAGGCCCAGCCCCAGATCGGGGGAGGAGGCGATGAGTTCGGCCGCCATCAGCGACCGCCAGGAGAAGGCCCAGCCCTGCTTGAGCCCGGCGATGTAGCCGGGCAGGGCGGCCGGCAGCAGTACGTGGCGCGCCCCGCGCAGTCCGGTGGCGCCCAGGGTGCGGCCGGCCCGCAGGTACAGCGGCGGCACCTGGTCGATGCCGGAGACCAGGCCGTTGGCGATGGAGGGCACCGCGCCGAGCAGGATCACCGCGTACATCGCGGAGTCGGTGATGCCCAGCCAGATGACGGCGGCGGGCACCCAGGCGACCGAGGGCAGCGACTGCAGCCCGGAGAGGACGGGTCCCAGGGCGGCCCGTACCACCGGCACCCTGGCCACCAGCAGCCCCAGCGGGGTGCCGAGCGCCAGGGCGGCGGCGAAGCCCAGCAGGCCGCGCGAGACGCTGGTCCAGATGATGCCGAGGAGCGTGCCGTTCAGCCACAGGGCGCGCAGGCTGTGCCAGACGGCGCCGGGGTCGGGCAGTTTGTAGTCGTCGGTGACGTGAGCCAGCACCAGCAGCTTCCACACCACGAGCACCAGCACCACCGCCACCACCGGCGGCAGCACCTTGCCCAGCAGCACCTGGCGCAGGGGGATGCGGCGGACCTGGACGGTGTCCAGGGCGTCCAGGCCCGCCTCCAGGCCGGCGACGTCCGGCTCGGCGGTGGTGCCCGGGGCCTTACTGCTGGCGGCCATGGCGGCGGATCTCCCTTCGCAGCTCCTCGGTGATCTCGACGGAGAGCTCGGCCACCGCCGCGTCCTCGATGCGGCGCGGCTGCGGGATGTCCACCGTCCACTCGCGCACCACCCGGCCCGGCCGGGAGGAGAGCAGCACCACCCGCTGGCCCAGGCGCACGGCCTCGCGCACGTTGTGGGTGACGAACAGCACCGACACGTTCGTCTCCGACCAGATGCGGGTCAGTTCGTGGTGCAGCACGTCGCGGGTGATGGCGTCGAGCGCCGCGAACGGCTCGTCCATCAGCAGCACCCGGCTGTCCTGCGCCAGCGCCCGGGCGAGGGCCACGCGCTGGCGCATCCCGCCGGACAGCTCGTGCACCCGCTTGCCGTACGCGTCGCCCAGCCGGACGAGCTGCAGCAGCCGCTCGGCCTCGGGGCGGCGGTCGGCCCGGGGCACCCCGCGCAGCCGCAGGGCGAGTTCGACGTTGCGGCCGGCGGTCAGCCACGGGAACAGCGCGTGCTCCTGGAACATCAGCGCCGGCCGGCCGCCGGGCACGCGGATGCTGCCGCCGCTGGGCCGGTCCAGGCCGGCGACCAGGTTGAGCAGCGTCGACTTGCCGCAGCCGGACGCCCCGAGCAGGCACACGAATTCGCCGGGGCGGACGTCGAGGGTGATGTCCTCCAGCACGGGGACGTCCCCGCCGGTGCGGCCGCGGCCCCCGTGGCCGAAGCTCTTGCGGACATGGTCGATGCGGACGGCCGCCGGTGCGCCGTCGTCGACGACGGCCGGCTCCGGTGTGCCGGTGGTCAGCGCCGGGGTCATCCGGTCACCTCCTGGTGTGCGGACGGGCATGCGCGCCCCTACTGCCGCGTGCACGGGATCACTGCTTTCCGAGCCCGGCCGCGTCGACCGCGGGCCGGCCCTGTGCCTTGAGCACCTTGTTGAGCAGGGTCAGGTCGTAGATGCCGGTCAGATCCGGCTTGTCGAGCAGGCCGGCGGTGACGGCGTGGTCCGCCTCCGCCCGCAGGGTGGCGGCCAGCGGGTCGTCGGTGGTGGCCAGCGACTGCCAGGCCGGGTCGAGCACCTCGGCGGGCAGCCCCTTGCCGCTCAGCCGCTTCAGCGCCGCGTTCGCCGACGCCTTGGCCTGCTCCGGGTGGGCGGCGATCCAGGCGTTCGTCTTCACGGATCCGCGCAGCACGGCCTCCACCACGTCCGGGTGCGCGTCGAGGAACTTCTGCGAGACGATCACATTGGTGATCACGAACTTCCGGTCCGGCCACAGCGTGCTCTCGTCCAGCAGCACCTTGCCACCCTCGGAGACCAGCTTCGAGGCCGTCGGCTCCGGCACCCACGCGCCGTCGACGGAGCCGGACGTGAAGGCGTCGGGCACGACCTTGTTGTCCGTACGGACGACCGAGACGTCCCCCTTGCCGCTCTGCGGGTCGATCTTCCAGCCCTGTCCGGCGGCCCAGTTGAGGAACGCCACGTCCTGGGTGTTGCCCTTCTGCGGGGTGGCGATCCGCTTGCCCTTGACGTCCTCCGGCGAGCCGATCTTCTTGGGGTCGACCACCAGCTTCACCCCGCCCGAGGCCGACCCGGCGACGATCCGCAGGTTCTTTCCGCCCGACTTGACGTAGCCGTTGATCGCCGGCGACGGGCCGATCCAGCCGATGTCGATCGAGCCGGCGTTGAGCGCCTCGATCTCGGAGGGGCCGGCGTTGAACGTCGTCGAGCGCACCTTGGTGCCGCCCAGCTCCTTCTGGAGGATCCCTTCCTGTTCGCCGACGAGCGGCGTGGCGTGGGTGATGTTGGGGAAGTAGCCCAGGCGCACGGTGCCGGTGGAGAGCTTCTGCGCACCGGCGGCGCCGGATCCGGCCGCGGTGCCGGAGTCCTTGGCGGAGCCGTAGCCGCAGGCGCCGAGCGCGGTCAGGAGCAGGGGGACGGCGGCGAGTGCCGGCAGCAGCCGGCGGTGGGGGGCAGCGGACACGAGGGGACATCCTCTCGTCGGGTGGGTCCGGCGGTGGGGGACGACAAGCGGGCGACCCGCAGGGGCGGGGGTCAGCGGCGCGGCGCGCCGCAGCACGCACATCGCCCGACCCCGCCCTGGCCGCTGCCGAGCGAGCCGCTGCCGATGCGGCCGCCCTCCTTGTGGAACGTCGCGAAGACGTCCGTGAACGCCGCGAGGACGTCCGCCCCCCGTCCGTGCATCGTCAGAAGTCCCAGCCCTCGTCGTCGGCGGCCGTGCCCGCGGCCGCGGGCGACGCGAAGGCCGCACCGGCCATGCCGGCGGTGAGCGTGGTGCCGTCGGCCGGGTCGATCAGCAGGAAGGAGCCGGTGCGCCGCGAGTCGGCGTACGCGTCCAGCGCCAGCGGTTCTGCGGTGCGCAGCACCACGCGCCCGATGTCGTTCGAGCGCAGCTCGCCGGGGTCGGGGTGGTCGGAGAGGTCCTCCAGGGTCAGCCGGGAGGGCACGGCCTTGACCACCGCCTTGACGGTCCGGGTGGTGTGCTTGAGCAGCACCCGGTCGCCCGGGCGCAGCGGCCGGTCGGCCAGGTGGCACACGGTGGCCTCGACGTCGCGGGTCACGGCGGGCGCGGCGGCCGCCGGCGCGATGAGGTCGCCGCGCGCGACGTCGAGGTCGTCTGCCAGGCGCACGGTGACCGACTGCGGTGCCCAGGCGATGTCCACGGGGTGGCCCAGCGCGTCGATGCCGGCGACCGTCGTCGTACGGCCCGAGGGGAGCACGGTGACCGCATCGCCGGTGCGCAGCACGCCGGCGGCGATCTGGCCGGCGTAGCCGCGGTAGTCGCGGTGTTCGGCGCTTTGCGGGCGGATGACGTACTGCACGGGGAAGCGCGCGGGCTCCGCGGAGGGGTCGGCGACCACGGGGACCGACTCCAGGTGCTCCAGCACGGTGGGGCCGCCGTACCAGTCCATGTGCGCGGAAGGATGGACCACGTTGTCGCCGGCGAGCGCCGAGATGGGGATCGCGGTCACCTCCGGCACCCCGAGCGAGGCGGCGTACGCGCCGAACTCCTCGGCGATCTTCGCGAACGCGGCCTCCTCGTAGCCGACGAGGTCCATCTTGTTGACGGCCAGCACCACGTGCGGCACCCGCAGCAGGGCGGCGACCGCGGCGTGCCGGCGGGTCTGCTCGACCACGCCGTTGCGGGCGTCGACGAGCACCAGGGCCAGCTCCGCGGTGGAGGCACCGGTGACCATGTTGCGCGTGTACTGCACGTGCCCGGGGGTGTCGGCGAGCACGAAGCGGCGGCGGGCGGTGGCGAAGTAGCGGTGGGCCACGTCGATGGTGATGCCCTGCTCGCGCTCGGCGCGCAGCCCGTCGGTCAGCAGTGCCAGGTCCACGGCGTCGTGGCCGCGGCTGCGCGAGGCGTGTTCGACGGCCTCCAGCTGGTCGGCGAGCACCGACCGGGAGTCGTGCAGCAGCCGCCCCACCAGGGTGGACTTGCCGTCGTCGACGGAGCCGGCGGTGGCGAAGCGCAGCAGCGAGGCCGGTGCGCCGGTGTCGGACAGTGTGCTCATGGCTAGAAGTACCCCTCGCGCTTGCGGTCCTCCATCGCGGCCTCCGACAGCTTGTCGTCGGCCCGGGTCGCACCCCGTTCGGTGAGCCGGGAGGCGGCGATCTCGGTGATGACGGCCTCGACGGTGGCCGCCTCGGAGTCGACGGCCCCGGTGCACGACATGTCGCCGACCGTGCGGTAGCGCACCCGCCGTCTCTCCAGGCGCTCTCCGTCCCGCGGGCCGCCCCACGCGCCGGGGGCCAGCCACATGCCGTCGCGGGCGAAGACCTCGCGCTCGTGCGCGTAGTAGATCGACGGCAGCTCGATCCGCTCGCGGGCGATGTACTGCCACACGTCCAGCTCGGTGAAGTTCGACAGCGGGAAGACCCGTACGTGCTCGCCGGGGGAGTGGCGGCCGTTGTACAGCTGCCACAGCTCCGGGCGCTGGCGGCGCGGGTCCCAGCCGCCGAACTCGTCGCGCAGGGAGAACACCCGCTCCTTGGCCCGCGCCTTCTCCTCGTCCCGCCGGCCGCCACCGAGGACGGCGTCGAAGCGGTGGCGGGCGATGGCGTCCAGCAGCGGCACGGTCTGCAGCGGGTTGCGCGTGCCGTCGGGGCGCTCGCGCAGCTCGCCGCGGTCGATGTAGTCCTGCACCGAGGCCACGTGCAGCCGCAGCCCGTGCTCGGCGACCGTGCGGTCGCGGTGGGCGAGGACCTCGTCGAAGTTGTGCCCGGTGTCCACGTGCAGCAGCGCGAAGGGCACCGGCGCGGGCACGAACGCCTTCAGCGCGAGGTGCAGCATCACGATGGAGTCCTTGCCGCCCGAGAAGAGGATCACCGGCCGCTCGAACTCCCCGGCCACCTCCCGCAGGACGTGCACCGCCTCCGACTCCAGCGCGTCCAGGTGCGACAGGGCGTACGGCGTGTCGCCCGCGCCCCCGATCGGCTCGATGCTCATATCAGCCCCCGCTCCACCAGCAGCGCGTGCACCGCCGCGACCGACTCCCCGACACCCTGCTCGTGCGCGGCTATGCGCAGGTCCGGCGCCTCGGGCGCCTCGTAGGGGTCGTCGACCCCGGTCAGCCCGCTGATCTCGCCGGCCGCCTGCCGCGCGTACAGCCCCTTGACGTCGCGCGCCGAGCACACCTCGACCGGCGTCGCCACGTGCACCTCCAGGTACGGAGTGCCGTGCGCCTGGTGCTGTTTGCGTACGGCCTCCCGCGCATCCGCGTACGGCGCGATGACCGGGACGAGCACCGTCACCCCGTGCCCGGCCAGCAGCCGGGCGACGAAGCCGATGCGGCGGACGTTGGTGTCCCGGTCCGCGCGGGAGAAGCCGAGGCCGGCGGAGAGGAACTCCCGGATCTCGTCGCCGTCGAGCACCTCGGCCCGGTGTCCCTCGCCGCGCAGCCGCTCGGCGAGCGAGCGGGCGATGGTCGTCTTGCCCGCGCTCGGCAGGCCGGTCAGCCACACGGTGGCGCCCGTCATGTTCGTCGATCTCCCCG
The DNA here is from genome assembly GCF_039532865.1 of Streptomyces luteosporeus. NCBI lineage: Bacteria > Bacillati > Actinomycetota > Actinomycetes > Kitasatosporales > Streptomycetaceae > Streptomyces > Streptomyces luteosporeus. The sequence goes on from NZ_BAAASL010000003.1 coordinate 436,866, forward strand.
TCGTGTCGTGCGGTGGTCCCGTGCGGTCATCCGTGCAGCCCGCACTCGGTCTTACCGGTGCCCGACCAGCGGCCGGCGCGTACGTCCTCGCCGGCGGCCGTGCGGCGGGTGCACGGGGCACAGCCGACGGAGGCGTAGCCGTCCATCAGCAAGGGGTTGACCAGGACGCCGTGCTCGGCGACGTAGGCGTCGACGTCCGCCTGCGTCCAGCGGGCGATGGGCGCGACCTTGACCTTGTGCCGCCGGGCGTCCCAGCCGACCACCGGCGTGTGCGCCCTGGTGGGGGACTCGTCGCGGCGCAGGCCCGTCGCCCACGCGTCGTAGCCGGCCAGGCCCGCCCGCAGCGGCTCGACCTTGCGCAGCCGGCAGCACAGATCCGGGTCGCGCTCGTGCAGCCGGGGCCCGTACGCCGCGTCCTGCTCGGCCACGGACTGCCGCGGAGTGAGCGTGACGACGGTGACGTCCATGACGGCGGCCACCGCGTCCCGCGTGCCGATGGTCTCGGGAAAGTGGTAGCCGGTGTCGAGGAAGAGCACGTCGATGCCGGGCCGGACGCGTGCGGCGAGGTGGGCGACCACCGCGTCGGCCATCGACGCGGTCACGCACAGCCGTTCGCCGAAGGTCTCGGCGGCCCAGCGCAGGATCTCCTGCGCCGGGGCCTCCTCCAGTTCCCGGCCCGCCCGCTCGGCCAGTTCCCGCAGCTCGCTCATCGCTCCTCCCGGTGGGCCGCGCCGGCCGTGCCCCGGGCGAGCAGGCCCAGGAACGCCAGCTTGAAGGCGCGGTTGCAGGCCGCGCACTGCCAGGCGCCGTGGCCCTGCTCGCCCGGGCGCAGGTCCTCGTCGCCGCAGTAGGGGCAGTAGAAGGGTGCCGCGCGCTCGCTCATGACAGATCCGCCTCCTGCGCCCGCGCCACCCACTGGGCGAACCGCTCGCCGTCGGCGCGCCGGCCGAGGTAGCGGCGCAGCACGCGCTCGATGTAGTCGGCCAGGTCGTCGGAGGTGACCTTCAGCCCGCGCACCTTGCGGCCGAAGCCGGCCTCGAGGCCCAGCGCGCCGCCCAGGTGCACCTGGAAGCCCTCGACCTGACGGCCGGCGTCGTCGGTCACGAGCTGGCCCTTGAGACCGATGTCCGCGACCTGGATGCGGGCGCAGGCGTTGGGGCAGCCGTTGATGTTGATGGTCAGCGGCTCGTCGAACTCCGGCAGCCGGCGCTCGAGTTCCTCGACGAGCGCGGCGCCGCGCGCCTTGGTCTCGACGATGGCGAGCTTGCAGAACTCGATGCCGGTGCATGCCATCGTCCCGCGCCGGAACGGCGAGGGGCTCACCCGCAGGTCCAGCGCCTCCAGGCCCGCCACCAGCGGCTCCACCCGGTCCTCGGGCACGTCGAGCACGATCATCTTCTGTTCGGCGGTGGTGCGCACGCGCTGCGAGCCGTGGCTCTCGGCCAGTTCGGCGATCTTCGTCAGCGTCGCGCCGTCGACGCGGCCGACGCGCGGGGCGAACCCGACGTAGAAGCGGCCGTCCTGCTGCCGGTGCACCCCCACGTGGTCGCGCCAGCGGGCGAGCGGCTGCGGCGGGGGCGGGCCGTCGAGGAGCTTGCGGTGCAGGTACTCCTCCTCCAGCACCTGCCGGAAGCGCTCGGCACCCCAGTCGGCGAGGAGGAACTTCAGCCGGGCTCGATTGCGCAGCCGGCGGTAGCCGTGGTCGCGGAAAATGCCGATGACGCCCTCGAAGACGTCCGGCACCTCCTCCAACGGCACCCAGGCGCCCAGCCGTTCGCCGATCCTGGGGTTGGTCGACAGCCCGCCGCCCACCCACACGTCGAAGCCCGGGCCGTGCTCGGGGTGGCGCACGCCGACGAAGGCCACGTCGTTGATCTCGTGCGCCACGTCCAGCAGGGGCGAGCCGGAGACCGCGGACTTGAACTTGCGCGGCAGGTTGGAGAACGCGGGGTTGCCCACGACGCGGCGGTGGATCTCCTCCACGGCCCAGGTGCCGTCGACGATCTCGTCCTCGGCGATGCCCGCGACCGGCGAGCCCAGGATCACCCGGGGGGTGTCCCCGCACGCCTCGGTGGTGGACAGGCCCACGGCCTCCAGCCGGCGCCAGATCTCCGGCACGTCCTCGATGCGGATCCAGTGGTACTGGATGTTCTGCCGGTCGGTGATGTCGGCGGTGCCGCGGGCGAACTCCTGGGAGACCTCGCCGACGACGCGCAGCTGGGCGGTGGTCAGCCGGCCGCCGTCGATGCGCACCCGCAGCATGAAGTACTCGTCGTCCAGCTCCTCGGGCGCGAGGACCGCCGTCTTCCCGCCGTCGATCCCCGGCTTGCGCTGGGTGTACAGGCCCCACCAGCGCATCCGGCCGCGCAGGTCGGCGGGGTCGATGGAGTGGAAGCCGGTCCTGGAGTAGATCGTCTCAATGCGTGTCCGCACATTGAGACCGTCGTCGTCCTTCTTGACCTGCTCGTTCGCATTGAGCGGCGTGAAGTGACCGACGGCCCACTGGCCTTCGCCCCGGTGGCGGCCGGCCTTGCGCCGGGGCGGAGCCGTGGCGCGGTGAGGGGTGCTGTCAGTCATGGTGAAATGTCCTTAAATGTCCGCACATGCCGATCGGGAAGGCAGGGGAAAGGTGGAGAAAGGCGGCGGCAGAAAACGGGAACAACGGGAGGAAGTGCAGAAGCGCCTCGCCGGCAGCGGTGGCAACGAGGGCGTGAAAACGGCGGCGCTGTGACTGTCAGCCCGCCGGACACATGGCGCTGGACATGCGGCAGAGGTCGATGTGACGTCGGGTCACCAAGGCTATTCCAGCTCGGGACATGGCGGAAGCGTTGCACGACGCTCTTCGGCCAGTCCACTGTTGTCCGAATGGCGAGAAAAGCCGTCCCGCATGGCGGGACGGCTGGTGGTTGCGGCCGGTGTTCCTACGCCCCGGGCCAGGGGCCCGGAGCCGGCACGTCCGGCTCCTCCTCGGTACGGGTCTCGAACACCCGGAAGCCGCGCCGCTCGTAATTGCCGAGCGCATGCGGGCCGTCCTTGCTGCAGGTGTGCAGCCACACCCGGCGCGTCGCCTCCCGCCCCGGCCACCGCTCGGCCAGGTCCCAGGCCCGCGCGGTGCCGCACGACAACAGGTGACCGCCGATGCCGCGCCCCTGGAAGGCGGGCAGCAGGCCGAAGTAGACGATCTCCACCACGCCCTCGTCCTGCGGGTCCAGCTCCACGTAACCGGCGGGCGTCCCGTGCTCGTACGCCACCCACGTCTCCACGCCCGGCCTGGCCAGGTGCTCCTGCCAGCGCGCGTACGACCAGGGCAGACGGTCGGTCCAGCTGATGTCGCCGCCCACGGCGGTGTAGAGGAAGCGGCTGAACTCGGGCGAGGGCACGGCAGCCCGTTCGATCCGGATCCCGGACGAGGAGTCCGGCACGCGGGACGGGCGCAGGTCCTGCGGCGAGGTCTGCGCCATGGACCAGGTGGTGACGGGGCGGGTGGTGGGCATGGTGCGAGTGTCGCTCATGGCCGAAACCGCGCCGCACGGCGGGGGTGCGCCTGCGGCGGGCCTGGCCCCGGTCCCGCCCTCTCCCCGTCTCCTAGCGGGGCTGCGCCCCCTAGCACCCCCGGACCGGGCTTCGCCCGGTGTCCTCAAACGCCGGACGGGCTGAAATGCAGCCCGTC